>DIJZ01000003.1:0-30000 GCA_002421425.1 Caldifarciminota bacterium UBA5631
GTGTAGTTGAAATTGGATGTCCAGGTGCTCTCACTGGAAACTATAGTTATAGAAAATGGTATCACTTCCTGATCAAAGGTCGAATCACTCACAAGGAATTCAAACCAGTCAGTTCCATAGGTAGAATCACCACCAGCAATGTTTCCGTAAGAAGCCAAACTATCAGTAATTGTTATATGTGAGTTTGCCGTAGAGAGTGTCGCCTGAACGTTTGTTGCCTCGGTGTCTCCAAAGTTCTTCAACATAACATAAAGTTTCAGGTTTTCCCCAGGGTTAATCCTACCATTGGCATTCCCGGCAATTTCCTCAACGTTAGACCTTAAATACCATACGTAAGCACCTCCGGAAGCAACGATAATGCTGCCCATATGAGGAAGTCTGTTCTTTGATCTTACAACAACTGCAACAGAATCTCCAGGGACTAACATCGTATTTATGGGAACCGACGCATGACCGCTGGCATCAGCTATCGCCCTGCCCACAAAACTACCACCTTTTGAAAGTGACACAACTCCAGCAGGAGCATCGGTATCCACTTCAAAATTGGGAGCTCCCACTTGTATCACTGAAGGGTACGTCGCATTGATTGCAGTTGGGTTATCTGTCCAGGCCTGAAGGGTTGGATCACCAAAAATCCAGAGTTCGTAAATGCACCATCTGTATACCCCGTTTGAGCCTTCAGCTACTGCTGTAGGTACCCACGCTGCAATGGAAAGGGCATGTGCTTCACCAATCGTCCATACGTTGTTTCTAAAAATGTGGTAGTAGAAAGTTGAATCAATACGTTCACTGGGGCCAAGTTGCGGTGGATAGCCCCATCCATAGCGGGTATTCATAATTGTGGCAACAGCCCCACCATTACGGTGGTTTACAAGGGATTCAGCAAAGCAATCTCCACCTGACACTTCGTCAATGGCACCAGTAAAGCAACAGATGGCGTTATGAATTCCCAGTTTGTACCCATTAGTCATACTATTAAAGTTACTCACCGTTACAAAACTTGCGCTGGTCTCACTTCCATGGCTAGCATAATGAGCAAAACCCACTCCACTGTTAACAGCATTTATGAAGTTTGTAGTGTTAAGGTTCCCTTGTGACTGGTACAATTTAATATCATTCCAGGGAGGCGTTGGTGTCAAGTTTGCAATCCTGTTATTTACAGAATCACCATAGTAGGGGAACTGACTCCACAGAAGCTGCGCAGGCAGAACAATATTTGTAAGGTATCCCGAAGGTGGGGTCGATTCGTACACTATCACCTTGTTTATTAAATTATTTATCTGATCAACAGTCCGTACAGGAAACCTTCCCACAAAAACGTCAGGATACATATCTACGTTATCCGTTAGTTCGCCCCATATATTATCGTTGTCAGCATTCCAGGTACCGTTCAAATCAGAATAGTACAGATCGCAGGGTATTGTGTCCTCATCTACATATCCTCCAGCATAAGATCTGTAGTAGAATACATCCCTCCTTGGCACTATGGCTTGATTGTTTTCATGGTCTGCCTGGCCTCCCAAAAGCACGTAAATCAACCCCTTGTTCTGATAGTAATTTATGATGAAGTTCCTTATTTTCTCGGGATTATCTCTCCCCGTGTAGTTCGCATAAATATAATCCAGCGTTACCACCTGGGTTCGGATCCCCCTCTTCTCCTTCCATTTCTTTAAACTATCAAAATATGGGGCAAAGGTACTGGAAGTGATTATAGCAAGTTCAACAGTATCGGCGTCCTTCATCTCCTTCAATCTCGGGGCAAATATATCGACATCCTGTGGATTTCTGACTATCTGCTTCACGAGCCTTCCAAAGGACTCAATCTGCTTACTGGTAAGTTCGCTTGGCTGGTTTTCAATATACGAAACTCGATATTCTATTTCCGTTATAAACTCAACAAGCCCTTCCCTGGGTTTATAGATTACCGGATTGAGGATTAACCCTGCAATGGAAAAGCCGCCCATACTTCCGGTCTTCGAAATCTCAATAAACTCAGAGGGATACTTTTCCAGATCATAAAATTTAGGGTCCATAGGGGTAAACTCGGCCTTCTGACTTAGGGATAACGGTACAGGTTTCTGCTGCGGAAATAAGGGGTATTTTACGGGAATTTTGCTTGTTCTAACTCGCAATATCTCCACATTCTCAGCCACTGCACCAGATGGAAGAACCACCTGAAGCGAAATCCTTGGTACCATAGGAGCACCCCACGGTCCGAAAGAAGCGGCTCCAGGGTAATCTATCAGCGTATATCCTTGAACTTCCTGAATCTGCAGTAACTGAGGATCCAGTGTTACCCTATCAGTTATCGTTCCAGCAAAAAGAATCACTGGAACAAGTATCAAAAAAATCTTACGCATTTACACCTCCATTAAAGAAATTGTAATACAAAACACTAGAATATTGCAATGAACTACTTCTTCGCCTTAAATAAATGTATTCATGGCCTCAAAAGAAGGCCAATAGGCAAAACTATAATGAATCCAACTACGAACAATATAACTGACACCGTTATATCTCCAAGAGCCATTAGAATAAGAGAAACCAGCCCAACGCCTATTCCAGAAAAAATCAAGATCCAGTTTTTCTTTGAATATTTGAACTCAACCTTCTGCACCTGTGGTGCTTTCTTAATTTTCTTCTTCTCCTCCATATTTTTCCCTCCGTATCTCAATGTTTCCTCCAGCAATTTCATACATTCTAAATCCGCTGGAAAACTCCATCACAATGCCAGCAGACCCCACATAACTTCCTAAAGATCTCAGGTTAAGGAGAACCCCTGCAATAGAATTATCCTTAGCCTTCGATAAGAGTTGACCAAAATTGTATCCCAAAAGGCCTGCATCAGATGGATGGTAGTTATATTTTGCGAAAAATTCCCTCTCAAATCTGTCCAGTTCCTCGGAGGCTCTTATTATGAAATCTTCACTAATCGGAACCGAAGCCACATTAAGGTTTATCATATACCTTGGAATTTGGAACAACCTTAACAACCAACCCGAAGAACCTGCTATGATCTTCTGGGAAAATCGGGTTTTGAAGGCAGAATAGATAAAGTAGGAATTGGAATTTAGTCCCGATACTATGGCAAGATCAACCTTCTCAGAATCAATTTCCGCCGCAACGGAGTCAAATTCAAGGGGATTAGCCAAAATAATGTCATACTTCAAAAACCTCCCCCTTCTGGCCAGGGCTTCTCTCACATACTGTGCGTAGAGGTTATCAATCCAGCTGGTATCCCTTAGTAAAGCGATTTGAGTTATCTGCATTGAGTCAAGAATGTAATCTACGAGAAACTCTGTCTCAGACCGTAGCGTTTTGTAAGGAGAGAAAAAGAATTGAATGTCCACGGGGATATACTCTGAAACTGGAGAAAACCAGAATACAGGCCTCCGATAAATTCCTTCGATGTATTTCGCCGTCCTGCTTTTTAGAGGCCCTACAATAAGGGTATTTAATGAGACTGAAGACATCTCGGAAATCTTCTCTTCGTCAATAGTTTTAAACTTCCCTTCATAGGACATTGTAAACCCATTTAAGAACTCCTCACCTACTTCCACAAAATCTCCTGAAAGTGGAAGAATTAAAGCCACTTCCACCGGGCTGAAAAGTCCATAAAGCAAAGAGTCTGTGATGATTCCTTCTGGCAGATCCAGGATTGATGCAATTCTATGTATTGCATCTTCTGCTCTATGGTGAACCCTGAAAGATACGTAGAAAGCGTCGGCGGAAGCCTTTGCATACCCTGCTGACCAGAGTAGCTCGCCAAGTCTAAAGCTCAAGCCTTCAAGGGTCAGAAGGTCTTCCCTTTCCGCCGGTAGAAGTTTGAAATACCTCCAGGAACTGTCAGCATTTCCGAGATTTAAATAAGCCAGCGATGTAAGGGCTATGTATTTGGGATCTCTTGAATACTTCGAATCCGAGTAAAATAGATTCAAATACTCATAATATTTGCCTTCGCGATATAACTTGGCCGGGTCCACCGTCTTCTGAAATAGTAACAGCAATATAAGCAACTTCATTACTTGCCCTCAAGATAGTTACCGGCATACTCTACGTAATTCTTCCAATTCCTTTCAATCATCTCTCTCTCTTCGAGGCTTATTTTTCGCACGATCTTTCCAGGTACCCCAAGTACGACACTCTCTGGTTCAACCTTCGTTCCAGGTGGCACGAGCGCCCCCGCACCGATTATGCAGTATTCACCAATCTCCGATCCATCCAGCACAACGGCTCCGATGCCAACAATTACGTGGGAGCAGATCTTTGATCCATGAATGGAGGCGTTGTGACCTACGGAAACATAATCTCCAATCTCTACGTTGTATTTACCTCTTGTGCCATGTACAACCACATTATCCTGAAGGTTGGTGTATTTTCCGATTACAATCGGTTCTACGTCGCCCCTGATGACGGTATTAAACCATATTGATGATAAGTCCCCAATGGTTACATCTCCTACAACGACTGCAGTGCTAGCGATAAATACCTTCGTACCAACTCTCGGTTTAACTCCAAGGTATGGAATCAACAGTCCCATGGGATGATTTTAAACTCTTTCCTTTGTAAGTTCAATGTACACATGTTAAATTTATCACGTGAGAAATTTAGATTATGTTGCAAATTTAATCAAAGCCAGAGACAGGATTTTCTTTCTAACCGGCGCGGGAATAAGCACTGAGAGCGGAATCCCAGATTTTCGCGGGCCAGAAGGCCTCTACTCAAAGTACCCGCCCTATATGTTTGAAATAGAATTCTTGAAACGAGAACCGGTGAGATTTTACAAAATCTTCTTAGAGCTTCTGAACATTATAAGTGCTGCGAAACCGAACGATGGACATAAGCTCATCGCAAAACTCGAATCCCTCGGAAAAGTACAGCTTGTAGCAACTCAGAATATTGATGGACTCCACCAAAAGGCAGGTTCCGAGAAGGTCAGCGAGCTTCATGGAAATGCTATGAAGTTTTACTGTGAAAAATGCTCGAAGAACTATTTTCTCCCATCAGTACTCGAGATGGTAGCAGCGTCTGAAGTCCCGCATTGCAATTGTGGAGGTCTGATACGTCCCGACGTTGTCTTCTTCGGTGAACCTCTTAAAGAGGAAGTCCTTCGCTTGAGCTTCAAGGAAGCTGAAGAGTCAGACCTTTTCATTGTTTGCGGCTCGAGCCTTGTTGTATACCCAGCTGCAGCTTTGCCGCTCGTCGCTCTGGAGGAAAGAATTCCTCTCGTAATTATCAATAAGGGAGAAACCCAGTATGATAAATATTGTAGCATCAAGATAGAAGAACCTATTGGAGCCTTTTTCCTTGAATTGACGCAGTCTCTGGGATTATAATTCCTTTATGGCTGAAACTGTTCTTGTTACAGGCGGTGCGGGATTCATAGGAAGTGAATTTGTTAGACAGGCAGTAATCCTGGGGCTGAGAGTCGTAGTTATAGACAAACTATCTTATGCAGGGGATCTGGAGCGGCTTGCATCTATCAAGGGTAAATTCACCTTTTACAACGCAGACACTACGGACTTCCAGCGAATTCGGGCGATTTTCCAGGAGGTAAAACCAGATATCGTTGTTCACTTTGCAGCAGAGAGCCATGTAGATCGGAGCATTCTGGAACCATTTGCCTTTATTGATAGTAACGTGAAAGGAACGCTTAATCTTCTCGAGGCATCAAAGGAAACAAACTTAAAGGTTTTCGTAAACGTCTCCACTGATGAAGTATATGGAGAGTTGGGATCGGAAGGATACTTCAATGAAAATAGCGCTATGATGCCTAATTCACCATACTCTGTGAGCAAAGCCGCCCAGGATATGCTCGGTAGATCATACTACAGGACCTATGGCCTCCCGGTTATAACAGTAAGACCGTGTAACAATTACGGTCCCTGGCAGTATCCAGAAAAATTAATTCCAGTTGTAATTTATAAAGCGATTTCAGGTGACGCGATTCCTGTCTATGGGAAGGGGGATAATGTCCGTGAGTGGCTTTATGTGTCTGATTGTGTAGAAGGTATTCTAAAGGTTGTAGAGAAAGGTAAGCCTGGGGAAATTTACAATATCGGAAGTGGTGAGGAAAGGAAGAACATAGACGTTGTGAGCGAAATTTGCCGGATTCTGGATAGACTGCTTCCGGGGAAAAAACCTTATGAGTCTTTGGTAACCTTCGTGAAAGATCGCCCTGGCCATGACTTTCGATACGGTCTGGACTCCTCAAAAATTGAGCGGGAGCTCGGCTTCAAGGCCAAAACACCCTTTGAAGAGGGAGTTTTTAGAACGGTGAAATGGTATCTTGATAATAGAGCCTGGCTGGAGAACAAGGTTCAGTTTTTAAGGGATTTCTGGGCGAGAAATTACAAACCTTCTGAGAATAAATAGCTCTTGGCTATTTTACGGAACACTTTTCCACTTTCGTCTTTGAACTATAAACTGTACCATGTATCAAGGCCCTTCCCATAATTTCCACATCAATTACTCCTGTAGGACAGGCATAAACGCATCTCAGGCATCGAATGCAATCATAATGATTTGGATCTTCATATATCTTAATATCCATTGGGCACACTTCCTGGCAAAGATTGCACTTTGTGCAGCCACTTCCATCAACTTTCATCCTGATTGCACTTACCCTGTTAAACAGACCCCAGAGGGCACCCAGAGGACACATAAACCTGCAGAATGGCCTGCGTATAATTAAGAATAGGATTAGGAAAATACCAGCGATGGCAATCTTGATAAAAAATTTGTACGAAATTAGTTTCGAAAGGTCGCTCCACAACGGAGATAACACAATGGGAATGGTTCCTTCTATTGTACCGGCAGGACAGACCTTACAGAACCATGGTTCTAAGGTTAGATAAGCAATGGGAATCATTGCGACCAGGATAATATACTTTAGAATACCCCAGTTCTTTTGTATTTTCAATCGAAATCTTGTTATGCTTTTAAAGAACTCCTGAAATAAACCAAAAGGACACAACCAACCGCAAAACGCACGTCCAAGGAGGGCGCCCACCGCCCCAATGAATCCAAGAACGTAAAGCGGGAACTGTCTTATAACTATAAAATGCTGTAGAGACCCAATGGGGCAGGAAGTCCGTGCAAAAGGGCAAGCGTAGCAATTAAGGCCGGGGGCGCACAATCCTTTGTTTGGCCCTTGATAGATACTGAAGTTTTTGAAATCGGGTATATAGCTATTAATCCCAATGGTTGAAAGTACCTGAAACCCTCTCCTGAATATGCTAACTTTTTTTATTCTGCTACCTATTCGATTCCAATGCATGACAGGCAGAGAATATTTCCGTTGAATTCTACTTCTCTGTGGTCTTCTTTAACTACGCCCCAGATGAGCATTAAAACCATCAAAAGAAAAACGAGAACAGGGATGAAAACCTTGTTGAAGCTTTTCATCTCTGCTCCTCAACAATAATCCTCAAATCTCCAACAGCCTGCATAATCTCAGTTTGTTTCTCAAGAGACCCCCTGGCAAGGGCCAGGTGCCTTACCGTGGCAGGAAACTCATCAAAAATCGGGTCTACAAAGATCCACTTATCTCCGATAAAAACCATAACCCACGCATGATAATAATACGAACCATCCTGATATACAAGACCAACCACAATATCTGCGGGAATCCCCGAGGCTCTTGCCAGGGCAGTAAATAAAACAGCGTGTTCATTGCAATCACCACGCCTCTCCCTGAGCACATCAAGGGCCGTGGGAATCGTAACTGAGGGCGCCTTCGCAATATTCCTCCTAAGCCATGCATTTATTGCTTCCACTTTTTTGCATGGGTCTTTGATTCCATATGTAAGTTCCCTTGCAAGAGAAATGACCTCCGGAGCGTCGGATTGAACATATGGATCCGGTTCTAGAAACTTGGAAACGGACATTAAAGTTGAAGGTTCTGTGCATTTCACATCCGGCTTCGTAATCTCCAGTCTGATAAAGTTGCCCTTTTTCTCAAGTTCCTTCTGGGGCCCAAAATTCACATTCAGGCCACTAACTGCACCTATAAGTTTTAGCCGCAGATAGGTCTGCGCTCTGATGGAAACATTGGGTTTCACCGCATAAAGTTCTGTGATATCAATTTCACCCGTAGATTCCAGGGCTTTTTGTTTGCTTTCTCTCACAATGGATATGCCCATAGGTCCATCTTCTCTCTTGAAGACCCCGTTTTCAAATACCATTGAAGCCACTGTTCCCTGGTAGGAAAGTCTGTACTTTAGTAGCCCGCTCCTTTCCGACTCAAGCTCGCATATACCTTCTGAAACTGTTGCCGTTGGAACGTCCAGAAGGTTCAATTTCATATTCTTCACCCTGTTCTTCTCAAGGAAAAGCCTGAGCGTAGTTTCCGAAAACAGTGGACCAGATATCGGAACTTTCCTCACAATTGGGCTGCCAGAGGTAGATGTGTAGTTCATCAATATAGTATCTGCCTTCACTTCGAGTTTCCCTGAAATGTCCTGGTCCTGGGTATTCATCTTTACGTTCACAGAACTTATTTTGAACTGTCTGTCTGTCTGATAAGTAGTAGAAATCAGCACCTTCTTTGAAGTACCCAGCATCTGGACCTGCATATAATTTACCTCGTCAATACGAAACCCGTCGGATTTCGGAGAAACCGAGACTGCCGCATAACCTACCTTATTTCCCATCAGGTACATTCCATACCAGAGGGTGTCAGGCCTCGGCGATGCAAAGAGAAGGGTGAAAAAATATATTGCAAGTCTCATACTGGAATTTTACTCTAGGTCTTATGAACTCGCAATTTCTATGGTCTGGAAATCATTGTATAAAAGGTCCACAACCAGGATCCTATTTTTAAGCACCGGACCCTTTCCAGTGAGGTACTTGATGGCTTCACTTGCCTCAATGGTTCCAAGAACAAAAGAGGCAGTTGCTATCACAGGAAGACCCCCTTTATTCTCCACGAGGGCCCCTCGCAGCATATCCCTCAGGGAAAGGGTAACTCCCGGGATAATAGTGGTTACCTGTCCATAAAAACCGGATATACCCGCATGGATGAAGGGCTTCTTTTTCTTCAGCGCAAGGTCATTAAGAAGGAATTTGCCATAGAAATTATCAAGGCAGTCTATTACCAGGTCAGTGTCGTCCGGAATCTCAAATTTTTCATCAATTGTAGTGTTCATTCCAACAAGCTCAACGTTCCTGATCTCCTTAAGACGCTGCACAGCAACTTCAACCTTCACCCTCCCTATGTCTCTGCGAGTATACAAAATCTGGCGATTTAAATCGGGCTCGTCGAGGATTCCGTGATCAACAATGTAAATTTTCCCAACTCCGGTTCGAACCAGTATTTGAAGTACTACCGTTCCGAGGCCACCTGCGCCTGCAACAAGTACTTTGGAATTCAAAAGCCGGTTTATTCCTTCTTCCCCAAGGAGGGGTAAGTGCCTGGCGAAAATGCCTTCCATTAGCCTCCGGAGCCTGGTGGAAGGATGGAGACCACATCTCCGTCATGAAGTACTATTTCCTCGGTACCATGGGAAATCAAGTTCTTCCCATTTAGCATAAAGATAATTCCCTCTCGTATTTTACCATCTATGATAAGTTTTTCCTTAAAGGGCTTCCCGGTTCGCTTTTCAATTTCCTCCAGAAGCTCTTCCAGAGAAATAGGTCCGACATCAGGCAACTCGACGCAGATTTCCCCCTTTCCCAACTCAGCCTTAAGGTACGTATACACCCTGAAAGTGACTTTCATAACCTTAGTTTCTTTTTCAAAAGCCCTGTTGCAGGCAGCTCAACAAGAATATTATGCAATAATTCAACAGTATTTTCAAAATCGCTAATTTTTATTATAGATAAAGGTGAATGTATATATCTGGCGGGAACTGCAATTACTCCCGATAGGGTGCCACCCCTTTCCAGATGAATTACTCCTGCATTCGTGGATCCGAAAATTGGCGTTTTGTACTGGAAAGGAATGGAATTCCTGCGCGCTACTTCTTCAAAAAACATAACCACCCTCTGGTTCACTACAATACTCTTATCGATAATCGTTATTACGGGACCCTTATCTATATGCGAAGGTTGTTTATGTGGAGGGATGTTCGGGTTGTCAACGGCAATGGTACCCTCCACACTGATTGCAAAATCAGGGTCTACGTTATATGCAGAGGTTTTTGCGCCCCTCAAACCAAGTTCTTCACCTGTGGCAAAAACCGCATACAGGTCGTAAGGAAGTCTTGAATTCTTGAGACGCTCCAGTATTTTCACCAGGACTGCACAACCTGCCCTGTCATCAAAAGCCTTTCCAATTACAATGTCATCCCCCACAACCTCTGCAAAAGAATGTACGATGACCGGGTCGCCAACGGAAATTGCCTTTGCATTCACCTCTTCTTCGGAAGTTGCTCCCACATCGATGTAGAGGTCGCTCACGTCAAAGGCTTTTTTCATCTCCTCAGCCGATTGAATGTGAGGAGGTATAGTAGCAATAACACCGGGAATTTTGTTCCCGGATCTCGTCCTTATTAAAACTTTTTGGCCAGGTAGGAGTCTTGCATCCCAGCCTCCCAGCATCTGAAACCTCAGAAATGGACCGTGAATATGAGAAATTATCAGGCCAACCTCGTCCATATGAGCGTCAACCATCACCTTCGTACTGGAAGTGCCCTTCTTTAGGGTAATTAGATTACCAGACGTATCTTCGTAGATTTCATCAACAAAATCCTTTACCAGGCTTTGGATCAGCTCCCTTACTTCATCTTCAAAACCAGCAGGACCAAAAGCATTTGAAAGATTTGTAAGCAGTTCCTTCACGTTCATATCTCTATCCCCTGAAAAATTCCTTCACTGAACTGACTATATATTCTATTTCCAGCTCCGTTAATTCAGGGAAAATGGGTAAGGAAAGAACTTCTCTCGCAGCCCTTTCTGCAACTGGAAAATCTCCCTTTTTGTACCCCAGATAAGCCAGGGCAGGCTGCAGGTGTAATGGGATGGGATAATGGACCTGTGTCATAATTCCTTTTTTGTTCAAAAACTCGTTTAGCTCGTCTCTCCTGTCGGTTCTTATAGTATATTGATGGTAAATGTGCTCATTGCCCGCATCAACTTCAGGTACTCTCACAAACTCTTTTAGCTCCCTATCATAAATCTCAGCAATTTCCCTTCTTCTCTGATTCCAGGCTTCAATATAATTAAGCTTCACGCTGAGAAAAGCTGCCTGCAGTGTATCCAGTCGTGAGTTGTAACCAAGAAATTCATGATAATACTTCCTTGGGGAACCATGAACCCTTAATTTTCTCACTCTGTCAAACAAAAGTTCATCCTGAGTCGTAATAAGACCTCCATCTCCAAGACATGATAGATTTTTCGTGGGGAAAAAGCTGAAGGTCCCGAGATCTCCGAAAGTACCGAGGAATTTACCGTTCCTTTTTGCGCCGAACCCCTGAGCTGTGTCTTCAATAACTCTAAGAGAATGCCTACGCGCGATATCCAGAATCCCCTCCATTTTCGCCCCCTGCCCAAATATGTGGACAGGAAGAATGACTCTGGTTTTCGGAGTAATTTTTCCCTCAATTTTATTTACGTCAATATTCAAAGTAGAATCTTCCACATCAACAAAAACAGGTTTTGCCCCAATCATAGCAATAGTCTCTGCCGTAGCGAAGAAGGTGAAAGGAGTAGTGATTACCTCATCTCCCGATTGCAAATCAACGGCTTTAAGGGCAAGGGTTATAGCGTCGGTGCCGTTTCCAACACCCACAGCATATTTGCTCCTCAGGAATTCCGAGGCATTTCTTTCGAACTGTTCTAGTTCGGGCCCGAGAATAAACTGCCCTGATTCCAGGACCCTCTTAAAGGCAATTTCAAGCTCATTCTGAATGGGTTTATGCTGCCTCACGAGGTCTATAATAGGTATTTTCATCATAATTTTCCTCCTAAAACTGATAATTCAGTAAAATTGAAAATTGGTCAGGACTGGCAAATGTTTTGAAATTTACGTTCTCCAATCCGGCCTTTTTTAGTTCTTTACTCACCAGATAATCCACACCGCTGGCCAGGTGGTTCAGGACAATAAGGCCAAGCAAAAGAGTTCTTCTGCTGGTAATTTCTCTATAGCGCCGGAGCAAATTCTGAAATTTCAGGAAGCTCTGCGTGTCCTCCCACCTCCAGTAATAGCCGGGTTGGTTCTTATTCACATACTCATCCTGCTTTGTAGGGTCATCAGGATAGATTTGTCTTGCCCTCCTGTATAACTCTTCAATATAGTCTTCATAGGAGAGAGCACTCTCCACAATTCGCCAGTCTTCAGTATATGTCAGGGGAAGTACTACTCCAGCATTTTCAAAGGCAAAAGTTCTGCTGAAGTTGAAAGTACTGCGCCTCTGGTAAGTCTGTACACCGTATACCGATATGAAAATAGCCTCTCCGGCCGCGTATACGTACCCCCTTTTACCACCTCCACTGAGTTCATGAAATCCCGGAATTATGAGAGAAGGCAAAAAACCTGTATCTTTCGAAGTTAAGCACAAAAGAAGTAGAAGTTTTGCTAAAATAGCTCCTCCTCCTCAAGTCCCTCTTCGTGTGGGATTATCTCACAGTCCACCACAGTGTCACCAATGGTTGTGTCAATCAGTCTTGTCCCCATGGAAGCTCTTTTCTGGAGGTTTATTTCTGCGGATTTGATTCTGATTACCTTACCCGTACGGGTAAGTATGATAATATCATCCTTTTCGTTAACAATACCTAGCTTCTTCAATTTTCCGGTCCTGGCCATGCCAGAAAGGATTTTTACACCGCCGGTGTTCCTATGATGTAAAGCAATTTCGGAAGGAGAAAACCTCTTTCCGTAACCATGCTCGGTAACCGTAAGTACTTCTCTTCCTGATACCACTTTCACCATAGAAACCACTTTTTCACCCTTTCCAAGCTTAATCCCGCGTACACCATAGGCTGCAACACCATGTACAGAAATCTCTTTTTCGTTAAATCTAACGGCCTTCCCAGAATCCCTTGCAATCACAAGCTCATCACTTCCAGAGGTAATCACCACATCTACCACTACGTCGCCGTCTCGCAAACTAATCGCCCTTTTCCCCGGTCTACCGACCTTTGAAAAGAGACTCAGAGGAGTTCTCTTCACGAGACCATTTGAAGTTGCAAAGACAAGATATTTTTCTTTTGAGAACTCGTCATTTTTAATTGATACGGCGGAGATTACGCGCTCCTCTTCTTTTAGACTGATGAGTCTTCTCAAGGAAATCCCCTTATCCTGGAGGCCTCCCTCCACCACCTCGTAGGTCTTTATTACGTAACACCTGCCAAGATTGGTAAAAAGTAACAGGTTGTTATGGTTATTGCTTAAAACAATCGACACAGGATGGTCATCGGTATAAGTCCTGATTCCTCTTTTGCCCTTGCCTCCCCTCTTTTGAGTTCTGAAGGAAGCAATCGGAGTCCTCTTTATGTAGTTTTTGAAGGTAACGGTCACAATTACCTGCTCATCGGGAATGAGCTTCTCAGCATCAAAAGGTGTTAACTCCTCTTCAACAATTTCCGTCTTTCTTGGGTCACCAAACTTTTTCTTAATTTCTAAAAACTGACTCTTCAGCTCTTGCAGAAGCAGTAACCTGTTGCCAAGAATCTCGTTAAAACGAGCGATATCTTTAATACATTCCTCATACTCCTTTTCAACCTTACCTCGATCGAGTTTCGTCAAATTACCGAGACGCATTTCAAGAATTGCCTGAGACTGAACCTCTGATAGCCCGAACCGGCTGATCAATTTTTCCTTCGCATCTTTCTGATCCTCTGAGCCCTTAATTACCTCAATAATTTCATCAAGATGCTCCAGGGCGATCTTGAAACCCTCAAGAATGTGTGCTCTTTCTTCCTTTTTCCTGAGTCGGAACCTTATCACTCTGGTAGTTACATTCTCCTGATGCTTTAAGTATTCTTCAAGAAGTTCCTTAAGATTCAGAATACGCGGCACATTATCAACAAGAGCAAGGAAATTCAATCCGTAGCCCTCCTGAAGCTGTGTGTGCTTGTAAAGTTTATTCAACACGACCTCCGGATCAGCACCCCGCTTTAGTTCAACCACCAGCCTCAGGCCTTCCTTATCTGATTCATCACGCACTTCGGAGATTTCCGTAATTACTTCATCCTTTGCAAGGTTTGCAATTCTTGAAATAATGTTAGCCTTGCTAACTCTGTATGGAAATTCTGTAAAGACAATAGACAGGCGACCTCCCGCCTTTTCTTCAACGTGAGCACGCGCCCTTACTGTAATTGTCCCTGAACCAGTTAAGTACGCATCTTTAATTCCCTTTGAACCGACAATTATCCCACCCGTCGGGAAATCAGGACCTTGAATGTACTGAATAGTACGCTCTGGAGAAAGTTCCGGATCATCGATTAAGGCAATCAGTGCGTCCACAACTTCTCCTACGTTATGCGGAGGGATTTCTGTAGCCATGCCAACGGCGATCCCGTAGGAGCCATTGCAGAGAAGATTAGGAAATCTCGAGGGAAGTACCGTTGGTTCCTGAAGGCGCCCGTCGAAATTCAGTGAAAAATCTACTGCCTCTTCGTCAAGACCTTCAAGAAGTTCCAGGGCCACTGGAGAAAGCCTGGCTTCAGTATAACGATAGGCAGCTGGAGGGTCGCCGTCGATGGAGCCGAAATTTCCCTGACCTTCTATCAGGGGGTAGCGCATGGTGAAGTCCTGAGCAAGTCTTACCAGTGTATCGTAGACTGATTGATCGCCATGGGGGTGATACTTTCCTATTACTTCCCCCACAACCGTTGCAGATTTTCTGAAAGGTTTCGTCGGTAAAAGCCCGAGCTCCCGCATCGCAAAGAGAATACGTCTCTGCACTGGTTTGAGACCGTCCCTGACATCAGGTAAAGCTCTACCAACAATAACGCTCATCGCATAATCAATATACGAAGAGCGTATTTCCTCCTCAATCAGGGCGGGAATCTCTCTGGGCTCGCCAGATTCAAACATTTTGAAAACTACCTGCTCTTGCCAAACTCTTTAGAGCACCCAGCACAGTATCTTGTCCATGGAATTAATTCCAGGCGTTCTTCCTCAATGGACTTCCCACATCTCTCGCACATGCCAAACTTACCAGAAGCCATCCTTGCGAGAGCTTCCTCAATCTCCTTAAGTGTCTGATATTCCCTTTCACAAATTTTTGTCCGTATATCATCGGACAGGGTCAGATTTGCAAGATCCTCAGGATCCTTCGGCTCAGACCACTGATCGTTGCTATTTGCATCATTTTCCTTCTCAGCCTTCAGAATTTCAAGGATTTTGTGCCTTTCGTCCTTTAAGATTTTACGAAATTTCTCAAGATCCACAGTAACCTCCCTATCCATAAGTTTTGCTAAATTTTAACGCATTGGGGGGGAATTTTCAATATCCGCCCGGAATAGTCTATAATTTGGGCTATGAAAGGGATCATATTATCTGGAGGAACTGGTACAAGGCTCTATCCAATAACTTTAGCTGTTAGCAAACAGCTACTACCAGTTTATGACAAGCCAATGATTTACTATTCGCTCTCCACGTTGATGCTCTCGGGGATAAGAGAGATCCTCATCATCACGAATCCGGAGTTCGTAGAGCTCTACAAGAGACTCCTGGGAGATGGTGGTCACATCGGATTGAAAATTTCCTATGCAACACAGGATAAACCGAGAGGTATTGCGGATGCCTTTCTTGTGGGCGAAGAATTCATTGCAGGGGATAAAACAGCACTGATACTTGGTGACAATATATTCTATGGCAGAGGATTCAGTCAGATCTTGCGTGAAGCTGCCAAACTGAGTAAGGGCGGTGTAATATTCGGTTACCCCGTTAGAAACCCGAGAAGTTACGGCGTGGTGGAACTTGACCAGGACGGAAACCCAATATCCATAGAAGAGAAGCCCGCAAATCCAAAGTCAAACTTCGCAATACCCGGACTCTATTACTACGATGAAAAGGTGGTGAAAATTGCAAAATCTTTAAGACCCTCCTGGAGAGGTGAACTGGAAATTACTGATATCAACAGAATTTACATGGACAGGGGGGAGCTGAAAGTAGTCATACTCGGTAGAGGATTTGCGTGGTTAGATATGGGCACCTACGAAGGCTTGCTGGATGCCTCTAACTTTGTGAAGACTATTCAGGATCGACAGGGCTTTTTCATCGCATGCATTGAAGAAGTTGCATACCATATGGGATACATTGACAGGAATCAGCTCCTTTTCCTGGCTATGAAATTCAACACTCCATACGGGGAATACCTGCGGAGAGTTGCCGAAGAAGGTGAGTCACCACAGTCCGATTACTTCTAATAGCGAAAAATAATGGAAAACACCGGGTATAGCCATTATAATTATCAAAACTTAAATCGGGAGGAGAAAGATGAAGAAGAATTTGCATCCAGTTTACTATAATGAAGCTGTTATACGCTGTGCCTGCGGGAACGAGGTGGTCACTGGGTCCACCGTGAAGGAAATCAAGGTGGAAATATGCTCAAAATGCCACCCCTTCTATACGGGGCAGGCGAGAAAAACCGTGACTACAGATTTTACCGGACAAATCGAAAAATTTCAGAAAAAATATGGAGCAAGAAAACAATGAGGAAAACAGTAGTAGCAATGTTAATACTATCGTTGTTTGCGTCTTGTGCTGTCAGAAAGACAGCGGAAGGAGAAAGGGTTATTACTATTGAACCGACTCCTGCAAGGGCTGATACTGTTCGTCCTGCCGCTATTGACACCACTGGAAAGGTAGTGAAGGAACCCATCACTGCACAGAAACCTGCTAAACTGTCCCCTGGCTGGAGAGTTCAAATTTTCGCCTTTTCTGATAAATCGAGGGCGGATCTTGCCTATCAGGATGCCAAACTACGTCTAAATGTCCCGGTCTATATTGAGTATCTCCCAGGCCTCGACACTACACCCTATAAAATCAGAGTTGGAAACTTCCTCACAAGGGTAGAAGCGGAAAAGTATAGAGATTTCCTCAGGGAGAATGGATATCCCGATGCATTTCTAGTTGAAACCCAAGTTGAAGTTCCCTGAGATTTACGCTGCGACAAATAACAAAAACAAGTTAGAAGAGTTCTTTTCTTTTTTTGTAAGCCACGGGATAGAGATCTCAATTAAGGCTTCTCCAATTAGACTCGAAAACGTCGAGAATGCTCTTACTCTTGAAGAAAATGCTTTCAAGAAGGCCTATTTCCTTTTTGAAGAAGGCTATAAACCGGTATTTTCTGACGACACCGGCCTCTTCCTTCCTTTCCTGGACGGAATCCCCGGTGTTTACTCTTCGAGATTTGCGGGAAACAATGCAACGTACTCTTCAAACAGAAGAAAGCTCATGGAGCTGCTAAAGGAATTACCCATAGAAAAGAGAAGGGCGTATTTCAAGACCGTAATCTGCTGGATAAACCTGAAGGGAGAAGTGCATTATTTTCAAGGCAAAGTTGAGGGATTCGTCCTTACAGAGGAGAGAGGTATACACAACTTCGGTTACGATCCAATTTTCCTGTATCCACCTCTCGGGAAAACCTTCGGTGAGATTACTCTTGAGTACAAGAACAGAATATCTCACCGGTCAAAAGCTCTCCAATCCTTTATGGAATTTCTGGAGACCTATGAAAGCATTCATTTTTGATAGAGACGGAACTCTCATTGAAAATAGGCACTATCTTTCGACTCCCATGGGTATCAAATTCAACCCTTGTGCCTTTGATTTACTTCGCACAATAAGACACTGTGGATATCACATTTTCGTTCTGACGAATCAATCCGGGGTGAGGAGAGGCTATTATTCAAGAGAACGAATTGAAGAGATCCACAGGGAGATGTTGCTTAGACTAACCCAGGAAAAAATCAGAATCGAAAAAATCTTTTACTGCGAACATCACCCGAATGAACGATGTAACTGCAGAAAACCTGGAGATCATTTCTTAAAAATCCTTCGTAGAAGATACGATATGGAACCAGAAAGTTCTTATTTTGTTGGTGATAGAGCAGAGGATATGCTCCTTGGCAAGAAATGTGGAATGAAAACTGTTTTGCTCCGAAGCAATTCTCAGAAAGACCAGACTCCCTCTGCAGATTATGTTTTTGACAGCCTTTGCGCAATCCTGAATCTCCTGAAATGACAGATCAGCGCCTGGAGGCTGTCAGGATAGTAGCAAGATTCTTGAAAGACAGAGCCTGGGTTGCACCCCTCATTAGCAAGAACGCACACAAATTTAAAGACGCAAGGGATTTCAAGCTCCTTACGGAGCTGGTTTATGGTTCCATCAAAAATTTAACCAAAATCGAAGCTATTGCAAATTCCTTTCTGAAGAAGTCTAACTTGAAGGAATTTGATGATTTTCAACGTGCAATCATTATTGTTTCCATATATGAGCTACTTTTTTTGAAAAGGATTCCGAAATATGCTACAGTAAACACCTATGTTGAGCTTGCTAAAATTTCAAACAGAAGCAAATTTCCACCCCTGTTGAATGGAATACTCAGAAACATTTCCAGGTCTGAAATGCTGCCAGCATTCCCTGTATATCAAGAATATTCCTTTTCTGAAAGGCTCTTCAAATATCTGTCTTCACAACTTGAAGAGAACTTCCTGAAGAAATTTCTTGAGTATACCCTTACGGTGCATCCCACATACATTAGAATTGAAGATTTTATCACTGAGCCACGGCATGCAGCTGAGTTCGAGGCAGAAGAATATGGTTTGAAAGGAACTATTTTCCCCGAAACCTTCAAAATTATAGATGGAGAATCTTTTCACAACTCCCACATTACATACAGAGTAACCTTCCAGGACTTTTCAACCCAGATTGCGCAGCATCTAATTCCCTATGTTCCACGTGGAACGTACCTGGATCTTGCATCAGCTCCCTTTATGAAAGCAACTTTCCTTGCCAGGAAATATCGGGACACTATTATAGTAGCAAACGACATTAACATAAAGAAGATTCGAAAGGCGCGAAAAGAACTATACGATGGGAGCACAAGGAATATTCTGTTTGTTAACTCGGACGGCGTAAGTAGTGCTTTTCGGGAAATTTTTGATGTAGTAATCCTTGATGCACCCTGCTCGGGTCTCGGAACTATCAGAAGAAAGCCAGAGTTGAAATATTATATGACCCCGGAGCGAATCACTGAGCTCACCACCCTTCAACTTGAGCTCCTGGAGACGGCTGCCCAGTGCTTAAAGCCTATGGGCTATCTGGTGTATATGACCTGTACCATCAATCCCTCTGAAAATGAGCACCAGATTCTCCGTTTCCTGGAACGTCACGGGGATTTTATAATTGAGAAATTAATGCAAATTGAAGGGACGAGTTTGATTCAAAAGAGAGAGGGAGTTTACGTGGATGGTGCAGAGAATGATTGTGACTATTTCTTCCTTTCATTACTTAAAAGGAGTTGACAATGAGGATCTATATTTCTATTGATATGGAAGGAATCTGGGGGCTAACATCCTGGAAAGAACCAAAAGAAAAGGTCTCCCAGATGATGACTAACGAAGTGAGGCTTGTGATTGAATCAATGAAGAAGCACGACCGTCACCTGTCGGTGGTGGTATGTGATTCACATGGCCACGGAGATAATATTATACCCGATCTTCTACCTGCAGATGTAACCTTGATCAGAGGGTTCCCAAGAGGATACTATATGATGGAAGGCCTTGATAGCAAGTTTGATGGTTGTTTGCTGCTTGGATACCATGCCCCCGCTGGAGTTTTGCCTGGCCAGATGGATCACTCTTACTCCTCTTCTACCTTCTATCGGGTAGTGATAAACGGAAAAGAGGTTGGAGAGGCTGAGATTAATGGGTTTCTTGCGGGATACTATCAAGTTCCAGTCCTTCTAATCTCGGGAGATGATGTTCTCTACAACTTCTCAAAAGGCAATTTCCCCCAGACGCAGTTTGTTGTTACAAAGCGATCAATAAGCCGTTATTCAGCGGAGCTTATTCCATATCTCGAACTAATAAAAAGATACGATGACGCCATTGAGAAAGCATTTGCCTCCATAGATAGAATTGAACCCCTCGAAATTACACCACCTTTCACGATAGAACTTGAACTTCTTGACACCTCGGCAGCATACCTGATTTCTGAAATCCCCGGTTCGGTACTGGTCTCTGGGAGAAAGGTGTCTTTCTCAACATCGAGCTTCCTGGATATATACAAGTTCCTTATTGTGGCTTCATATATCGGATGGGTAAACAGAAATCTTTAGAGTTAAATCTTGACACACCCGTTCAGTACGTGAAGGGTGTTGGCCCACAGAGGGCTCAACTACTTAAAAGAATTAATATTCTCACGATCTACGACCTTCTGTACCTCGCGCCCAGGCGTTACGAGGACCGCTCAAAAATTTCCAGAATTAGTGAACTAACACCAAACTCTTATGCCACCGTGAGAGGATTTGTTACTTTAATCGGACCCAGGAGACTGATTGGTAAACAAGGGGCTTCCGTGGTAATAGAAGACGATTCAGGGTGGGTAGAAATCTTCTTTACAATACCTGAAATGGTGAAAAGATTTTCTATTGGTGATGAAGTCATAGCCAGCGGAAGGGTAAGTCAGGACAGGTATTCAATGAGGCCTTTCTTTATTCACCCTGAATACGCAATTGTTGGGAAAAAGGATGTGGAAGAACTCGTGGCGGGCTCAATCGTCCCCATATATCCACAGACTGAAAATCTGGATACTCGTTTTTTACGAAGAACAATTTACAATATTTTAAACGACGAAAGACTTCATATTCCTGAAACTCTTCCAGAAAGCATCCGGCAACGGCACAATCTTTATTCAAGGGTTGAAGCAATTAGGAAGCTGCATTTCCCCGAAAATCTTGAAGAGGCAGGAAGGGCAAGAAATTCTCTCGTCTTTGAGGAGGCTTTTTACTTCTTTATAAAGCTCAACTGGAGAAAAGAGCAAACGTTGAAGAAAGCAATGCCCCTAAATGCAAATGGTGATCTCACAAAGAGATTCTTAATGACCCTTCCCTTTCAGCTGACTGGGGCCCAGAAAAAGGTTATAAACGAAATCTCTGAGGATCTTTCAACGGATCGTCCTATGCACAGGTTACTCCAAGGAGACGTCGGCTCAGGGAAAACCGTTGTTGCCCTTTATACAATGCTGGTTGCTGTTCAGGATGGATTTCAGGCGTGTCTAATGGCACCAACAGAACCTCTTGCGGAACAGCATTACATTGTAATCAACGAATTCTTGAGAGGACTCAACGTTAATATTGTGCTTTTATCCAGAAGTACAACGAAGAAAACCAGAGAGCAGATACTGGAATCAATAAAATCTGGCGAAGCGCAGATCATAGTTGGGACTCATGCAGTAATTCAAGAAGATGTTGTATTCAAAAACCTCGCTCTCGCTGTTGTCGATGAACAACACCGCTTTGGAGTATTGCAGAGAGGAAAATTGCTAGAAAAATCCGGAGAAATCACACCACACTTCCTTGTTATGACCGCGACGCCCATCCCGAGAACTCTTGCCCTTACCTTATACGGAGATTTGAATATGAGCATCCTCCATGAAAAGCCCGTTAACAGGGCAAAGATCGTCACCGCAGTAAGAACCGAAGAGAAACGTTCTGAAATTTATAAGTGGATGTTTGATCAAATTAAGAAAGGCGAAAAGGCGTACATAATAGCGCCCACCATCGAAAAATCAGAGTCTCTGGAAATAAAAGCCTGTGAAGAAATATACAGAAATCTGCTTTCCATTGCTCCAGAACACGTGAGAATTGGTCTAATGCATGGACGACTTCCCACAGATATTAAAAAAGATACTATGTTTAAATTCCGTAGTGGAGAATATAATCTGCTGGTTGCCACAACGGTAATTGAAGTAGGGATCGACGTACCGGATGCAACAATCATCATTATTGAACATGCAGAAAGATTTGGCCTCGCACAACTGCATCAGTTAAGAGGGCGAGTAGGTAGAAGCGACAGAAAATCTTACTGCGTGCTGATCAGAAACAAGAATGTCTCTGAAGATGCTCAGAAAAGGCTTGAAGCCCTGGAGAATTCCAGTGACGGTTTTTACCTTGCAGAGGTAGATCTGGAACTCAGGGGCCCCGGAGAATTCCTCGGAAAGAAACAGCACGGTTTCGGAGGATTTCGAGTTCTGCACCTTATAAAAGACCAGGAATTAATTCAAAAATCTAAATCCGAAGCCTTAAAATTGTTGAAAGACAGAGATGTTATAATGAATATACCCGAAATCAGAGAAAATTTAAAGGCAATTCTCGAAGGAGATGAGCTTTATGTTGCTTAGGATAATTCTTTTCGTCCTCATTGGTTTTTCCCTTTCATGCCAGAGGCGAAGCACTTACCGTCCAACAGGAGCCGAGAACGAAGTGATTTTCATTTGCGACGGATTCCCTCAAAATATACTCACACTGGATTCGCTGATCAACGACACGTTTTACACGCCCCATGAAACGCCGCTTTTCAGGATTACCCCAATAAACTACGAGCAATTCATTACCTATATGAATTACAAAAACGTCGTAATTCTTTCCTACAGTGCGTCGCCGAACCACGAGTTTTACAAGAGAGTATTTCCATCATTGAGAACGGGAGTTTACATCCGAAAAGACGTTTTCTCTACAAAAGATATCGTGATTGGAGTATATGCTGAGAGTAGAGATTCAGTCCTTGCTCTTCTAAAGAACTATGCCCCTGTTATAAAAGAACAAATCAAAGAGAACTATATAAACTTTCTCCGAGAGAAGGAATACTTTCTTGGACATGACAAGAAACTCTCCAGAAAGGTCTTCAAGGAACACGGTTTTACCTTCGACCTTTCCCCGGGTTGGGTTTACAAGAATCACGATGAGAACTTCTTTACTCTCTACAAGCATTATCCTGATCGCTTCATTTTCTGCTACACATATCAACAGGAACAGCCCCTAAACTACCGGAGGTTCATAACCATAAGAGACTCGCTGGCAAAGAAATTCTATGAAGGCGATGTAATACTTGAGAAGAGCATTTCCGTTGATACCATCGGAATAAACGGAGTTCCAGCAATAGTGATCATAGGAGCCTGGCAGAACGACAGAAGTACTACCGGTGGAGGATTTATAAATGTTGCATTCAACCGGGAAGGTCGCTTTTACATGTTTGATTACGGAGTTTACCACCCTGACGTGCAGGACAAGATTGAATACATTTTAAGGGGCTACCTGATCTTCAACACTGTCAGATATTAATAATGGAGAACATTCGGCAAATTCTTGAAGAAAACAAGGTGATTCTAAAAGGCCACTTCCTGCTTTCCAGCGGGCTCCATTCTGATACGTACTTTGAAAAGTACAGACTTCTTGAAAAGCCTTATCTAATCGGCGAAATCATTAAAACGAAAGAAAATGTCATCAGGTCTCTCGGAATCACCCTTTGCATTGGACCACTTACAGGCGGGGCTCTGGTCGCCTTCGCAGTTGGCAGAATGCTGAAAGTAAAGGCATTTTACATGGAGAAAGCGGGTGAGGATTTACTCCTGAAAAGAGACTTTCTCATCGGAAAGGACGATAGAATTTTGTTGTGCGATGATGTGATGACTACAGGTGGTTCTTTCAAAAAGATGATAAAATGTCTTGGGCCAGACGCTACGAAAATCCATGGATTTTTTGTTCTCATAGACCGCTCAGTGGCAAGCTGCGAAGAGATTGTACCTCTGATATCGATTTACAAGACCCACGCAGCAACCTACGAACCTGAAAACTGCCCTCTGTGCAAACAGGGTGTACCTCTAGAGAAACGCGGTAGCAGTCCTACTCCCCGATTATAATTCCTATCTTTCTAAATTTTAACAGCTTCTCTTCTCTGACTTTTACTCTATCAAATGGGATGTAACTTAAAATATTTCTAACAAGGTGCTCCTTCAGATTCTTTCCTGTAAGATCTGGGTCCCAGTGTGCACCTCCAAGAGGTTCCGGTATAATCTCGTCAATAATGCCAAATTCAAAAAGGTCCTGGGCTGTCAATTTAAGAGCTTCGGCAGCATCCCTGGACCTTGTTGAATCCCTCCAAAGGATAGAAGCACACCCTTCGGGGGAAATAACAGAATAGATTGAATTTTCAAGAGCAAGAACTCTGTTACCCACCGCAATTGCCAGGGCGCCCCCAGAACCGCCCTCTCCTATTATCACAACTATCACTGGGACACTGATCTGCAGCATCGTCCTTATACTCTCTGCAATTGCTTGTGCCTGTCCCCTCTCTTCAGCACCGATCCCAGGAAACGCACCAGGGGTATCTACAAGAGTGACCACAGGAAGTCCAAACTTATCCGCCAGCTTCATGGCCCTCATAGCCTTCCTATAGCCCTCTGGGTGAGGCATTCCAAAATTCCTGAAGATCTTATCCTGCGTAGACCTGCCTTTTTCTTCGCCGATAAGGACCACTCCAAGACTTTCAATTTTTCCAAAACCACATATTATTGAGGGGTCATCCCCGAAGGCTCTATCTCCATGAATCTCTACGAAATCCTCAAAGACAGACTTTATATAATCGGAAGTGTGGGGCCTATCAGGATGTCTGGCAATCTGAACTTTCTGATACCTCGTTAGGCTGGAATATATTTTCTCTCTCAATTTAGTTGCCTTCTCCTCAAGTTCCCTTATTTCACCCCACAGATTTAAGTTATCCTTTGCAATGCGCTTAAGTTCAGCAATCTCCTTCTCAATTTCATATATAGGACGCTCAAACTCAAGATAAAACATCTCATTCTACCCCCAACGTTAACATGTGAACTGGCTCAAAACCGCCTTTTCTATAAGTAAAATCGTACACAATAAAGAACTTCTTAAAGGTACTAACCTTAACGCTTACAGTAGTTAATCTCAAATCATCTCCAAGGTACAACGTAAAAGAAGGTCTCACGATATCCTTGAAAACGTATCTGGCCGAAAACTCCTGATGCACACCCCTTCCCAACAAACTGAAACCCTCATCCGTGATTTTTCGAATGTATTGATAGTAAAAGGACAAGTTGGAGCGTGTAAAATATCCAATACCAAGATTAAGTGTGCCCGGGAAGTTGTACCCCTCACTGGAAGACAATCCAAAGTTTCTCAGAAATACTTCGTAATACATAGGAACTTTGGTAAGCCTGTGTAATATTCCAGTATTGAAGGTGAACCCCTCTGCAAATTGATTGTAATATTCAAACCTGTGATACTGGGGTTCAATTCCCCAGAATAGATTTCTGTCGAAAGCGATAGCGTATCCAATTGAAAACTTGTACGCAAAGGCAGAATATGTAAGGCTGTTGGCCTCATCAACCGGAATCTCACTGGAATATCTGAAATTCCCGAGGTTATAAAACACAAAATCTATGTGGAAATTCTTTCTAAAGTAGTTTAGTTCAGCGATTCGGGAATCCCGATCCCAGAATCCTCCTGATACCGCACAAAGAGCGTTTAGTTCAGCTGCCACTGCGGGGTTTCCGTAGTAAAAATACTGGTCTGTAGAATTCTGGCCAAAAGAGTTTATGCTGAAGAAGGAATACCACGAAAGCAATAAAGATAGTATCATATTACTCATCAGGACTTCTCCGGCTGCAATCCAAGGATTTTCGCGAGCTTAATGAAATCTTCCTTATTCTGAAATTTGATAACTATCTCACCAGCTCCCGATTTTTTTACCTTCACGTTTACCTTAATTCCTGGAACTGCAGAAATCATCCTCACAGACTTTGTTCTCACCGGTTTGTTCTTTTCAATTTTCATTCTTTGAATTACCCGTTCAAGATCCCTCACACTCAGACCTTTTTCTGCAATCAGGTTTGAAATTTTGATCTGCTCTTTGTCCTCAAGCGCCAAAAGAAGCTTTGCATGTCCTTCACTAATGAGCCCCTCTTTCAGATAGTTTTTCACAGGTTCTGCAAGCTTTAAAAGTCTCAGCTTGTTAGTTATGGTGGCACGGTCCATCCCAAGAATTTCACCAACCTTTTCATGGGTGTATTTAAACTTATTTATCAAGGTCTCAATTCCAGCGGCTTCTTCGAGAGGATTCAAATCCTCCCTCATCAGGTTCTCTACTAAAGCAATCTCGGCCATGGAAGCATCAGTTACTTCAAGTATTCTAACAGGCACCTTTGAAAGTCCAGCTTTTTGCGCAGCAACAAACCTTCGTTCTCCGGCCACGAGCAGATACCTATCCCCTTCTTTTTTCACCAGAATCGGCTCAAGGATTCCGTGTTGCTTTACAGACTCAACCAGTGAATCAAGATTTTTCTCCACCTCTTCCCGAGGCTGGTAAGGACTTCTGTAAATCCTATCTATCTCAAGAAGTTTAATACTCTCCACGAATTCTGCATCGGGTATCAGTGCTCCGATACCCTTACCTAAGGCTTTCCTCATAGGCAATCTCCTTTGCCAGCTCAACATAATTCATTGCCCCCAGGGAATCCGGGGCGTATTTTACAATTGAAAGACCAAAACTCGGAGCTTCGGCAAGCCTGATACTTCTATATATAACCGTATTGAAAACTTTTCTTCCAAAGTGCCTTCTAACCTCTTCCTCAATCTGTTTGGAAAGATTCAGCCTCCTATCAAACATGGTAAGAAGAAGGCCCTCAATCTTCAAATCAGGGTTATAGGAATTTCTCACCAGCATTATCGTTTTTATCAGCTGAGTGAGCCCCTCAAGGGCGTAGTATTCACATTGTACGGGCACAATCACAGAATTCGCTGCTACAAGAGACATTATTGTCAAAGTCCCTAAGGAAGGAGGTGTATCAATGAGGATGTAATCATACCCGTCAACGTCTTTCAATGCATCCCTCAGCAAAAAATGCCAGTCATCAACATCCCTAAATTCCATTTCACCTCCGACGAGGGACTTGTTAGATGGAATTAGCCATACTGAATCTTCTTCAGTACGCCTTATCGCATGTGTAATTGAGATATTTCCTAGTAGGACGTCGTAAATTGTGTCCTCAGCTTCAGTATACCTTAATCCGCTGGATGTATTTGCCTGTGGGTCCATATCTATTATAAGGGTTTTTTTACCTAACTGACCGAGAGCCGCGCCAAGATTTGTGCAGGTTGTAGTTTTTCCAACCCCTCCCTTCTGATTTGAAATTGCAATGGTCTTCGTACCGGGCATGGTCATATTATAAGAGACTTGCAATAAACTATCAACATGGTGTTCCACGTGGAACACAATCACTACTGGCTTTCTCTGTTCCTAAAAACACATAAATACTGAGGTTTTTTGGCATAAGGAGAATAATACTGATAGAAATTATCAGGCCTCAGACATTTCTTTTGAGAAGTGGAGTAGTGAACCAAAATACCGTCCTCCTTGAGAAAATTGGGCATCAAAACTACCAGGTTCTCAAGACCACATGAAGCCTTTGAGACACCAACGTCAGCAGACAGTTTTAGGTCAGCCCAGTCTTTTGTCAAAACAATTGCCTCTTCCATTTTGAGTTCTTTAATCGCAAGAGAAAGAAATGAAGACTTCTTAACATTCCGCTCTACTAGAAAAACGCGAAGATCAGGCCTGAGTATTTTCATTACTACTCCTGCAAATCCTGCGCCTGCACCAAGGTCAACCAATTCCTCAATTTCGGGTAAAAAAACATGCAGCACTGCGGCATCGTAAATATTCCTCATAATGGCGAGATCCGTCTCCGTTTTGCTTGTGAGATGAACTACCTTATTAAAGCGCAGCAGAATTTTGTAGTAGTCTATAAGCCTTGTTTTTCTCTCCTCATCGAGGGGGGTCAAATTTTTTTGTAAACTTTCAAGAAAATCTTCATTCATGACTATTTTTCAACCAACACAGTCTCGTACGTTCTGAACATAACAAGACCCTTCGGCATTCCAATCCTCCTGAAAACCCTGGACACAGGTGCATACAACACCTCTATCTTACCTCCACCCGCCTTTGAATATTTTAAGGCAAGTCTTGCACAAAAATTTACATCCTCAGGAGAAGGTTCAGAGCCCTGGGTAAAGAGTATCACGTGACTGCCAGGGTAGTCACGGACATGAAAAATATAATCATGCTTCCTGGCGAGGTTGAAGGTCAGTCGGTGGTTGGCCTCAGCTGACCTGCCCACGAGTACCGTTTTCCCTGATGGAGATTCGAACTCTAAAATACTGCTTTCCCGTTTCCGTTTTATTTCCTTTCGAGATTCACGAGCAAGAAGCTGTGCCCTCCATTCTCCGACAAGCTTGGACGCTTTAACACCTTTACTCACAGGTACCTTAAAAGAATTCACCTCTATCTCATCTGAATAAAAAACGTAATCACCCGTAAAACTGCTTTGTATAATATCAATGTACTTCCTCAAGATATTCTCATCGGGAGCTTTTTGACCGGAGCTCTCAAGGGTCTCATAGTACATTTCAATGGCATAAGTGTACGGGTAATACTCAATGCAGCTTGCATCAGCAAGCTTAACAGGACTCCAGCAGTTCTGCTCTTCCCCCCTGCAAAAATAGCCTTTTTCAATGAGACCAGGATCAAGGGCGTCCAAATTCTCAAACACTCTTTGCAATTTTTCAAAAGTGTGTTTCTCCGGTAGTTCATACAGGGCGCCAGGTCTTAAGCCCCTCTTGTCCCTGATTCTCCTGCCTGTATACAGGACTTTCCCCTCCGAGTTTATTACGAGGAAATTCGAGAGAGACCCGAGCAGTTCAAAAATTATAGCAAAATCAAAATTGCTGTTTCTTAACCAGATACCAAAAATCCTGTCATTGTTCAATACCTTTGCACTCAGAACCTTTGCAGGAACCAGATCCGTTAGAACCTCTCCCCCTGAAAGGCTGGATTCTGGAACATGTACTAATCTATACCCCGGAAACGTGGCGTGAAACTTCACCGCATGATGTTGATTTCTAAAAACCAAAAAGAAGGTATGCCCTTCCCTTCTAATTTCCGCAAGGTGCAATGGAGAAAATCTTAAAAACTCCCCTTCAAAAACTCTCAGGTCCCAGAGAGAATAGTGCTGCATTACCTTACAAAGGTGAATTTTAGCGAAATTGCTGAAAATCTTTCCTCACAAAAATCATAGAGAACTTCAAAACTCAGAAAATCTTTCTTTACTTTCATACCCACCAGAGGACCCAGCATTCTCTGAGTAACAGCACTTCTTTCAACTCCCGACTGAAACGACTCTGAATACCTGAAATAGTAGCCAAATATGCCTTCCAGAGATAAATACGTAGTCCATTCATATTCCCCAGCCGATACCAGACCATACTCAATGTATTCGGATCCTGCTTTAACCACAGGGCCGAGAGCCAGAAACGTTGACCTGAACGGAGTGTACAATGTAAAAACCTGCAAATTCAGACTATTATTTGTCGTCGTGGAATCGTAGTCAAGGAGTTCCTGAACTGTATGCAACGACTTTGAGCGAGAATATAACACATAATTGACTGCTGTTAAAAAAGCCCACTGCGGAGAAAGTTCTCTGAGATGGTACGCTCCCAGATCAACAGAATAACGTGTCCTAACCTGTGAAGTATCCGTCGGCGTAATCAGAATATCCTTTTCATAAGGGAATCCCATGCGAAATATAGATGTACTATTGAGATCCTTCACACTGTAAAAAAATGCAGGGTACAGTGAAAATGCCTCATCCTTACCGAGAACCTCCTCCAGATAAGAGGTCTGGGTAAGCTCCCACATACCAGACAATGAAAAGCCAACAAACCTGGAATCGCCTGTGTTTTTACCACAGTAAATGCTTAAGGGTCTTCCATTTGAAAATGCAAAAGGCCCGGCATTTAGCCCAAGCCCGAGTATATATTTACCAGTCGAACCAAACACAATTAAGGATGTGTCAGCAAGATTCAAGGAGCCGCCCCTTGATACGGAGTTAAAAGATGAGAAATAATATTTTGACAGCTCAATTTCCAGGGGCTTGACTATTATCTCTCGAGGGGTAAGTGCAAATAAGATAAAACTTAAAGTACCAATCATAATCATTAAGTGGGCCTGGGTGGAATCGA
>DIJZ01000008.1 GCA_002421425.1 Caldifarciminota bacterium UBA5631
CGTGAGACAGTTCGGACTCTATCCATCGTGGGCGTAGGAAACTTGAGGGGAGTCGTCCATAGTACGAGAGGACCTGGATGAACGTACCTCTGATGTACGAGCTGTCCTGCCAAGGGCATTGCTCGGTAGTCAAGTACGGCAGGGATAACCGCTGAAGGCATNNACCGCTGAAAGCATCTAAGCGGGAAGCCCACCCCAAGATTAGGTTTCCCGTGTGACCCCCGCAAGGGGAGTCACCCTAAAGGCTCCTGGTAGACTACCAGGTAATAGGCCACAGGTGGAAGCGCAGCAATGCGTGTAGCCGAGTGGTACTAATCAGCCGTGCGGCTTGAGATTTCGGTCTGCTTCTTCTCCTTTTACATTCTGGAGTCTGACATTCCCGGCGGTGATACCGGAGGGGCCACACCTCTTCCCATTCCGAACAGAGACGTTAAGCCCTCCAGGGCCGATGGTACTGTATCCGCAAGGGTGTGGGAGAGTAGGTCGCAGCCCGGGTACAATATTTTTTCCATGAAATTGTTTAAATACGATGATTTATATTCCAGACAACCTAAGAAAACGGGCTGGAAGGAGGACCGTTATTTCCGTTTCTTTAAGGTAATTGTTGTTTTCCTTGCCGTATTATTAATGTTTGTGTCACTATTAAGGAAGCCGGAGAAGGCAGAAAGGCCCGGAATGGTAATGGTATTTGCGGGTGATATTAAGAGAGATATGCAAAAATTTGCGTTAAAGGTTCCTCTATATTCAGCACCAAAGGTTGATGCGAGAATTGTGAAGTACTATTCTGATGTGAATGAGAAATTCATTTTTGTCGAGCGTGCAAAAGGTTCATGGATAAAGGTTGTGGATTCAGATCAGGATACAGGGTGGGTGTCTTCATACTTACTCAGGTTTGGCCCGGGGAGATAGATGACCGCAAACAAAGGGTTTGACGCCGTCGTTGTAGGAGCAGGTCCAGCTGGTAGTTCCGCAGCTTTTCATCTGGCGAAGGCGGGGAAGAAAGTGTTAATTATTGAGAAGGATAGAGAAGTAGGAAGGAACGTTCTCTGTGCAGAAGGGATCTCCAGAAAATTCTACGAAATGGTCAAACCGGAAAAGGGAATTGCTTCAGAGATAAGAAAAATTAGAATCAAGGTCGAAGATGAGATAGATTTTCAAGTATATTCAACGAAACCGTTCGGATACATTCTCGAAAGAAAGATTTTTGACCGGCTTCTTTATGAAAGGGCTGTGGAAAGTGGCGCGACTCCGATTGTTGGCGCCAGATTTGTAGATCTAAAGAGCACAAATGATGGTTACCGGGTAATAGCGCTATATAAGGGACGCGAAGTGGAGTTTGTTACGGAGTGGGTAATAGGAGCAGATGGTCCAGCCTCTGGCGTAGGCCTTAAAGCAGGTTTTCAGAATGAATTTGAAAGAGAAGTGGTCCATTATTGTTCTCAAGTGTTTTTGTTTCATCCTGAGATTCAAGCGGATACTATCGTGTTTTTTTACTCTCATGAACTGACACCAGGCGGATACGCCTGGGTATTTCCGAAAAGCACAGGGTTTGCAAATGTAGGCCTTGGAGTTAATTCATCTTGGGAAGACGCTGAGAATAACCTGAATGCTTTTCTAAATAGATATTATCCCGAAGGGAAAATCCTTGGATATTTGAGAGGGGTAGTTCCTTCAGGCGGAATTGATGGCCAATTGGTGAAAAATAGAATCCTTCTTACCGGAGACGCAGCAAAACTTGCAGATCCCATGTCGGGAGGAGGCATTGCCAACGCTTATATTTCAGGAGATCTTGCCGCCCTTGCAATTCTGAACAACGATCCCAGGCTGTATCCCAGGATGATAAAGAAGAATCTCGGGAGGGATTATCACATATCTTCGACTATCAGGAAGATTTTCTACTCGATGAGTCATGATGAGCTTATTGGAATATTTAAGGATTTAGAGAGGTCTCTAAATGGGGCAAATATTGGCGAAATAGACGCCGTTTCGGCTTTAAAACTAGTTGCGAAAGTATCACCTAAACTCGCGGTAGTTCTTGCAAATTTTGGGGGTAAAGCTCTATATGAGTTTATACGAGACGTTATTTCTTAGTGGTGAAAAGAGGAGAGTTCTGGTCCTCCTCGATCCCGATAAAATCAGTGAATCAAGATTATTCAAGCTTGCAGAGAATTCCGAAAGAAGCGGAAAGGTTGCAGGATTCCTTGTGGGTAGCAGCATCCTTCTTAATTCTGATATTGGCGAATTCGTAAAGAAGGTTAAAGGTCTAACAAGAAAACCCGTTATTCTGTTCCCCGGCTCTCACTCTCAGCTAACCCAGTATGCTGATGCAATTCTCTTCCTGTCACTTCTCAGTGGAAGGAATCCCCAGTATCTTGTAGATGAGCAGGTGAGGATGGCTCCTCTAGTAAAAAAGATGAATCTTGAGCCAATTCCAACGGCATACCTTCTAATTGATTCGTCGAAAATCACATCGGTGGAGTTCGTTACGGGGACTAGACCTCTACCCCGAGATAAGGTGGACATCATCATTGCTCATGCGCTGGCTGCAGAGTATCTCGGGTTCAGGGTGATTTACCTTGAGGCAGGATCGGGTGCACCTATCCCTGTCCCCGATTATATTGTAAGAGCGGTCAGGGAAAACACCACTGTACCTTTATTGGTTGGAGGAGGTCTCAATAGCCCTGAAAAGGTGAAAGCTGCCTTCTCGGCAGGAGCCGACTTCGTTGTAATAGGAAATAAACTCGAAGAAGACCCGGATTTTATAAGGAGGATAGATGAATAGGATTACTTATCAGGATCTGCTCGAAAATAAAGAAGTGTTGACGTACATAAACAAAGCAGATGCGCAGCTTGAAGCGATGGGCTATACTGAGCATGGTTTGAGGCATGTTACGTGGGTCGCGAAGAGGACGGGACAAATTCTTGAAGCTTTAGGTTATGATACCAGAATCAAGGAACTTGCTGAAATTGCCGGCCTTCTTCACGATATTGGAAACCTGGTGAATCGTGAGCATCATGCGCAAATCGGCGCAATTATCGCAGGGAATCTTCTGGGGAAAATGGGTATGGATGTAGAAGATGTCACTGATGTGATGATGGCCATTGGCAACCACCATGAAGAAGATGGATTTCCATCATCAGCAATGTCTGCAGCATTAATTCTCGCTGATAAAGCCGATGTGCACCGAACGCGGGTGAGGAAGATGGGTAACGTTTGGGAAAATCTAAAGGTGGACATTCATGACAGAGTAAACTTTGCTGCCACGAGTTCAAGAATTCTATTAAACTCCCAGAAGAGGATTGTTACGTATGAAATTGAGATTGATACAAGCATCGCCCCTGTAATTGAATTTTTTCAAATTTTTATGTCCAGGGTTATGGTAGCGCATAGAGCCGCAAAGGCCCTGGATGCAGTTTTTCATTTAAACATAAATCATACACGTATGATTTAGGAGGTGTACAAATGTTGGATGCGAAAGACCTGGAAAAAAAGAAGTTAAGCGAACTGTACGAAATTGCAAGAGACCTTTCCATTGAGAATTATGAAGAAATGAGGAAGAAAGAGCTGATTTCAAAAATTCTTGAATATCAGGCTGAGCAAAATGGTGTTAAGTATTGTGATGGAGTTCTTGAAATCATAGAACAGGAAAAAGAAGGTGAAAAGGGGAGAAAATCTATTTTCGGATTCTTGCGGAAAAAAGAGAAGAACTACGCACCCAGCGACGACGATATTTATGTTTCCTATTCGAATATCAGGACCTACGGTCTAAGAGAAGGAGATCACGTAATAGGATATGCAAAGAGGATCAAAGAGGGAGACAGGAGTATGGCCCTCACACAAATTGAACGGATAAATGGTAGAGCTCCCGAAGAAATCAAAACGAGAGCGCAGTTTGAGGATCTAATTCCCTTTTATCCTACCAGAAAATTTAATCTTGAACTACCTAACGAAAACGATATGTCAATGAGAATTGTAGATCTTTTCATTCCTGTAGGGATGGGCCAGAGGGGACTTATTGTGTCGCCACCCAGGGCAGGGAAAACCGTTCTCTTGCAAAAAATTGCAAATTCTATACTCAAGAATCATAGAGATGAAGTGAAACTAATTGTGCTATTGATTGATGAAAGGCCAGAAGAAGTTACGGATTTCAAGAGGAACGTTGACGCTGACGAGGTGATTAGCTCTACCTTTGATATGCCTGCTGACAGGCATACGAAGGTGGCTGAGATTGTTCTAGAAAGGGCAAAACGGCTGGTGGAACTTGGCGAAAATGTGATAATACTCCTTGATTCCTTAACGAGACTCGCTAGGGCGTATAACGTTGTTACGCCACACTCGGGAAGAACTCTTTCGGGAGGAATTGATTCAACGGCTCTTGTGAAGCCCAAAAAGTTCTTTGGTGCTGCGAGAAATATTGAGGGTGGAGGTTCTCTCACAATAATTGCTACTGCCCTTATTGAAACAGGATCGAGGATGGACGAGGTGATTTTTGAGGAATTCAAGGGTACAGGTAACATGGAACTTGTACTGGACAGGAAACTTGCCGATCGGAGAATATTCCCTGCTATTGACTTGAATAAATCTGGAACTCGAAGAGAAGAGTTGCTTCTTAAAGAACAGGTATTGAAGAGGATTTGGGCTATCAGGAAGGTGCTCTCGGAACTTGACCCTATTGATGCCATGGTGCAGTTGCAGACAAAAATGCAGATTTACACCAACAACACTGAGTTCATTGAGCATGTTTACGACGAATTTGTAGAAGTCTAGTCCATGTCTCGAAGGAGATTTTCGCAGGTCTTTTTAAAGGATAGTAATCTTTTAAAAAAGATCGTTAGCACTGCGGGGGTCTCAGAAGATGAGTGGGTTCTTGAGATTGGTCCCGGGAAGGGGTATCTCACTTCGGAGCTCTTGAAAGCAGGCGCAAAGGTGCTTGCAGTAGAAATCGATCCGGACCTCTGTAAATTTCTGCAGTCCGAATTTCTACTATTTCTTAACGACCGGTTTTTTCTGGTAAACGGTGACTTTCTGAAGCTTGATCTAAGAGGCCTTTTTGAAAGTCACGGGATTTATGAACTAAAAACTGTCTCAAATATACCGTATCATATTACGACACCTATTCTTGAGAAACTAATCTACAACAGGCAGTTCTTTCCTGAAATATACCTTACTGTTCAGAGAGAGGTTGCAGGAAGGATCGTTGCGTCACCGGGAAATAAAGACTATGGTTCCCTTACAGTGTTTGTTAATCTATACTATGAGAGTTCTATAGAGTTTCACATTTCCAGATTTTGTTTTCACCCTGTACCTGAGGTTGATTCGTCTCTTCTGAGATTGAAAAGAAAGGATGTTCCCCAGGACCTAAAGGAATTCGAGGGTTTCGTAAGAAGGCTTTTTGGAGGAAGGAGGAAAAAGATTCGGACCCTTCTAAAGGCAATGGGGTGTTACAAACCCTCCTTTGAGGCAAAATTCCAGGATTTCCTTGAAAAGAGGCCTGAGAATCTGAGCGTTTCAGATTTGGACCAGATTTTCAGGGAATGTCTTTCCGTCAAGAATAAGGTTAAGTAAGTGGAGGGCTTCTAAAGCTGACTTCATTTTTATTTCCGCTCTTGTTCCACCAAAGACCTTACGGAATAAGTAAATTTTGTTTTCAAAGTTTATTCCTATGTACACCAGGCCAACGGGTTTTTCCTTCGTCCCTCCCGTTGGACCTGCGATGCCAGTAATAGAGATTGCTATTGACGTATTAAAAAGTTTCGCGAGATTCCTTGCCAAGTAGAAGGCGCATTCTTTTGAAACCGCTCCTTTTTCTTCGATTACTTCTGCGGGAACTTCAAGTAACTCTATCTTAGAATCATTGGAGTATGCGATGATACCCCCCATAAAATAGCTGGAACTTCCTGGTACCTCAGTAATCAGATTTCCCAGCAGACCGCCTGTGCAGGATTCAGCAACAGAAAGGGTGAGTTTTTTCGCCCTCAATTTCTTGCCTACGATTTCTTCAATATTGCGAAGGTCATCAGTATAGATTAAATCACCGAGTTTTGATTTCAATCTTTCAGCGGTAACTTTCACAGTTTCAAATTCTTCTGATTGTAGTAAAATGTCTACTCCTCTGATGCTGGGGTAGAGTCCCGATTTTACGTTCAAAAGCTCTTCTTTACATTTTTCGAGGATTTCATTTTCCTTGATACCGAAAGTGCGGAGGTACACGAAATGCACGCGTTCTTCGGGGATTCTCGAAAAGAAGTTTTCAAGAACGCTAATAGCTTCTCCAGGTGGACCTGGAATCAGGATTAATGCTGTTTTCCCGTGTAAGATATACTGCCCTGGGGCAATACCTCTTTGGTTATCGAGAATTTCAGCGTTTTCGATTACATTCGCATATTTCTTCATGACTTCACTTTCCGGAATGCCAAATTTTGAGAATCTGGGCCGCAATTTTTTGTATAATTCAGGGTCGTATTTTAGGTTCAGCCCGAGGGATAACGCAACTGCCTCTCTGGTTATGTCATCGTGTGTGGGTCCGAGGCCGCCTGTGATGATAATGAAATCAAATTTTTCTAAATTCTTCGAGATCTCTTCTGCAAGTTGTTCAGAATTGTCCTGAATTACAATGTTCTTCGAAAGAAAGACGCCCTTTGTGATAAGAAATCTTGAAATTTCAACTAAGTTGTTGTTAGGTATGATCCCCTTTAGAAGTTCATCTCCGACATTAATCAGAAGTGCATTTTTCATTTTACAAATTTTAAGACAATGAATCCGGCTTTCCTAACGTGGCCTTTTACGGGCTTCTCGATAGAATGAGTGGCGGGAGCTGGCTGAAGCAGGGTTGAGAGAGTTCTCTCTTTCCTGAAACCTGCTAATACAGCGTGCTTCACTACTTCAGAATACGAGGTTATGGGAGCTGTGGCGGAAACTGATCTCGGTACAGCAAGCTCTGTGAGGAGAGCAATTCTACCACAACCATCAAACCACTCTTCGTAATCACCTGCTATGCCGTCAAACTCAGCAGTCTGCTCTGACATAATGAAATTATAATTCGTCCTTCAAGATTGCTTTTAGGAGCTCCCTAAAAAGAATTCGGATCAACACATTTACCTGCAACCATTCCTTGAGGACCTTACTTTGAAAATCTGCCCTTTACAATTCGAAACAATTTACTATATTTATACTAACGTTAGTTTTTAAATATTCTCCAAAAGGAGGTGCCAATATGAAGCTTAGACCTCTTGCTGATAGGGTCGTGGTCAAAAGGATCGAAGAAGAAGAGGTAAAAAAGGGCGGAATAATAATTCCCGACACCGCGAAGGAAAAACCGCAGAAGGGTGAAATCATCGCAGTAGGTCCCGGAAGGCTTGACGAGAAAGGCAACAGAGTACCCCTTGAGGTAAAAGTGGGTGATAAAGTGCTCTTTTCGAAATATGCCGGGACCGAGGTGAAAATCGGCGATGAAGAGTTACTTGTTATGAGAGAAGATGATATTCTCTGCATAGTAGAAGGATAAAAGGAGGTTAACAGGATGGCTGCGAAAGAATTGCTTTTTGAAGAAGAAGGCAGAAGGGCACTCCTCAGGGGAGTGGAAAAGCTTGCCAGGGCTGTGAAAGTTACCCTCGGCCCTGCTGGTAGAAACGTTATTCTTGAGAAGAAGTTTGGGAGCCCAAGTATAACAAAGGACGGAGTTACGGTGGCAAAGGAAGTAGAACTGCCGGACCCGTTCGAAAACCTTGGGGCTCAGCTGGTAAGAGAAGTTGCTTCCAAGACGTCAGATGTTGCTGGTGATGGAACAACAACGGCGACCATTCTTGCTGAAGCTATTTTCAAAAATGGTTTGAAATACATTGCTTCAGGGGCGAATGCCATTGAGCTGAAGAGAGGGATCGACGCAGCAGTGGAAAAGGTCGTGAGTGAGTTGAAGAAGATGTCCAGAGAGGTTCAGGGCAGAAAGGAAATTTCTGAAGTTGCTTCCATCTCTGCAAACAATGACAAGGAGATTGGCGAGAAGATAGCCGAAGCGATGGATAAGGTCGGGAAAGATGGTGTTATTACAGTAGAAGAGGCAAAGGGAATTGAAACTTATGTTGAGATTGTCGAAGGAATGCAGTTCGACAGAGGTTATGTGTCTCCTTATTTTGTGACAAACGCTGAAAAGATGGAATGCGTGCTGGAAGACCCCTACATACTCATCTACGATAAAAAGATTTCTTCTATTAGGGACATTCTTCCAGTACTGGAAAAGGTTGCTCAGCACGGTAAACCCATCCTCGTTATTGCTGAAGAAGTTGAGGGTGAAGCCCTTGCAACCCTCGTGGTAAACAAGCTGAGAGGGGTTCTCCAGGCATGCGCTGTCAAAGCGCCCGGATACGGTGACAGAAGGAAGGCCATGCTTGAAGATATAGCCATTCTGACGGGTGGAAAGGTTATTTCTGAAGAGGCTGGAATGAAACTGGAAAGCACTCAGATTTCTGACCTTGGAAGAGCCAAGAGGGTCGTTGTGGATAAGGATAATACCACCATCGTCGAAGGTTACGGCTCTAAGGATAATATAAAGGCCAGGATTGCACAGATTAAGGCCCAGATTGAGGAGACAAAATCAGATTACGATAGGGAAAAGCTTCAAGAAAGGCTCGCGAAACTCGCTGGTGGCGTAGCTGTGATTTATGTTGGTGCTGCAACTGAAACCGAGATGAAAGAGAAGAAAGCGAGAATTGAGGACGCTCTTCATGCCACCAAAGCCGCCGTTGAGGAAGGTATTGTTCCTGGAGGTGGAGTGGCATACATAAGAACCAGAAAAGCTTTGGAGAGTGTGAAACTCGAAGGCGATAAGAATTTCGGGCTTGAGATTATTAAGCAGGCATTGTCAGAGCCTCTGAAGCAGATTGCAGAAAATGCAGGCTATAACGGTGCTATCATTGCTGAGAAAGTTGAACAACTTCCTGAGACCCACGGATTCGACGCTCTAACTGGTGAATTCAAGGATATGATTGAAGCTGGAATTATCGACCCGACAAAGGTTGAAAGGATTGCTATTCAGAATGCAGCTTCTATCGCGGGTCTTCTTTTGACTACCGAGGCGCTCGTTACGGAGATTAAGGAAAAGAAGAAAGAAAATCTTCCGCCAGCTGGTGGAGGATACGAGGAGTTCTAAGGTAAATAGTTTTTTGGGGCGGGCTGACGCCCGCCCCAAAAATTAAATGTGGTGGGGGGAATGGATGCCGATATATGAATTTAAATGCAAAAGGTGCGGAAGAGTTTTTGAAGAGTTATTTTCAAACGGTGATACACTTCCAACTTCCTGTAGTGTATGTGGAGGAGAGTTAGAAAGAGTGTTCAGTGGAAGTGTTGGGCTAAACTTCAAGGGTTCGGGGTTCTACGTTAATGATTATGGGCGGGGTTGTTCATCCTGCAGCAATATAAAAAACAAAGGTTCGGAAAACAAAGAATAGAACAGACTATGAAAGAGCACTGGATTAGAAAGTTAAGAAGAGAGATGGAAGAGCTGAGAGCAAGAATAGACGAGCTTCAAAAAGAAAAAGAAGATTTTAAAGAGCTGTTTCTAAGAAAAGCAGCCGAGTTTGAAAACTACAAGAAAGTTATGAAAGATGAGTGGCAGAAAAACATTGATTTTGCAAATGAAAGGATAATAAAAAGTTTGATTAGCGTTCTTGATCATTTTCGTCTTGCTTTGAACACACCCAGTAATGATGAAGTGTTCAGAAAGGGTGTGGAAATGATTTACAATGAGCTCCTCCAGGTTTTACGTCACGAGGGGCTTGAAATTATATCAGGAAGTGGATGCAGTTTTGATGAGAATTTTCACGAAGCAATTGATGTTGTGGAAACCAACGAGCTTCCTCCAGGCACTGTGGTGGACGAAATTCAGCCTGGGTATGTCCTAAAGGGCAAGGTTATTCGACCTGCCAGGGTAAGGGTGTCAAAGGAGAAGCTTGAAAAAAACTAAATTTTGAGGGGGGAGATTTATGGCAACCAAAGAGAAAATTATCGGAATTGACCTCGGTACGACAAATTCGGCAGTTTCCATAGTTATTGGTGGGGAGCCTGTAGTTGTAACGAACAAGGAAGGCGAAAGGATCACACCTTCAGTAGTAGCCTTCAAAGGTCAGGAAGTCCTTGTGGGTTCCATTGCAAAGAGACAGTCCATTTTGAACTCCGAGAACACTGTTTTTTCAGTCAAAAGGTTTATGGGTAAGCGTTATGACGAGGCTGAAATTGATATTAAACGCGTTCCCTACAAAGTTGTAAGAGGAGCCAATGATAGAGTTGAGATATTTATTCCTGCTATAAACAGGAATGTAACCCCGGAAGAAGTTTCGTCAAAGATTCTTTCGTATATGAAGGAGATTGCCGAAATCTACCTGAATGAACCAGTTAAAAAGGCAGTTATTACCGTTCCGGCCCATTTCAATGATGCCCAGAGGCAGGCAACCAAGGATGCTGGAATAATTGCGGGGCTTGACGTGGTGAGGGTGTTTCCTGAGCCCACTGCAGCAGCCCTTGCCTACGGTTTAAATAAGACAGATAGAACTATAAAGGTGGCAGTTTATGATCTCGGAGGAGGGACTTTTGATATTTCAATACTGGAACTCGATCAGGGAGTCTTCGAAGTGAAAGCGACTTCGGGTGATACTCACCTTGGTGGTGACGATATTGATCAGAGGATTATTGAATGGTTAATTGATGAATTTAAAAAAGAAACCGGCATCGATTTGAGGAGTGACAAGAATGCCCTTCAGAGGCTCAAGGATGCAGCTGAAAAGGCCAAGAAGGAACTCTCCACTCTTATGGAGACGCAAATTTCATTGCCTTTCATTACTTCTGATGCCAGTGGTCCCAAGCACCTTGAGAGAGTTTTGACCAGATCCAGGCTCGAAGCAATGTCCGCTGACCTTATTGATAGATCAATTGAGATCTGCAAGCATGCCATGGAAGACGCAAGATTAAGACCTCAGGAAATTGATGAAGTTATTCTGGTAGGCGGGCAGACGAGAATGCCACTGGTTCAGCAAAAGGTGCGGGAGTTCTTCGGGAAAGAGCCCCACAAAGGTATAAATCCAGATGAGGTGGTAGCTGTTGGTGCCGCCATTCAGGGAGCAATTATAGCTGGTGAATACCAGGACAAGGATATCGTGCTCCTTGATGTTGTGCCTCTTTCCCTCGGTGTTGAAACCCTAGGTGGTATCTTTGACGTGGTAATTCCGAGGAACACAACAATTCCAACAAGAAAGTCCAAGATATATACAACTGCTGAGGATAATCAGACCTCGGTGCTTGTGAAAGTTTTCCAGGGGGAGAGAACTATTGCCTCTGAAAACAGACTTCTGGGGCAGTTTGAACTTATGGGCATCCCTCCTGCACCCAGAGGGACTCCTCAAATTGAGGTAACTTTTGATATAGACGCTGATGGAATTCTACACGTATCTGCAGTTGATAAGGCCACAAACAAGGAGAATTCAATAAAAATACATGCAAGGACCGGTCTTACACAGGAAGAAATTGACAAAATGGTGCAGGAAGCCGAAAAGTACAAGGATGAGGACCGCAAGAGAAAAGAACTGATCGAGTTGAGAAACCAGGCCGATGCTTACGCTTACACTGTTGAGAAAAGTTTAAGAGACCTTCATGAAAAGATCAGCGAGGAGCAGAAGAAAAAAATAGAGGAAGGAATTAACAAACTTAAAGAATCCCTCAAAGGCGAAGACATTAATAGGATTAGACAGGATTTTGAAGAGCTCCAGAGGCTATGGACACAGATTGCCCAGGAAGTCTACGCAAAATACGGATCTCAGGCGCAAAGTGAGAGCACTGCTTCAGATAGCAAGAAGGATAAACCTGACGATACCGACTATGAAGTGGTGAAATAATGGCAAAGAGAGATTACTATGAGGTCCTGGGCGTTCCTCGGGACGCTTCTCCTGAAGACATAAAGAAAGCCTATAGGAAGCTAGCGGTCAAGTATCACCCGGACAGGAACCCGGATAACAAGAAAGAGGCAGAGGAAAAGTTCAAGGAAGTCAGTGAGGCTTATGAAGTCCTGATAGATCCTGAAAAAAGGCGGCTCTACGATACTTACGGTCACGAGGGCGTACGGACCCGCTTTCAGCAAGGAGACTTTACGTGGCGCGATTTCAGTCATTTTGATGACTTGAGGGATATTTTCAAAGATCTGGGGTTCGGCTTTGACTTTTTTGATGACTTTATAGGGAACTTCTTCGGAGTAGGGCCCCGCAGTCGTGGAGGATACAGGGCTCAGAAGGTAAGATTGAAAGGGGAGGATATTAGAATCACACTCCCTCTTACCCTTGAAGAAATATACCGCGGTGATACTAAGAAAATCAAATTCAAGAGGTTTGGGACCTGTCCGGTTTGTCATGGCGCAGGCAGTGCAGACGGGAAGGCGGAGACCTGTCCAGTTTGCAAAGGTACAGGAGTGGTGCGAGAAGTTTCAACCACCTTTTTCGGGCAATTTATTAGAGAAGGAGTTTGTTCCAGGTGCAATGGCGAAGGTAGAATCATTGTAAATCCGTGCACAAATTGTAGCGGAACAGGCAGGGTCTATGAGGAAAGAGAACTGGAGTTCAGGGTTCCCAAGGGAATCAGAGAAGGCGAGTATTTTATCCTCAAGGGAGAAGGTCATGTGGGAGAGAGGGGTTCAGAAAGAGGAAATCTTGTAATTGTTATTTCTGAAAAACCCCACAAAGTATTTCTTAGAGATAATGAGAACCTTCATGTTATCGTAAACGTTGGATATTCCGAAGCCGTTCTCGGCACCGAATTAGATTTCCCGCACCTGGACGGGAGAGTTCTCAGAGTTAGAATTCCTCCAGGAACGAAGCCAGGTGAGGTCTTGAAGATGAAAGGATATGGACTTGAGAGGAATGGTTATAGAGGTGACCTCCATTTTCATGTGAAACTAATTGTTCCTGAGAGACCTTCGCGGGAATATAGAGAAATGGTTGAGAAGATGCAGATGGAGGAAAAGAGTATATTTAACAAGACAGATCGTTTTGTGAAGCCATCATGAATTCTGCGTTTTTCCAGAAAAGAGAAGGTGATTTTCTATTTGTAACCGATGAGGAAGAATTCAAACACCTGGTAAAGGCCCGAAGAGTAAGAGTGGGTGAAAAGGTGAGGCTTTTGAGTGGTAATGGAGATGAATACCTTTGCGAAGTGAAGGAACTGGACGCAAGAAGTAAGAGAGTAAAAGCGGTGATTTTGAAAACTGTTTTGAAAAAACGTGAGTTACCTTTTAAACTTACCGTTGCCTTTTCCCCTCTTGGAGAGGATAGGGCAAATGAGTATCTTATCGAAAAATGTACAGAAGTTGGTGTTAGTGCGTTCTTGCCTGTATTTTTTGAAAGAAGTACGAGAAAAAGGATAAGACGGGAGAGGTGGTTAAGAATAGCAAGAGAAGCAGTAAAGCAGAGCGGGCGCTCTGTAGTCCCGGATATATATGAGCCTGTGGAACTGCAAAGCATCAGGAAATTCGATGGTTCTTATAGGTTTTTCGGTCAAATAGATTCTGGCACTACTTTATCCTGGGACAAAATAGATGGTAGCGTTATTATCCTCATAGGTCCCGAAGGTGGAATTACTGAAGATGAGATTACTTTCTTAACTGATGAAGGGTTTACTGGTGTGAGACTTTGCTCCACAATTTTAAGGGCAGAAACCGCTGCAGTGTTATTTGCGGGTTTGGTTGTTCATAGAATGGGGGGCGCTTAAAACTTTTTAAAGGAGGTGATATCTGTGTCTGGCGTTAAGATTCGTGAAGGAGAGAGCTTTGAAAGCCTTCTGAAAAGATTCAGGAAGGTTGTGGCAACTGACGGCATTCTCCAGGATGTCAAGAAATATCAGTATTACGAAAAGCCTTCAGAGAAAAAGAAAAAAGACCTACTTGCCTCAAGAAGGCGAATGATTAGAAAGATGAAGAGAAATGAAGAGTAAGACCCTGGAAAGGCTGGAATTTGGCAGGCTCAAGGAGATACTTCTCAGCTACGTGGTATCTCCTTGTGGCGCTGAAGCCATCGAGCAACTTTTGCCCGGCAAGACCAAAGAAGAAGTGCTTGAGATCTATAGCAATATTGAAAAAATTGAAAAGATTGCTTTGAAGGGCACAAGGTTTGATTTCTCTGCCTTTCCAGCAATGAAAAAGGCGGTTATCAGAGCCAGCACAGGTGCCCCCCTTTCTTTCAAAGAGATTAGAGAGATTGGTGAATTTATTGATGCTTATACAAAGCTGTATGAGTCTCTGTACCCTTCCTTTGATTTTCTGCTAAATCCTGAAATCTTGAAGCCTTTAAAGAAGCAAATTTTCGCTGTGGTAGACGAAGAGGGTCAAATCAGAAGCGATGCAACACCTGAACTTGTACGAATAAGGCAGAAAATACTTTCTCTTCGGGAAGAGATTCAAAATGTACTTACTAGAATTCTTCGGAAGTTTGAAGTGAACGGAATTCTACGAGAGTCAGTAATTACGATTAGAAATGGAAGGTTTGTTATTCCCTTGATAGCGAATTTTAAGACTGATGGTATTATCCACGGCTATTCAAAAAGCAGTGAAACAGTTTACGTAGAGCCTCTGGAGATAGTTCCTGTTCAGAACAGTTATATCCGGGCAGTAGAGGAGGAAAGAGAAGAAATTGACAGGATTCGGAGGGAACTTACCGAAAGAATTGGCAACCTCAGCACGGCGCTTTCTGAAATCTGGGAACTTACGGGGAAAATCGAAATGTATTACGTACTTTATTTGTTTAAATCTGACTACGGTGGTGTATATCCAGAGTTTTCCGATGAGTTCATAGAAATAATAAATGGCTATCATCCTTTGCTGGTTAGGACACTGGGCCATGACCGGGTTGTTCCCCTAAGTATTTTTGTTGATAGAAGAGTATTTCTTGTTTCAGGACCAAATGCAGGTGGTAAAACGGTTCTTCTGAAAACTGTCGGACTGTTTCATCTTATGGCTGCATCAGGGATTCCCGTACCGGCGGAAAAGGCTGTGCTTGTTTTTCCAAAGGGAGTCTACGCTGTTGGCTTTCAGGACGAGCAGGATATTATTGAAGGGGAATCGAGTTTCACTGCATACATTAAGGAAATTGTTAACGTTCTTAAAGATGCAGAAGATGGCTCCCTGATACTGTTTGACGAACTTATTTCCAGCACTGATCCCCAGGAAGCAGCAGGTATTGCATATGCTGTTCTCGAGGAGCTTCTTTCAAGGGATGTGTGGATTATGGGAAATACTCACCTTTCTACGCTAAAGCTTCTGGTTTCGACAAATAGGGAGATGCTAAATGCCTCCATGGAGTTTGATCCTGTGGAACTAAAGCCGACTTTCAAGGTGAGAGTTGGTGAAATTGGAGTAAGCCATGCCTTCGAGATTGCGGCAAGAAGTGGCATGTCCGATAAGATAATTGAGAGGGCGAGGGAATGTGTACAGGGAGAATCCGCACTACTGGAAATCACTTTGAAGAACCTGAAGGAAAAGGAAAGACTTTATTCCATCCTTGTCACCGAGTATAAGGAGAAGTTAGATTCTCTGGAGCAGAAGGTCAAGAAAGCAGAAAAGATTGGCCGGGAGAGAGCCATGGAAATTGTAGAGGGTGCAAGGAAAGAAGTGGAAAGGCTATTAAAGGAACTGCGAAAGGAGGAGAACAAGGAAAAGGTGAAGCAACTTGCCAGGGAGATAAAGAAAGAGTTCTCAGAAATGGAACAAACATACGACCTCGATTTGAAACCAGCAGATGAACTGACGCTGGATAAGGAATACTTCATAAAACCTATTGGCATTACCGGTGTACTGAAAGAAGTGAAAAAGGATAAAGTAATGATGCAGATCGGAAGGGCCTTCATTGAAGTGCCTATCAATTACCTTTATGAAAGAGGATAGCTACCGAGAGGTTATTGAAAAGATAAGGGTGTCGGTCTCAATTGTCGACATAATTGGAAACTATGTTCAATTAAAGAAGACAGGAAAATCGTACAGGGGCCTTTGCCCCTTCCACGTGGAAAAAACACCTTCTTTTTACGTAGACCCTGACAAAGGTCTCTACCATTGCTTTGGTTGTGGTGCTTCTGGTAATGTGTTCACTTTTCTGATGAAGAAGGAGGGTATTTCTTTTAGTGAAGCCGTTAGAAAACTGGCAAGAATTGCAGGAATCAAAATTGAAACTGAAATCAAGGTGAGTAAAGAGTTGCTTCTCCTGAAGGAAGCGCAAAACTATTTTCAAAAGGCGCTGCACGAGACACCAGAAGGTAAGTCAGTGCTGAATTACTTGAATTCCCGGAAGGTTTCTTCTGAGGCGATTTTAACCTTTGGATTAGGATACGCTCCTGGCTCAGGGCTTGTAAATTATCTTAAAGATAAAGGCTTTGATTTTTATACGATGTTGAAATTGGGTATCCTGAGGGAAAGTCAGAGAGGCGGATACTCTGAGTTCTTCAGGCACAGGTTGATTTTTCCTATTATAGACCATTTTGGTAACGTTGTGGCCTTCGGTGGCCGAGCCCTTGACAGTTCGGATGAACCCAAATATATAAATACACCTGAAACTGATTTTTTCAAGAAAGGTAAGATATTATACGGATATTATACAAACAGAAAGGAAATAAAAGAAAAAGGGTATCCTGTTGTCGTAGAGGGATATTTCGACGTAATTGCTTTATTTATGATGAATCTTAAGATTGGTGTGGCCCCAATGGGCACTGCACTAACTGAAGAACAGGCTGCTTTCATATCTTCGCAATTTGCAAGGGCTGTTTTGCTTTTTGATAATGATGAAGCAGGAGTAAAGGCTGCAGCGCGGAGCATAAAGGTACTTATCGAGAAAGGGGTTTTGCCTTATGTTGCGCAGCTTGAAAACGGCAAAGATCCTGCAGAGATGTGGGAAAAAGGAAACATTGAGGGTGTATACGGTGCAATTGAGAAGGCGATAGATTTTGCACAATACACGATGAAAATCAGTGGCTCGATAGAAGAGAGGGCGAGAAATGTGCGCGAACTTCTTGAGTCCATCCAGAAGATCGAAAACCCGGTGCTCAGGAAGGATTTTGGGGACCTGGTAGCGAGAGCCTTCGGCATAGAGACTATTGGCCTCAAGGAAGTCCTGAAGCTTCTGGGCGGTCGTAAGAGAGAAGAGGATGTTGCAGGTGTTGATTTTGCCCTTGCTGTGGCTGCACTTATGGACGACAAAATTAGGGAAGCAGTGCTCCAGGAATTGTCTGCCGAGGAGTTTGTTTCTGAGGACGCCAGGTCTGTCTACGAAGCTTTGAAGAGCGGCAAGACCCCGGAGGAGATTATTTCCGATCACAAGAAATCCGGGCGTATTGTAGAGTATGCGATGAACTATCTCGGAGAAATTAACGAAGTTGTTCGGTCAGAAATATTAAAGAAAATAAAGGCTTTGAAGGCTTCAAAAGCCCGCAGAGCCCTTTTAAGGCAAAGGCTTGAAAACAAAGAAAACGCTGAGAAAGTCTTAATGGACTTTTTTAAAAGTAAAAAAGAAAATATGAGGGGGTAGACTATGAACAACTTGTTTGAAGATCAACATTTTAGAGAGTTCATCGAAAAGGCGAAGAGAGAACGAAAAGTAACCTTTGATGAACTGGAAAAGGTGTTGCACTTTCAAGTTGGAACTGAGCAGTTCGAAGAAGTCATAATGGCACTTCAGGAAGAGGGAATTGAAGTTCACGAGAGTTTCAAACCTAAAAAGAAGAAGAGGTCCGAACATGATATTTTTGAGAAGGAGGAATTCTCTCAGATTCGTGACGATCCAACAAAAACCTATCTGAAGCAGGTATCTGCGCTGAATCTGCTCACCAAGGATGAGGAGCAAGAATACTCTCGAATGATAGACGAAGCAAGGAAGTCAATTGTGAGGCTACTTTTCTCAATGCCCTTCGGAATAGATAAGTTCTATCTTTACGTTAGGCAGTGCCTTGATAAAATTATTCCCATTGAAGAAGTCGTGCAGGTGGATTCTCACTACTGGACCTCGAGGGAAATGAACAAGAAAGAAAATGCAAGGGTGGAAAGGAGCTTCCGTGAGCTTAAAAAACTTATAGAAGAATACCTTTCCAATGATTTTGAAAACAGATCGAAGCTGAGCAAGAAGATTTCAGAAAAGATTGAAAAAGTTGCACCAAGATTTTCAATTGTCAAAGATGTCTTTTACAAATTTGAAGAAGAGATTCACAGCATTAAACAATTCCACGAGAAACTGGAGGGCCTGAGGCGTGAAGCAGAGAGGCTAAGGGCCAGAGAGAGCACCAGAACGGTTACCTCTCAAGACCGTGAAAGGCTGGGTGAAATCGTTTATATGATGAGGGAAACAGCAGGACTTCTGGAAGAGAGGATCGGAAGAATAGGAATGCCATATGAAGAGGCAGATCTTGTATATCAAAAACTCAAGGAACATTTCTGTGATTTAGAGTCTGCAAAGTGCAGGATGGTGGAGGGCAATGTTAGACTTGTTATTGATATTGCGAAGAAATTCATGAATCGTGGCCTTGAGTTTGGTGATCTAATTCAGGAGGGAAATCTCGGCTTAATTAAAGCAGTGGAGAAATTTGATTACAAGAAAGGGTTTAAATTCTCAACGTATGCCACATGGTGGATAAAGCAATCCATTTCCAGGGCTATTGCTGATCAATCGAGGGTTATTAGAATACCGATCCATATGATTGAAACTATTACCAAGATAAACAGGGCAATTAAGTACTTGATGCAGGAGTATGACCGCGAACCGACTTATGAAGAGATTGCTGAGTTCACCAATTTGACAATCGAGAAAGTGAAGCACGCTCTGGAAGCACAGAAAGAGCCGATTTCCATGGATAAACCCATTGATCATGACGACAAAGCTATCCTTGCAGAATATATCGTGGATAGTGAAAATAATCCACTTGAATATGCGAAGGCCTTTACTCTAAAGGAAAGGCTGGATGAAGTGCTTCAGACGCTTTCCAAGAGGGAGAGAAAGATTCTTGAGTACAGATTTGGTTTAAATGGGCATCCACCAAAAACTCTTGAAGAGGTTGGGGCGATTTTTGGTATCACCAGGGAAAGAGTGAGACAGATTGAAGCAAAGGCGATTAAGAGGCTGAGACATCCTATGAGAATGCAAAAGCTGAGGCAGCTTATCGAGCCCGCAGATTTTAACAATGTGTGAAATTAGCGCAATCATTGTAGCTGCGGGAGAGAGCACCAGGTTTGGAAGCAACAAGATATTTTCACAGCTGTTCGGGCGGTATCTGGTTGAATATGCGTTGAGAACCTTTGACGCACATACCGGAGTAAGCGAGATTATACTGGTATTGAACGAAAAAGACCTTGCTTATGCTGGATATTTTCTCTCTAACTATAAAAAGGTTAAGAAGGTTGTTGCCGGTGGGAAAGCCAGGCAAGACTCTGTGCGGAATGGGGTCCTGGGCACGGCCTGCAATTACGTGCTGGTGCATGATGGTGCAAGGCCTAATGTGTCCGCGAAAGTTATCGATAATGTTATTAATGGCTTGAAGGAGTATGATGCCGTGGTACCTGCAATCCCTGTAAGGGATACCGTCGGATACGGTGAATCATTGATGTTGAAAGACTATGCTACCAGAGAAAACCTTTATGCGATTCAAACTCCGCAGGGTTTCAAGAAAGATTTACTTTTAAAGGCTCTGGAGAAGGCGAAGAAAAATTACACCGACGAATCAACGATGGTTTACGATGTACTCGGGTACAGTGCAAAGTTGGTGGAGGGTAGTTCAGAAAATGTTAAAATCACTTACATTGAGGACGTTGATTTACTGGAGAGACTGATGGAAAACAGGATGGAATATAGAATTGGTATGGGATGGGATTCGCACAGACTGGCTGAGGATAAGAAACTAATTCTTGGCGGGATTCTTATCACTGAAGAAATTGGAACTATTGCCCATTCTGATGGTGATTGTTTGATTCATGCCATTATTGATGCCCTGCTCGGTGCTTCTGGTGAAAAGGACATCGGGACAATTTTTCCCGATACAGACCCAAGGTATGCGGGAGTGTCCAGTATGACATTGCTTGACGAGGTCTGGCAAAAGGTGAAGAAGGGTGTGGAGATAGTAAATATCGATTGCATAGTGAAATTGGAAAGGCCCAAAATATTTT
>DIJZ01000004.1 GCA_002421425.1 Caldifarciminota bacterium UBA5631
GGCAATACCCTTGTAACTTACGATTTCCCCTTTGATACTCCAGACTCTACAGAATCTACTCCTGAAGTGGTATGGTGGTCAATCCCTCCATATTTCAGGGGATTTAACACCCTCTTCACCAGGGGTACAAATCTCTATTTTGTAGACGCGAGTTGCTCATCAGGCGGTATGAGCTGGGGAACCCCTGTTCTGGTGTCAAACGAACACCCTTATTCTACGTATATCTTCAGAGATGTCGAGACTTACCTTCCACGGCTTGCAAATAGATACGATATGGCCGTGCCAGCAGCAATATGGGCGAGAGATTTCCAACACTATATGTACCCAATATTCTACTACGATAGCACCTATATTTGCGTAGACAATATGTCAGCAACGGGAATAAGAGAAAACAATTTTGCAGGGCAAAAACTGAACTTCTCAATCAATACTATCTCAAATGGATGTGTTACACTGAATTTTGTGCTTGGAGCTGAAGAACACTTTAAAGGTTCGATAATTTCTCCAGACGGTCGAATTGTGAGAGATTTTGAAATCACAAAAGGCGAAAAATCCTACACCATCGACACCAGAGCACTTCCAGCAGGTATATACTTTATAAATCTAACGGGTGAAAAGGCTAACGGATTGAAGAAATTCATTATAACAAAGTAACATAAGACTTAACTTTCTTGTTTTGGCGCCCCCTTCGGGGGCGCCAAATTTTTTATGAGGTATTTTTCACGGTATTGATAATTTTGTGTGCACCCTTTAGAATATTAAAAGTCAAAAAGGAGGTTTTTATGAGAAAGATTTTAGTAAGTGTAGGGTTGTTAATTTCAATGCCCATCTGGGGTCAGAGTGCGGTGAATTTGCTGTACAACCCGGGGTTTGAGGTGTGGGACACTTCTTCCACAGGACAGGATTCAATTCCAAGATCGTGGCACTTCTTCACAAGAAGTACTTTGTGTTCAGGATACGTTGCAAAAGTAGATGGTTATGAGGGGTTTGGAGCCAAATTGGTTGTAATCGGCGACACTTCTGGGTACGATGCCTCCTTCTATCACTATATTAACAGAATTGACACCCTACCCTTTGCCGACGATAGCTTCTTCGTTTATATAAGAGCAAAAGAAAATTCTGCAAATATTGGAGGAAGGTTCTACGCCTACTGGCAGGACTCTGATGGAAACATAGTAGGAAGTGCAGTATCATCATCATACACCACAAACTCACCAGACTGGCAAGAAATCTATGCAAAGACAGTTAGACCTTCTTCCAGCGCCGTAACCTTTAAATTTGATTTCAGAATCTATAAATATGCAACGAGTGAAGATTCCATAATCGTCGATGATGCATACTTCGGACCCTTAATGGTTTCAATATTTGAAAAGAATAATATCACAACAAGAATACCCTCCTTTGTTACCAGAATTTTACCGGTGGAAGTTTTTCTTAAAGGTCATACAACTTTGGACATCTACCTTTATTCTGCAGACGGGAAGAGAATTACAACATTATATAGCGGAGCCACTTCAGGAGTCCTGAGTATGAACTACGATCTAAAAGATCTCAAACAAGGAATTTACTTCGTCTTAATAAAATCTGGGGACTACATCAAGAATTCCAAAGTTATCAAGCTTTAGAGAACAAGCTTTTTAAAGCTGTCTTTTTCCGGGGCCTTAAAGGCCCCGGACTTTTAACCGGCTATATATCAAACTAAATTTAAAGAACTATCCAAATGCAAGATTGTAAAATTTACACCTTGAAAATTCTTTGAACCTTTTTTAAAATATACATCATCAAAAGGAGGTTTTGCAGTGCAAGTCTTATTACAGGCAGTTTTGATCACAAAACTTTGTAGTTGTGGCACTGAGCCGATCCAGAACGCGCACAAAACGGAATTACTCTCTCTCAAGATCGCTCAGATTAATGCTGAAAAGGCATTTGAAACTGTTCCACTTCAATTAGAGAAAAATAATATTGTCAAAGAGTTTGAACCTGCTCAGACGTTGGAGAACAGAAATGAGTCAAAGGCAGATAGAGACACCTTGAAATATGACGCAAACGAGGGAATTGCGTGGGCAAATACTTACAAGTATTTCTGGGTTATGTATGACATTAAAAAGATTAGGCCCTCGTACGCTCCGCCAGAGTCAACCTTTGTACTCACAGGTGTTACTTCCTTTATATCAAGGCCAAACGGTCAGGCATGTACTTTATTTGTATATGACAAGCACTTTAATTTAAAGCACAGAACCACATACACACTTCCTAACAGAAACCAACGGGTCTGGGTAGAAATCCAGATTCCTTCTCTTCCACTATATGATACATTTACGGTGGTCCTGTATCTACCCACAGCAGGCAACAGGAACCTACCGTGCATAGAAACAACGCAACCCGATAGTATGGGCGGTGTAATAGATAACAACACCTGGTATCGCTTGATAGATGCAGATCTGAACATACGCGCTGTGGGTCATTTTGAAAGGATCCACGACGGGAGTTTATATGAAATCGGTTTTCCTTCTTGGCCATACATAATTGCTCAATCTGAGAGCCTTAATTTTAACATATACAACTTCGGGAATTATGATGAAGAATCAGTCCCGACAACTATTATTTACGGCGATAAAACGGAAACACACAACCTATCAATAATAAGAAAGTCCTATGGGACTATTCCCGTCCAAATCACACCCAGAAGTGAAGGCCTGTTCAGAGTACACGGCTATACTCATCTTTTAGGTGATGTAGTGCCATCAAATGATACATTCCCTGACTATTATCTATATTTCTTCCCAAAATATTCTTCGGAGGACTATGCACTGGATTTTGAAGTACTGAGATATTTTCCTCCTCCGGGCTGGACCGTTTACGATCTCGATGGAGATGGAAAAACGTGGGCATGGTATACAGGCAGAACCTTTTCGCACTCTGGATGGTATTTTGGAGGGTCAGAATATAATCCAGGTGGAAACAATGACTGGCTTGTTTCCCCTGCGATTGAAGTATTTGACACCTGCAATAATGCCGTCGGTTTCTGGGCGAGATCAATCTCCGTAGGCTTCCCCGAGCATCTAATTGTATATTCAATGGCGTCTCAGAATCCTGCAGACACTATTGAGAAAATTCTCGACGTGAACAGCCTTCCGGCAAGCTGGACCCGATATACCTTCTCTCTGGATAAATATCGAGGCCAGACAGTATATCTTGGTTTGCGAAACGCAAGTGTAGATAAATTTTACCTCCTGGTGGACGACTTCTTCTTAAGACGGGTCCCACTCTCATCCACCCAAATAATATCTGAAGAATTTGAAGAAATCCTGACCCCACCGGGGTGGGCAGTAACAGATGACCTCTGGCGCGGTGGAACCAATGAAGACGCAGGTGTCCCTGACAATGGAACAGGAAATCTGTATTTCTTCAACTCTTCTGCATCAGTGGGTCACTTTTCGGAACTCCTTTCCTCCTTGGCAAAATTCACAACTGCTGGTCTTCCGTATGTCTCGTACCAGTTTAATTATTTCAACCGGGACGGGAACGATTCTCTTCAGATCTATTATAGAAATGGTGAAGGTGCTCCATGGACGTTACACCAAACTCTCGTTGCGACGGGCAGTTCCAACTGGCAGAGTGTCAACGGGGATACGATATTTCTTGACCCTGGAAAAGGTACATACTGCTTCCAGTTCAAACTGGTCGGATACTCCGATGGAGGAACTTCAAATATTGCCATTGACAACTTCTATGCCAACTATTACCCTGATAACTCTGCCCCCACGATTTCAAACTTCGAGTGGTGGGAAGTGAACCCTACTTCAATTATCGTTAGAATGGATATCGTAGACTACAATGGAATTTTGAAAGACACCCTTTACTATCGTGTTGAGGGTCTCAAGGATTTCACAGGAATAACACATAGCTTAATCGATGGAACAAAATACTACTATGAGATACCAAGAAACGAAAGTGGACCTTGTACGTATAGCGTGTATGTCAGTGCGTACGACGCACTCAATAATAGAGCGCGATATCCTGAGGACTCTACGCAATTCGAATCCTTCACCCTCACAGGAGTTGACGCTGAAAAAATAAGGGCTTTCTCGGTAAGTGTTAAAAGTTCCTTCAAAAGAAAAGGTGGTATGGAACTGAGCTACACTTTGCCCAAAAGAAGTGATATTGAAATCTCGATTTACACCATTGCAGGGCAAAGGATAGCCACCGTTGAAAAGGGCACAAAAGAACCAGGTTACTATAGCATCCGTTGGAACGGAGAAACAGATTCGGGAGAACTGCCAGGCTCAGGGGTTTTCATTCTGAGAGCGGCAACTCCAGAGAAAACCATTACAAAGAAGATAATAATAGCAAAGTAGAGAAAATAGAAGGGTTTCCTATCTTAGGAGTTCAAATCTTTTGAGTTCTGGTTTTCATATTTATTGCAAAATTGTCCATCGAGGCTTGGACGCTAAAATTTTTCTGCAACAACTATTAGCCTTGCTGAATTCTCAGAATATGGCTCAAAACCTGCAGAGCCATAAAAATTTCTAACTCTCATCCCGCTCATTTTAAAAAGGAATTCCAGCTCTGCTGGCGTGTAAAGTCTTATAGAATGATTTCTCTCTGCTATTTTTTCGCCCCCTTTGTATATATCCCTTTTTGTACTGATTCTCTGGGTTAAGGGATCAAAATTCGTGGTTTCAAGACAAACAAGATCCCCTCCTAAGATAAAATTTCTGTACTGGAAATTCTTAAAAATTCGGAGGAAATTTAAGGTCTCAAGTAGAAACAGTCCACCACGTTTCAACGCTCTTGAAACACCCTTCAATACTTCAAAATTATCTTCATCGGAAAAGTACCCAAAGGAGGTGAAGTAATTGTATACCTTATCGAATTCTTCATGAAACTCAAGATGCCTCATATCACCTTTCAGGAACGTTACCCTAACTTTCTCTTCTCTGGCTCTGTTTCGGGCTATGCTCAGTAGATAGTTAGAAAAATCAAGTCCACAGACATTATAGCCATTTTTCGCAAGACCAATAGCGTGCCTTCAATAGCCACAGGCAAGGTCCAGGATTCGGTCTTCAGGTTTGAGCTCAAGAGACTTCTCAATAAAATTAATTTCCGCTTCCAGCTTTTCGGGTTTTAGATCAAATTCTCTGTAAAGTTCGTAGTAAATTTCATCAAAATAACCATCCCACCAGTTCTCAATATCTATCATATTACTCAGGTGTTCTCTTGCTCAGAACATCCAGAATTTCCTTCAAGAGTTTAGCCTCTTCTGATAATTTTGGAGGAGGAGGGGGCGCTTGTTCTTCTTTCTTCTTCTTTATCTCTTGCAATTTTTGCATTGGAACTATTATTACGAAGTAAATTGCAGCTGCGACAAATAGGAAATTGATAACTGCGTTAATGAACTTCCCAATAAGGATTGGACCCAGGGTTATTGCCGAAAAATCAGGCCTGCCTCCTATGGCACCAATTAGAGGAGTTAACACATCCCCAACCAGAGAGTTTACTATCTGTCCGAAGGCACCACCAATTATGACCGCTACAGCCAGATCTATCACATTACCCCGCATTATGAAATTCTTAAAACCCTTCCACATACAACACCTCCCTTTAATACCAAAACCTTCAAATCTTAAAGTTCAACAATAGCGAAGTCAAAACACATTCTGCTCTTAATGTGAGCGATTGTTAATTCCGATTTCATTCTATTATTCTGAAAAAATCTCCAGCGGGTTTTCGAGGTGGGGGGTCAGGAATAACCTCAGGCCATCCCAGAGGTGTTACGGTGGCGACGTAGTGATCATTAGGTATTCCAAGCTTTTCTTTGACTTCAGGTCTATCCATATCAGCAATCCAACACGTTCCAAGGCCCAGACTCCACGCAGCCAGCATAAAATGATACGCAGCAATGCACCCGTCCTGAATATACCTCCGGGATTTTCCAGGGTCTGCACAAATTGCTACAGCACAGGGAGCGTTTCCTATAGGTTTTGCAGGTTCTCGTATTTCAGAGAGGAATCTTATCAGTTCTGGATTTTTAATCACTACAAAGTAGTAAGATTGTGAATTCCTTGCAGTGGGAGCCCAGCGGCTGAGTTCAAAAAGTTCCTGCATTACCGTTTCAGGCACTGGGTCCCTCTTAAAACTCCTGATACTGCGCCTTTCAACAAGTATTTTATAGCTGGATTTGTTCATTTAGATATTATAAACCAACCTTCGCCTGTAAAGGAAAGCAGTGGGCTTAAATTTCGCAGGGACATCGTTGCCGAAATACTTTGAACTTACGAGCAAACCGTATTAAAATTTACTCTACATTGAGGGAGGGTTTGTTTGTTAGATAGGAAATTATTACGTGAAAATCCTGAAATTTTGAGGGATGCCCTGCGAAAGAGAAACTATGACATCAGCGTAGTTGAAGAACTGATTTCCCTGGAACAACAGGTTAGAAGCTTAAAGAGGGAAATTGACGACTTAAGAGCTGAAAAGAACAAAATCAGCAAGGAAATTTCGAAAGTAAGAAGAGAAAATGGTAACGTTGAAACCCTTATGAGAGAGGCAAAAAGACTGGATGACCGCCTTGCGGAAATTGAGAATAAGCTTCCAGAAAAAGAATCAATCCTTTATGAAAAATGGCTTTATCTCCCAAACATTCCCCACGAGTCATGTCCTGTTGGAAGTTCCTCGGAAAATAATGTTGTTGTGAGGACCTGGAGTAAGCCCCGTGAGTTCAATTTCACCCCAAAGCCCCACTGGGATCTTGGTGAAGCTCTGGAAATTATGGATTTCAAACTGGCAGGTGAAATCTCAGGGTCTCGTTTTGCCATATATAAAAATGAAGGCGCAGAGCTGGAAAGAGCGTTAATAAACTTTTTTCTCGACGAAAACAAGAAGAAGGGATATCAGGAAATACTTCCACCTACCCTCGTGAAAGAAGAAGCAATGTACGTGTCCGCCCATCTCCCAAAATTCCGGGAAGAGATGTACTACGCTTCGGAGGATCAACTCTTTCTTATCCCCACAGCAGAGACAATACTGGCAAACCTTTATAGAGACGAAATAATTGAGGAGAGCGATCTTCCTCAATACTTTATGGCCTTTACTCCCTGTTACAGAAGGGAAGCTGGCTCCTACGGAAAAGATGTAAGAGGAATAATAAGGGTCCATCAATTTAACAAAGTTGAGTTGTTCAAATTCACAAAACCTGAAGACTCTTATGATGAACTTGAGAAAATGGTAAACGATGCTGAAGATTTATTGAAACTATTAGGAATACCATTTAGAGTGGTGCTCCTATGTACGGGTGATATGGGCTTTGCAGCATCAAAAACTTACGACATTGAGGTATGGGCACCGGGCCTTGGTAGATGGCTTGAGGCTTCTTCTTGTTCTAATACTGAGACTTTCCAGACCAGGCGTGCAAGAACAAGAATGAGAAGAAGAGATGGTAAAATTGAGTTCCCTCACGCCCTGAATGGGTCAGGGTTAGCAACTCCAAGGGTGTTTATTTCTATCCTTGAGAATTTCCAGGAGAAAGACGGTAGTGTAGTGATCCCCGAAGTGTTAAGACCATATATGGGAGGCAAAGATGTTATCCTACCCCGAAAAGAGAGATGAGATCCTAAGGGTTTTAAAAATTCTTTACGAAAAGGACTATATTCAGGGAAATGTCGGAAATATTAGCGTAAAAGTTGAGGAGGGGTACTACCTCATTACCCCTCGAGGAAAAAGGAAGGCTGAACTGAATCCCGAAGATATCCTGCTTGTAGACAGGAATGGCGGTGTTATTGAAGGTGAACTCCAGCCCTCAATTGAACTCAAAACGCATCTTGCCTGGTACAGTGTCAGACCCGATATTTCAGCAATTATTCACGCCCATCCACCCTACACAACCGCAGCATCCTTCTATATGACCTCAGAGTCCAAACCACTGATGACGGAACTGGAGGAAATTGTTGGAAAGAAGATAATCTCAATTCCATACAAAAAGGCCGGATCTGAAGAGCTGGAAAAAGAGGTAAGAGAGAAAGGTGCACAAGAAGGAGTTTATATTATTGTCTTACAGAAGCATGGTCTGCTTGTTGGGGGCAAAAGTATGTTCGATACCCTCAATAAACTGGAACTGTATGAATTTGATACAAAAGTCAGAATCTTAAAGGAACTCGTCATATGAAATGGAGTGCCAACAAGGTAAGAGAAGTATTTCTAAGTTACTTCAGGGATAGAGCGCACACCATTGTCCCGAGTTCTTCACTTCTTCCCAAAAACGACCCAACGTTACTCTTTACCAATGCAGGAATGAACCAGTTTAAGCTCTTTTTCCTTGGAATCGTTAAACCACCTTTCCCCAGAGCAGCGTCGAGCCAGAAATGTCTGAGAGCCGGTGGAAAGCACAATGACCTTGATAATGTGGGATTTACCAAGAGACACCACACTTTCTTTGAAATGCTGGGGAATTTCTCCTTCAACGATTATTTCAAAGAGGATGCAATAAGATACGCATGGGAACTACTTACAGAGGTTTATGGTCTCGAAAAAGAAAAGATGTGGATTACCGTTTACAGAGAAGATGAAGAAGCCTATAACATCTGGAAGGAAGTAATTGGAATACCTGCGCAGCGCATCGTTAAACTAAGTGAGAAGGATAACTTCTGGGAGATGGGAGAAGTTGGGCCCGCTGGACCCTGCTCCGAGATTCTTTACGACCTTGGTGAAAAGGAAGACCCAAATCAGAAAGACCCTTCCGTAGACGGTGAGAGGTTCCTCGAAGTATGGAACCTGGTTTTTATGCAGTACAACAGAAATGAAAATGGTATCCTCGAACCTCTTGGAACCAGAAACATTGACACCGGGATGGGCCTTGAGCGGCTCCTGAGGGTTCTTAACGGGACTGATTCAAATTTCCATACAGACCTGTTTATGCCAATCATAGAGGAAGTCCAAAGGATCACAGGAATGAAATACTTCTCCGACGAAAGAGGAAGCGCTCACAGAGTCCTTGCAGATCACACCCGCGCGCTTACTTTCGCCATTGCTGATGGAATTTACCCATCAAACTATGGAAGAGGCTATGTTCTGAGAAGAATCCTGAGAAGAGCCCACCGCTTTGCGCAGAAAATCGGGTATGGTGAAACACCTATTATTTACAGGCTTGCGCCGGTGGTTGTATCAATTATGAAAGATGCCTATCCTGAACTTGCCGATCGAAAAGCAGAAGTGGAATTCATCATAAAGAGGGAAGAAGAGCGTTTTATGGAAAATATTGCAAAAACCCTACCAAAACTCGAGGAAGAGATAGAAAAATTTGCTGATAAAGGAATTCTAAGCGGAGAAACCGTTTTCAAGTTTTATGATACCTATGGGCTTCCTATTGATCTCATCGAAGAGTATGCAAAGGAGAAGGGACTTGAGATTCAATGGAAATCCTTTGAAACCGAGATGGAGAAACAGAAAGAAAGGGCACGGAAAACCGAGGTATACAGAGTCGAACTACCCGAAGACTGGAACACATTCAGAGAGGGTAAAGTTTCTTTTGTAGGATATGAAAAACTTGAAACCCTTTCCAAAATATTGAAGTACGGAGTGAAAGGGAATAGGATTTTTCTGGTTACCGAGGAGACGCCTTTTTATGCGGAAAGCGGTGGCCAGGTTGGGGACAAAGGTACCATAGAAGGAGAGGGCCCCAGAGGTCATTTTTTAATAGAAGTCGTAGACACTCAGAAGGTGGAAAACCAGATTATCCACATCGGACACCTCAGGGAAGGTGAAATTCAGGATGTAGAGGTGAGGTTAAGTGTCAATGACACCCTTCGCAGGGCAACCCAAAGAGCCCACACGGCTACCCACCTTCTGCATGCGGCCCTGAGGGAAGTACTGGGAGAACACGTGAGGCAGGAAGGTTCTCTGGTAGAGCCCGACCGGCTCCGGTTTGATTTCCTGCACTTTTCAAAACTGAAGAATGTCGAAATTGAAGAAATTGAGAGAATAGTAAACAAACGAATAATCGACAACATACCTTTGAAAATAAGATATCTCACTTACGAAGAAGCCGTCAAAGAAGGAGCCACGGCACTCTTTGAAGGCAAATACGGAGAAATAGTGAGAGTAATCTACATAGAGGATGTGTCAAGGGAGCTGTGCGGTGGAACTCACGTTGAAAGGACAGGAGACATTGGCCTCGTAAAAATCATCAAAGAAGAAGCTTCCAGTGCCAACGTGAGAAGAATTGAGGCTTTCACCGGAATGAAAGCTCTTGAATATGTGCATAACCGTGAAAACATTATTACAGAAGTTTCGGATATTCTCTCCACGGTTCCAGAAAGGCTTCCTGAACGAATCCAAAAGTATATTGAACAGCTTAGGGCTCTCGAAGAGAAAGCAAATATTAATGTTAACCGATGGGCAGAAATTCGCGCACGAGAACTAATGTCCACAACCCTGGATGTAAAGGGAGAAAGGATTTTCATGGATTATGTTAAGAATTCTTCAATAGATGATTTGAGAGTGCTCGCCGATAAATTAAGGCAATCCAATGACCATGGAGTAATAATCCTTTTGGGCAGTAAAGAAAACAATGTCTCTTTTCTTGTAGAGGTTCTTGAAGAAAATGAAAAATTTGATGCATCAAGAATGGTAAGAATCATTGGTAAATATTTAAAAGGCGGAGGAGGAGGAACGAAAAGGAAGGCAGAAGGAGGTGGGAAAGATCCTTCGAGAATTGGAGAAGTATTGGATATCATCAAGAATGGCAAAATATTCGGTGAGGAGGCATAGAAATGGATATATTTAAGAAATGTTACGAATACGAAGAGGTAGAAAAAGCAAAACTGCTCGGCTATTATCCATATTTCCACCCTGTATCATCAGCAGAAGATACAGAAGTAGTTGTTGATGGGAAGACCCTTGTAATGCTGGGGTCCAATAATTACCTTGGTCTTACTACCCATCCTTACGTTAAGAAAAAAGCGCAGGAGGCAATTGAAAAATACGGGACGGGAAGTTGCGGCTCGCGGTTTCTAAATGGAACTCTTGACATCCATGAGGAACTTGAAGCGGAACTGGCAAAGTTCGTCGGGAAAGAGAAGGCCCTGGTTTTCAGCACAGGCTACCAAACAAATCTTGGAATTATGTCTGCACTTCTCGGCAGGCATGATGTGGTGGTTCTCGATAAATGGGATCATGCAAGTATCGTAGATGGCACGCGACTGGGGCAATCTCACGTACTCAGATATAAACATAACGATATGGACCACCTGGAACGGACTTTGAAAGCAATTCCTGAAGACCGCGGAGTGCTTATCGTTGTGGACGGGGTCTTCAGCATGGAAGGAGACATCGCAGCTCTTCCCCAAATTGTTCAGCTTAAGGAAAAATATGGAGCAAGACTGATGGTGGACGACGCACATTCCGTTGGAATTCTCGGAAAGACCGGGGCTGGTACTGCAGAACATTTTGGTCTTACCGAAAAAGTAGATTTAATAATGTCCACCTTCAGCAAATCCTTTGCTTCTATTGGTGGGTTTGTTGCCGGTGACGAAAAAGTAGTGGAATATATTAAACATTTCGCGCGCCCGATGATATTCAGTGCAGCACTGGCGCCAGGACAGGTGGCAGCAGCAAGGGCCGCACTGGAGATATTGAAAAATGACAAAGAAAGAAGAGAAAACCTCTGGAGAAATACAAAATTCTGGCAGGATGGATTGAAAAGTCTTGGGTTTGATATTGGAGAAACTCAAACTCCCATCGTCCCTGTGGTAATCGGAGACGATATGAAAACCTTCTATTTCTGGAAAAAGCTAATGGAGTATGGGACATATACAAACCCTGTGATTACTCCTGCTGTACCTCCTGGAAGACAGCTTATTAGAACAAGTATTATGGCTACCCATACCATAGAGCAACTGGAGCGCGCCCTTGATTGTTTCAAAAAAGCTGGAAAGGAACTGGGAATAATATAAGTCAAGATGAAACAAATCACTCTGGTGGTGGGCGCGAGGCCTAATTTCGTAAAAGCAGGTCCACTCTACAACGAACTGAAGAAGGAACCTGATTTTAAAGTGGAGATTGTTCATACAGGACAGCACTACGATATAAATATGTCGGATATTTTCTTCAAACAGCTTGACCTTCCTACCCCTGATATTAATTTGAACGTAGGGTCAGGACCTCACGGGAAGCAGACGGGAGAAATGCTTGCCAGGCTTGAAGAGCTCTTTATGAAAAGAAAGCCTGACCTGGTGATTGTATTCGGAGATACCAATTCTACCCTCGCCGGTGCCCTTGCCGCTGCGAAACTGGGAATCAGGGTTGGGCATGTGGAAGCCGGAGTAAGAAGTTATGATATGTCTATGCCCGAGGAAATAAACAGAATACTTGTGGATCGAATTTCTGACCTTCTTTTTATTCCTGACGAATTCGCCAGACTCAATCTGAGCGAAGAGGGCGTTTCCACATCCAGAATGTTCGTAGTGGGCAATATCTTAATGGACACAATTACCCAGCATATGAGCAAAATCTCTGCTATGGAAAAGGAACTGTTAAATCAGTTTAGTCTGAAATCAGGCGAGTATGCGGTCATAACTGTCCATCGAGCAGGAAACGTTGATGATATCGAGAAACTGAAAAACATTATAAAAATAATGGAAGAAGTCTCCAGAAGAATGGTCCTGGTATTCCCCGTTCATCCTCGCACAAGGAGTAGATTAAACGAACTTGGTTTCAATCCACCAGAAAATTTGAAGTTTGTTGACCCTCTTGGATACCTTGAGTTCATTGCCCTCCTAAAAAATTCCGCCCTGGTATTAACGGACTCGGGCGGGGTCCAGAAAGAATCGAGTTTTCTTTGTGTCCCATGCCTCACCTTGAGAGAGAATACGGAATGGGTAATAACTCTCAACAAAGGAACCAATGTTCTCGTCGGATACAATCTACAGAAAATCGACGAAGAAATCACAAAGATTCTCGAAATGAGGAGAGTATACGGATCATATGTCGCAGGAAGCAGAATCAAACTCTGGGATGGCAGGACTTCGGAGAGGATTGTGGCTGTGATTAAAGAAACTTTTGAAGGAGATATAATATAAAATTCAAATCCGTTCTACAGTTTTCTCTTGCTACTTTTATTTCGCGAATTTTGGGGTTTGTGCGCGATGCTGGCATAGCTTTCCTCGTTGGTGCTGGGAGATATGCTGATATTTTCAATATCGCATTCAGAATACCCAATTTCCTCAGAGATATGCTTGCAGAGAACGCAATGCAAACTGCCTTCGTACCAAATTTTGTTAAAGCACAGGAAAAGAATGAAGATCCCCTTCGTTTTCTAAACGTAATCTTCACTATTTTTCTTACAGCATCGGTAATACTGGCCCTGCTGGGCATTCTGTTATCAAAAGAAATTGTTCTCGTGACTGCCTACGGGTTCCGTAGTATTCCAGAAAAATTTATCAAAACCGTTGAAGTTACAAGGATTACATTTCCTTATCTGGTGCTTGTTTCTATGGCGGCTCTTTTCCAGGCTGTTTTGAATTCAAGGAAGGAATTTTTCCAGCCTGCACTCTCCCCTGCCCTCTTTGACCTTGGAATCATAATCCTTATAATTGTCTCCTACTTTTTCCTTCCAAAGGAAAGCTACGTTATCGTCCTTGGATACTCCGTAATTTTTGGCGGGTTTCTTCAACTTCTATATCTCTTTCAGCGCCTGAAAGCACATAATCTCCACCCTGAGATCACTACAACCATAAAACATCCATACCTAAAGGATTTCGGAAAACTTCTAATACCCGTTTTCATATCAGTGGGGTTCTCCAAGATAACTCCTTTCGTAAATACACTTATTGCCACATTCTTAAGAGAAGGCTCCGTGTCGTATCTAACATATGCATACAGAATTATGCAGGTTCCTGTTGGTCTTTTCGCTGTTGGCCTTCAGACAGTATCTATGCCTTCATTTTCGCAGATTGCCGCGAGAAATCAGGAAATCAGGGACGCCCTCTGGAAATCAGTCTTCTATGCAGTTTTTCTTACTTTACCCTCTTCAATATTTATAATGTTCTACTCCGAAGAAATCGTCACAGTCCTTTTTCAGAGGGGTGCATTTTCAGCGATGGATTCCATTAACACAGCCCAGGCGCTTGTACTCTACACTCCACATGTGGTTGCTATTGGGCTTTCAAAAGTGCTGTTGAATTACTATTTCTCAAGAGGAGAAATTAAAATTCCGAATTACAGCGTACTGATGGGCAGCTTAGTAAACCTGACAATTGCTCTTACCCTTCCAAGAATCCTTGACTTTCCTTCTCTGGCTTTAGCTGTTTCAGGTGGCACACTGATCCAGACACTATTTCTGACTTTTATGGTCTCAAAAGAAAACCCTATCTTACCACCTTATTTGGGAAAAATATTGAAAGTGATGGTATCCAGCGTAATCTCCGTCATACCACTATTGTTTATTAGAATAGGAAATAATCTGTTACGGGTGTCTCTGGGATTCCTCGTTTATGTTACTGCTTTCTTGACCCTTGCGTGGCTGCTAAACTTCTTTCCTGAACTCAGAGCCATACCAGATGAAAAGACCGCAGAAAAATTTTAGAATTATTCTATTATGATTCTAACGCAGTTACGAGGAAAAGAGTTTCGGAAGGCGCTTCTTGCAGGTATCGTAAAAGTTCAGGACCTCAAGGATGAACTGAATAGAATCAACGTTTTTCCTGTCCCAGACGGGGACACCGGAACCAATTTGGCAGAGACTCTAAGTGGCGGAATTAACATTCTCACGGAATCTTCAAGTTTGAAGCTATGCGAAATAATCAGGAGATTCTCAGAAGCTATTCTTTTTACTGCAAAAGGAAACTCGGGTACTATTATCTCCCAATTTTTCACGGGACTTCAAGAAGCGCTTAGAGGGAAGGATGCTGTTACCACGAAGGAATTTGCAGAAGGTCTCCTGCATGCATCCAGGACAGTATACGAATCACTTGAAAACCCTGTGGAGGGAACTATAATCACTGTAATACGCGATACTGCAGAGTTTGCTACCACACTCGCACTTTCGGAGCGTGATTTTGTTGCATTTTTTAAAAAGCTTCTGGTGGAAGCTAAAGCATCTCTCCAGCGCACACCTCAGCTTTTGCCAAAGCTTAAGGAGAAAAATGTCGTTGATGCTGGTGCCTACGGCTTCGTGTTGCTTCTTCAGGGCATCGTTGAATTCATTAACACTGGAAGGATAGAACTAACGAAGACGCTACCAAAAGAAACGGAAAAAATCATAGACCAGGAAAATATAGAACACAGATACTGTGCTGAAGCCGTTGTAAAAGCTGAGGGACTTGATAAAAAGAAACTCGCTGTAATCCTCGGAGCACTTGGAAGTTCGCTTCTCATAGCAGGAGCAGGTGGCCTGTTCAAGATCCACATTCATACAAACTGGCCCCAGAAAGTATTTGAAACTCTGAAGCAAAAGGGGACAATCCTGAAGCACAAAATCGACGATATGATAGAGATGAATCTGCGTTCTATGAAAAAGAAGTTCGGTGTTATTGTCGATTCCACTGCCGACATCCCTCTTGACCTGGCACAGGAGTTCGGGATTAATATAATTCCTCTTCAGCTTATAATGGACGGAAAGACATACCTTGAAGGAATCGATGTCGATAAAAAGGTGGTTCTTAAACACCTGATAGAGGGAAAAGTCCAGCTCTCAACGTCCCAGCCGGATCCAATATCCATTGAGAGAACGATAAAAGAGGCGCTGAGCAAGAACGAGGAAGTGCTGATTATTACGCTGAGTTCTCAGCTTTCTGGTACGTTTAATGCGGTCAGGCTCGTTGCATCAAAGTTTCCAAGAGTACATCTTCTGGACGGGAAACTGGCATCTCTGGGAACTACACTTCTGGCACTGAGGGCCCTTGAAAAATTCAGGGAAGGCTACGATGTCCTTTCCCTTCTTGACTACCTGAAAAACTTACAGAAGAAATCTGTGTTTATCTTCACCCTTGCGACTGTAAAGTATTTGATGCGTTCGGGGAGAATTTCCAATCTGAAGGGCGGAATAGCTGAAGCCCTTGGAATTAAACCGATACTTATTCTGACACCCGAAGGCAAGCTTGAAAATATAGCCCAGGCCTTAGGAAAAGAAAAATCTTACAAGAAATTGACATCGATATTAAAGAAAAAATTGAATCCTTTCTGGTCCTACGATTTTGGAATCGCTTATGTCGGTGAATCTCCTTACATAGAGCGGCTGGAGGTTTTTATAAGACAAAACTTCTCAGTGAGGCACGTTATCAAAAATGAAGCAGGTCCGCTTCTTTCCCTTCACACCGGTCCAGGAGCTTATGGAGTGGTGGCTCTGCCAGTGTTTTAGAAATCACTTGTACAGACCTTTCTCAAAGATGTAGTTTTCTACTGCAGGTGGCACAAGGTATTTTATACTTTTTCCTTTCCTCACCTTATCTCTAACTTCTGTAGAGGAAATATCAACAAGCCTCTCATCAACAAAAATTGCTTCGGCAGTCAACTTGCTTGCAACCTGCCATCCTGGTCTCTTCAACACGATTAGTTTCACCATGCTCAGCAACAAGTCTGGTCTGTACCAGCTACTTAGAGAGCTATACTGATCCCATCCAATAATCAAATAAAAATCCCAGTCAGGGTTTACTTTACTGAGCTCTGATAGCACATTAACGGTATAGGAGGGCTCTATTTCTATTCTTCTCTCAAAGTCACTCGCCTCAAAATTCCCATTACCCTCAAGAGCCCTTTTTACCATATTATAGCGGTCTTCAAAAGGAGCAAAGACTTCCTTGTGGGGTGGCTTGAAATTTACAAGAAAGATAATTTTATCGAGTTCTACATTGTCCCAGACATCCTGAGCAAGAATCAAGTGACCAACATGTATCGGATCAAAGGCTCCACCAAAGATACCTATTCTTTGCATTTCTTACTGAGTTCTTTTTTCGCAATATTGAACTGCTTTTTCAAACCGAGGTCATTATAGGATTTGCTCTGTTCAAGTTCCTCGATTATTGCCTTTGCTGCGTGGCAATCTCCCTTCATTACAAGGCTCCTTGCTGAAAGAATTTTGGCAAAGACTGCAATGCTGTCATCATTGCCGAATTCTTGCATCGCAATATTCAGATAGACATCCGCCGACTTTGGCTCACCAATTCTAAGATAGGTATCTGCTATGTATATGTACTTAAAACCACTCAACCTTAGAATCCTCAGCTCAATTTCTCTTGCTTTGTCCATCAAAGAGGAATTGGGAAAGCGAACTTTGAACTCTCCAAGATATCGCTTTGCTTCACTCAGGCTTTCTGTGTCCCTCGCTACATTCTTACTTTTGTTCAGATAGCACTCTGCAAGTTCCAGATAAGCATCGCCGGCATAACCACTCGCTGGAAAAGTGGTGATGAGAAATGTGTATTCAACAATTGCATCATCATATTGCTTCGCCTCTTTATAGCTCTTTGCAAGGTAGTACTGTGCATCATCGACGCTGTCACTGAGAGGATATTTAAAGACAAAACTTCTGAAAAGCTCCGCAGACTTTGTGAACTTCCGGTTCTGAAAGAGTTCCATTGCTTGCCCGAAAAGGAAATCCGGGTTTTCTGGTGCTCGATATTTTCTTGATTGGCAAGCTGCTGAAACGAGAATTAACGATATTATTAAAAATCTCTTCATATTCATTCCTTCCTTTGAGAAATTATAAAGGAAAAGAAGTGGTTATTTAAATTTCACCTTCGCAAAAATTAGTACGGACACGATGCCAAAACTCGATACCGTACCCCAGATAAATACGGGGGTCTTAAGGAATGCGTCAATCAGTGCACCACCAATCATCGGGGCAACTGCCCAAGCGAGTCCCTCAGTGAAACCGAGAAACCCTATGTATAGACCCCTTCTATCCTGCGGAGCCATTAGAGAAGAGACCGTTGTAAGAAGGGGCATCGCCAGCATTTCCCCAAGAGTGAGAATGACTACTCCGATGCTAAAATGCCAGAAATTAAAGGCAAAAGTGAAGAGAAAATAGCCTATGGAGTATAGCACTGATCCTAAAATTAAACCCCGTTTGTAACCAACGAGGTCCACGATGCGTATTAGCGCAATCTGGAAAAAGACAACCATCAAACCGTTTATACTGTAAAGATATCCAATCTGCGTATTGCTAAGGCCCCGTGACTTTGAGAATACGGATAGGGTGGAAATTAACTGTCCCATAAGTAGTGAGAGAATAAATGTCCCTGCAATGAACACCATAAAGTTCTTGTCTTCAGCAAGTTTTGCAAGAGAGAGTTTGCTGTTCTGATTTGAATACCTGTCTTCGCTGTGACTTCCCACGAGGTACATTACCAAAAACACACATATTACCTGCAGCAAAAAGGACATAAAGAAGGTCAACCCGTAAGAATATCTGGAAATAAAACCGCCGATGGCAGGACCTATCGCAAAGCCGAGGTTCCCACCCACTCTGATCACGCTATAGCCAAAGGGTCTATCAGTTTCACTAAAATTCTTGGCTACAAATAAATCAGAGGCGGAAGTGAAAAAGCTATTCCCCGCCGAATTCAGAAGAAAGAACAGTGAAAAAAGTACAGGATAGCCATTTAACCATATCAGAATTGAAAATCCCAGAAATCCGCCTGCGCGGAGGTATAGACCAAACTTCATTACCCTGTCCGATGGATAAAGATCCGATAAACGGCCGCCAAGAATTCTCATCATTGCACCAACAATGGTAGCAACACCCACAATTAACCCGACAAAAGTCATCGGGACACCTCGAACGTTGTAAAGATAAATGCTCAAAAATGGAATACTAATGGCATAGCTTGCAGATTGAAGTCCTCTGATTACCGAAAGAGTATATAGCCTGAACTTTACGCTCTTTTCCATAAGGAAAATTTTAAAGGATTTAGTTCGTATTGTGAACTAATTTGCGTTGAAATATCATACGTTCCTCTTTACATTTCAGCTAAGAAGTACTATAATATTTATGCTCTTTGTAAAAGGGGGTGAACTGGATTCGACAGAGCTATGTTGAATCATAGAGCGCATGCCGGGGCGCGGTAGCCTCGTTAAAAATGCCGCAACATATAACTGCCAACTACAGTTACGCATACGCTGCTTAATTAAAGCAGCCGTTCCTCCTCATGGTGCTCCTGCTTGGGGAGAGGGCGTGATACACAGGAGCTGGACTTTAGAATCGGTCCTGGGTTCTGAAGTCGAGACATACCAGGGCTACCTGTCAAAACACCTGCCTGCCGGTGTGCGACCGGGAAATTTGAAGACAGGCTAAGCATGTAGGGCTCTGTGGTTCAAGGCCCCTGGACGCGGGTTCGATTCCCGCCACCTCCACCAGTCATATTAAAAAAAGGGCCCCTCTGCAGGGGCCCTTTTATTTTTTGTAATCAATACGATCTCATTTCACCTTGATTTTCTCAAAGTAACTGTAAATTGCAGGAATAATCAGAAGGGACAGTAGTGTCGAAGCCACAAGTCCACCTATCATACTCGTGGCAAGGGGTGCCCTGAGGGCTCCGCCCTCCGTTCCACCAGAAAGGGCAAGGGGTATCAGTCCAAGAATTGTCGTTAAATTTGTAATGAATATCGGCCTGAGTCTTATTACCGAGCCCTCGATGACTGCCTCATAGGGATCCATACCTCTCTCGCGAAGTTCTTTGTAGAAGGTGATCATCACAATAGCCTGGTTCACCACCACACCGCTTAGTATAAGAACACCCACAAGGGACGGTACAGAAAGGGAAGTTCCAGTTATCAAAAGTGCCAGGATGACTCCAATAAAAGTTACAGGGATTGTGAACATAACAATAAATGGGTCTCTAAAAGATTCGAACTGGGCTGCTAAAATCATATAAACAAGAACAAGTGCAGCTAAAATGGAGATCCCGAGGTTCTTTATCATATCCTGTATTTGTTCAAACTCTCCTTTGAGTTCAAGGGAATAACCTTCTGGCAGCGAAATTCTCATCAGGTGCGACCTGACGTCGGCAAAAACTTCACTTTTCTTCCTTCCTTCAATATCTGCAAGGACCTTCACAACCCTGGACTGGTTCTCTCTGTCTATTTGAATCGGTCCGAGTTCCTGCACGAAGCTGGCTACCTCCTTGATAGGAACTATCGTCCCAATTGGGGTAATCAATGGGTAGAATTTAATTTTCTCAACATTTTCCTTAAGGTAAGACGTGTCAGCCTTTAAAACAAGATTATATTCTTTTCCTTTAAGTCTCAGCGTGGTGCTTGTTAAACCCTGAAAAGCAATCTGTAATTCCCTTTGGATTTGAACGGGTGTCAGTCCGTAATAGGCGGCCTTTTCGCGGTTGATTTGAACACGAAGTTCAGGTTTTGCCTTCTTTAACGAGATTTCTACCCTGGTAACTCCTTTGATCTTTGAAATCTCCTGGCTTACCATATCAGCAACGGTGGTGAGCTCTTCAAGATCTTTCCCGTAGATTGAGATCTCCACCGGTTTGCCTGCACCCCCAAAAAACATCGTATTAACAAGATCCATTGACTTAACAGTAGCACCTTCATATGTGGGAACGCTGTTCAAAATCTCACTAGCAATTTCTCCTGCACTTTTTTTCCTCTTCTTAGCATCTACAAGCCTGATCATAACAGTAGCGCTATTACTGCCCTGGGATATTCCCATCATCCCTGCCCCGCCAAATTCGCCTCCGATGGTCATTACTCTTTCGACTTCCGGAAACTTCCTTGCAACTTCAACAATTTGATCAACATAGTGCTCAGTTTCCGCCACTCTCGTAGCGGGGGGAAGTTCTACCGTTATCATCGCATTGCCCATATCCATAGGAGGGATAAATTCTGTATTCAGAAATCTGACAATTGGAAGAGAGAACAAGAAGAGAAGTCCAATAAACGTGAGCACAAGGCCTCGTTTTGGCAAAATCAATTTGCGCAACAATTTTTCGTAGAAAGTCCGAAGTCCCGAAAACCAGTATTTCCTTCTCATTTCTTTAATTGCCACTGACTGAGTAATGTAACTTGATGTAAGTACAGGAATGATTGTAACAGCTACAAAGAGGGATGCAAGAAGGGTAATTGTCACAGTTACGGCGAGAGGTTTCGTGAATTGTCCTATCATCCCTCCAATGTACACAAGTGGGAGGAAAACCACTACGTTGGTGAACGTAGATGCAGAGATGGCTATCCAGACTTCTTCAGTCCCACCTATGGCTGCATTATAACGGTCCTCCCCGGCTTCCTCATGTCGAAAGATGTTTTCCACCACAACCACCGAGGCGTCCACCAGCATTCCCACTCCAAGGGCTATGCCTGCAAGGGTCATCATGTTCAGTGAATATCCAAGGAAGTAAAGGATCGTGAAGGACATAATTACGGAAATGGGAATTGCCACTGCAATGACCAGAGTTGGTCTTATATCAAGAAGAAAGAGGAAGATCATAAGAGCTGCAAGCAAAGCTCCTATAATAGCACTATTAATTGTTTCAGATGAGGATTTCAGGATGAAATTGGCCTGATCAAATCCCTTGATAAGATTAATATCTTTGTATTTCATCAGGAGTCTCTGAACTGCTTTTCCCACTCTGGAGGAAACCTGGACTGTATTGGCGCCAGATTTCTTGTAGATCGAGAGCATTATAGCCTCTTCGCCAAAATGCTTTGCAAAACCCTTCCTCTCAGACTCCGTGAAGTAGACCTTCCCAACCTCCCTCAAAAAGACCGGCGTACCGTTTTTCCGGAAGCCAACAACCTGGTTCTCGACATCACTAATACTCTGAAACTCAGCAACGGTTCTAATAAGAAGACTCTTTTGCCTGAGATCTACCTTTCCCGATGGCAGATTATAGTTGTTCAGTTGAAGCATCTGTGAAATCTGAGAAAAGGAGATTCCAGCTTCAAGCATCCTGGATAGATCAATTTCAACCCAGTATTCATTTTCCCTACCGCCAACGACATCAACGGTTGCAACACCTTCCACCCTTTCAAGATAGGGCTTGATTTCATCTTCCATTAACTTTTTCAGCTGGGTGAGGTTGTACTTCTCGGAAGTAGCAATATATCTTCCCACAGGCAACATAGAAATGTCAAATTTGAACACAATAGGTTTTTGAACATCAGAGGGAAAGTATCTTTCAATCAGCGCAATTTTATCCCTGATATCCTGTGCCGCAAAATCAAGATTCGTACCCCATTCAAACTCAGCAATTATGATAGATGCACCCTCAACGGATTGAGAGGTGACTTTTCTTATTCCAGAGACCGTTGAAACAACGCTCTCCACAGGCTTAGTAAGGAGCGCTTCCACATCCTCAGGCGCTACATTTGCATACTGAGTAACTACAGTAACGGCCGGGTAAGTCATCTGAGGTAAAAGGTCCAGACCCATTCTGGAAAGGGATACTGCCCCGAGAACGATTAGAATTCCTATAAACATCAAAATAGTAACAGGATGTCTCACTGAAAATTTTATCATAGCATTATTTCCCCCCTAACTCTACAGGCGCACCCTGATAAAGGCCTTCTGCTCCGAGAGTTACTACAAGATCGCCAGGTTTAAGGTCTCCTTTGACCTCTGCAAGTCCTTCACTCACTATTCCAACTTCCACTGGAACCTCACTAGCAACCCTGTCCTTAACGACAAAAACTACTCTCCGTTCGCCCTTTTCAACTATTGCAACCTCAGGAACAATTAACACGCCTGCTTTTTCTCTTACAACTATTTTAGTTCTAACAACAGAACCGATCTGCAGTACATTTCTGCTCAGCGAAACTCTAACCTTACCGGTGAGACTCATAGGATCAAGACCGAAGGATCTGCTAATGACTCTTCCTTCTACCACGTTGTCTGCGTCAATGGCATAAGCCCTCGCCCCAATGCGTACCTTCTTCAAATCTTCGGAGGATAAACTCAACTCAACCGCCTGTTGCTCGGAAACAATGTAGGCAAAAGGCTGAGTTTGAAGTGCTATTTGACCCACCTTGCCACCAATATATGTAAGCACGCCGTCAATTGGAGAAACAATTTGAAGATACTCTGTTTTTACTCCGGGAATTTCTCTATCAAGTAAGGCAATAACTTCATCCTTTTTTACTTTATCACCTTCACTTTTTAGAATTTCAACAACCCGTCCTGGCATCGCTGGAACCACAGCAGCTTCTTCAAGACCGGTGACCCTTCCGTAAGCATAAATATACTCCTGTATATTGCCACTTTTTACTGGTACAGCCTTTACCAGGAAACTTCTCGAAGTCTTAACTTCCTGAGCAAAAAGCGTGCTCGCTATAATAGTTGCAAAAAGAATTCTAAACATACCATAGCCTCCTTATTTTATTCCTTTTGCTGCTTTTTCAACTTCAATACCTTTGATGATACAATCTCCAAGGGCCTGCAAAGTGTAAGCCCTCTGTGCAAAATAATTCGTTTCTGCATCAATAAAATCCAGTTGCGTAGCCAGTCCACGTTCATACTGAGACTTCACTGTGTTAAAAAGAGTTTCTGCAACTTTTAAATTCTCTTTTTGGGTTTCATATTTAGAAAGGGAAATTTTTAAATTTCTTACTGCTCTTTCAAATTCAACGCGGGAGGCACTCTTCTGGAAGTTGATAGTATACTCTAAGGATTTCTTCTGATAAGTCATTTCCCGTACCTGATAGTTCGCTTTTAGGCCATCAAAGAAAGGAAATGAAATGCCAAGGGTAAAAGCCCAGTAGTCTTTCCAGATGTTCTCAAAGCCAAAGGGTTTTTGCATCATGTAATTGAAAGAATAGTAAACTGAAGGCAGGTTGGCTGCTGAGTAGTTTTTCATGCTCATATCAATCACCTTTTCTTTATTCTGCAAACTTCTTATGTCATAGCGAGCTTCGACATCAAAAGTAGATTCTAAAAGTGTTTTAGCATACAGACTGTCAAGATACAGGGAATCTGAGAGGACAATCTCAACCTCCCCTGGAATATCAAGAACAAGTTTCAGCATATCTAAAGTCTCTCTGTATGTGCGATCAGCATCCATCACCTGGACCCTGTTATTTTTATATCTTGATTCTGCCTGAAGCAACTCAACCTCCGTTGCTGTTCCCAAGCTGTACTTTCGCTTCGTCGTTTCATAGTGCTCCAGAAGTTCTTCATCTACTCTTGAAGCAAGGTCCTTAAATTCTCTTAATACGAGGGCATAGGTATAAAGCTGTCTAACCTGGATGATGAAGTTTTCCCTGTTCAAAGAATCGCTTAGAATCTTATCCTGAAGATTAATTAAAGCTATTTTGTAAGCCCTGATAAGACTACCCCAACTGAAGAGGACCTGGCTTACGCCAAGGTTCAAACTGTAGTTATCCTTCTGTCCAAACGGTATTGTAGTAGTGTGACCAATCGGAATAAAAACCCCCGGATTTATCATTATAAGGCTATCAAGCTGAAAACTCTTCATCTCCTGGACCAGTGACACCCTGCGGTAGTATGCGTCAATTTTTGCCTGGGGCAAAAACAGAGACCTGGCCTGATATTTCTGTGATTCTGCAGCCTGAACCTGAGCCCAGGATGCTTGAAGCGTAAGATTATTCTGAAGCCCGATTTCGATGGCCTTCTGCTGACTCAAGTACAGAGTATCTGAAGAGGCAACAAAAATCAAAATCAGAAACAAACCCATCCCAAAACCTCCTTTTGTACAAATAAATTCTTATACATTTCCAAAACCAACTGTCCCTATTACTATTAAGGATTTACGTAAAAAGCCCTCCTGGCGAGGGTAAAAAGCTCTTCTTCAAGACCATCAAAACTCTTCTTCTCAAGAAAGTTCGACATTATCGGTCTCATTATCAATCCAATTAAAGAGTTTGAGACAACATCCAGATTTCCTTTGTGAATTATCCCTTCTTTCATAGCATCTGCAAGGATTTCTTTCAGAATAGAATTTATCTCCTTCTGCTCTTCGGTAAATTTTTCCTTGATTTTTTCGTTCCAGATCTGCGCCAAGGGCAACTCATACATAATACGGAATATAAATTCCTTGTTTTCTTCAAGCACTTCAATCATAGATTTAATAATTCCCCTGATCTTGGAATCAAAATCCTGTGCAGACTTCACAACTTCAACGAGCTTCTGCACAAAATACCTGAATCCCTCTTTCAGAAGGCACTGATAAAGCACTTCTTTTGAGGGGAAATACAAATACAGTGTGCCTTTTGCAATACCCGCCTCCCTTGCGACATCCTCCATTTTTGTTTCGTAGAAGCCTTTTTTTCCGAAGACATCACGTGCTGCAAGAAGTATTTTCGTCCTGGTATCCATTGTGTCCTTTCTGACTGACTGGTCAGTCATATTATAATTATGACCTTACACTCTTGAATTGTCAAAATATTCTCTCTAAGTTCACACAGTATAAAGAACTAAAATCAGCTAACCAGAAATTAAGAGGCGGAACCCTCAGAACTGTTTACTATCTCGTCAAGTTCTTTCCCGGAAAGAGTTTCTTTCTCAAGAAGGGATTCTGCAACTCTGTGGAGAATCTCTTTGCGGTTCTCAAGGATTGACTTCGCCTTTTCAAAAGCTCTTCTCACAATTTCCTTAATTTCGCTATCTATGGCCTTCGCGGTTTCTTCAGAGTAATACTTCCTGACTCCTAGCTCCCGTCCTAAAAACACTTCCTCATCGGCTTTTCCAAGGGTCACGGGACCAAGTATCTCGGACATACCCCAGTCGGTGACCATCCTTCTTGCAATTTCTGTTGCTTTTGAGAGATCGTCGGCTGCGCCTGTTGATTCTTCTCCAAAAACCAGCAGTTCTGCAGCCCTACCCCCAAGTAGAACGGACAGCTGGGTCTCGATGTAAGATTTCGTGTAAAGATATTTATCTTCTTCTGGTAGTGATTGGGTTGCTCCCAGAGCCCTACCATGTGGGATTATAGTAATCTTATGTACTGGATCCGCTCCAGGGAGAAATTTAGAAACCAGCGCGTGACCCACTTCATGATAAGCTATTCTTTTCTTTTCTTCGTCAGAAATCACCATGCTTCTTCGAGCAATGCCCATAACAAGTTTATCCTTTGCCTCTTCGAAATCGTGCATGGTCACTTGCTTCTGATTCTTCCGTGCAGCAAGGAGCGCGGCCTCATTGACAAGGTTAGCAAGGTCCGCACCAGTGAAGCCAGGAGTTCCCTGAGCAACAATTCTTAAATCTACGTCAGAAGCAAGTGGAATTTTTGAAGAATGAATTTTGAGAATTTCTTCTCTGCCTTTAACGTCAGGTATCGGGACATATACTCTCCGGTCAAACCTTCCAGGTCTCAATAGCGCAGGGTCTAAAATATCGGGTCTATTCGTAGCAGCCATAACAATAATTCCTTCCGACGAATCAAACCCGTCCATTTCAACGAGAAGTTGATTTAAAGTCTGCTCTCTTTCGTCGTGACCGCCGCCCAGCCCTGCTCCTCTCAATCTTCCAACGGCGTCGATTTCATCGATAAATATTATACACGGGGCATTCGATTTACCCTGTTCAAAAAGGTCCCTCACCCTTGCGGCACCAACGCCCACGAAGAGCTCCACGAACTCAGAACCAGATATTGAAAGGAACGGAACACCAGCTTCTCCCGCAACAGCCTTGGCCAGAAGGGTCTTCCCGGTACCTGGAGGGCCAATTAACAGTACTCCCTTCGGGATTCTTGCACCAATCTGAGCGAACTTCTGAGGACTTTTTAGAAACTCTATTATCTCCTGCAACTCAACCTTGGCTTCATCGCAACCTGCTACATCATTAAAGGTCACCTGAGGTTTTGATTCTTTCAGAACCTTTACCCTGCTTTTACCGAATCTAATGGCTTCTCTCTGACTCGCACTCATCTGCCGGAAAAAGAAAAACCAGAAGAGTACGAGCATTAAAAGCCATGGTATCGACCCAACGAGAACCGTCCACAACAAACCCTTTTCCTTTGAATACACCTGAATGTTCTTTGAAGCAAGCATTTTTACAAGATCCGGGTCGTCGTAGGGAAGTTGAACCTTAAATCTTAAATATTCTCTATTATCCTGCTTCTTTGGGGCTTTGAAAAGTCCCTCAATACTCTTTCCAGAGATCATTACCTCTGAAACATTTTCGCTCTCTACCTCTGAATAGAAATCTGTATACGAAACTTCCAAAATTCCCTTCCCCGTGGTCAGATAGTTGTACAACGTGATGAACACGAGGAAAATCAGTACCCATATAATTAAATTTCTTATTAAATCACTTCTCATTTGTTTCCACCTCTTTTAACTCTTCTGGACCAAGTTCCCTGATGTAGGGCAAGTTTCTGTACCTTTCACCGTAATCAAGCCCATATCCGACTAAGAAACGATCGGGAACTTCAAATCCTACATAGTCTAATTTTATGTCAACCAACCGCCTTTCCTTCTTGTCCAAAAGGACACAGATCTTCAAACTCCTCGGATTTCTCCCCTCCAATAGCTCTACGAGATACTTAAGAGTAAGACCACTATCACAAATATCTTCAACCAGAATCACATCTTTGCCCTCGATAGACGTACCTAAATCCTTTAAAATCTTTACTATCCCTGAAGTTTTCGTAGATTTTCCATAACTCGATACACCCAAAAAGTCGACTTCCAGATCCATTCGCAGTTCCCTCATCAAATCTGCAAGAAAGACAAAAGAACCTTTCAAAATTCCAACCAGAACCGGAATCTTCCCTGCATAATCTGCTTCAATCTGCCTCGCAATTTCGCTTATCCTCTGCTTAATTCGCTCTTCACTAATCAAAAATCCAGAATTTTTCATCATCTATTTTCCTAACCTCCATAAAAATATTTCCCTCTTTAAGTTTTGACCCGATACCGGGAACCCACAAAATCTCTCCATCTTTCTCAAACACAGGGTACAAATCCCTCCTCCACCCCGGAATTTTCTTCCTTTCAAAATAATCTGAGAGGAGCTTGTCTCCCAGTCGGTCTCCAGGCTTCCTTGACCTTACTTCCAACGGAAAAAGAGCTTTGCTGACACGAGTTGAGAATCTTTCATCCTCAGGCAGCGAAGTTAGCCTGACTTTAATGTTATAATCTTCAAAGGAAATTGGAAAATCTTCAAGTGACAATACTCTTTGAGATAAGCTTCTTTTTCCCTGAGCAATGAATACCTCTCTGGAGGAAGGATAGACAAAATACTTACCAGCCCAACCTGGTTTTCTCCTCTCCAGAAGAGATTCTAGGTTTTCAATCTCCTGAAATGTTAACATTAACTCCCTTTGCAAAAACACTTCTTGTAATGAATAATGGTAATTTCTAAACTTCGAATAATCAATCAGTAGGGTATTTTCAAAGGAAGGTTTTAGCACTGATTCTCTCATTGAGATCAGAAATTCCTCAAGAAATTCCCCAAGATTTCCCATTATTTCAGTGGTTTCAAGAATCTTCTGAAAAGCGCCCTGCCTGATTCTTTCTAAAAAAGGCAGCAAATTCAGCCTTACAGTGTTTCTTAGGTATAGAGTTTCAAGATTACTGGAATCAATTACATACGGAATTTTTCTTTTCTCAAGGTAATGGAGGATTTCTTCTCTTGTAATAAATATGAGTGGCCTTATAAAAATATCCCTTTTCGGTGGGATACCCCTTAATCCCCATATCCCGCTGCCTCTCATCAAATTGATCAAGAACGTTTCTACCGAGTCCGAGGCTGTATGTGCCAGAGCAATTTTATTGAAGCCATAGTTCTTAGCATAAAGCGTAAAGTTCTCATAACGCAGCCTTCTAGCAGCAACTTCAATGGACTCATCTTCGCCTTTCAACCTGGAAACATCTACCCTCTCGATATAAATGGGAAGGTTTTTCCTGCGACAGAAATCTGCACAAAAATCTTCATCTCTAAATGATTCCTGGCCTCTCAGCATGTGATTTATATGAATACATGCTAATTCGATTCCATAGAAATCCTTCATATCCATAAGTATCTCAACTAAGAAAACAGAATCGGGCCCTCCCGAGAAGCCAACCAAAACCCTGTCACCACTTTCAAGCATTTCATACCTTTTCACTGCTTTCTGAAACTTCTCCAGGAGTGCGGGTTCCATCAAAATTTCAATGAAAAAAGTCTGCTTCTTATAAATAAGAAAAATCCATAAAGATGGTTTTTCGATCTATATTGTAAATCTGCGAAAACCCCGCTGTAAAGGAATCGTCTTTGGATTCCACCCATTATAAAGAGTTCCCTCAATACTCTGCCTGTTGGGTACGGCATGTTTCCAGGAAACCCGCTACCTTCGTAGTGCTCTGTCAATGTCCCATCACCTTTATTTAGCTGCGCAATCCTGAAAATAATACCATCATTGCCTTCAAGAAAGAGTGTATATGTAAGATAAAAATCCAGGAGGTCGCTTCCTCTCGGATACCCAAAAGGAACGCCCAGAGTGTGCCATGCATTCGTGTCAGAGACATGGGTATACGTAAACCTCGGAATGGCCACAGCATGAAATCTGATAAGAGAATTTGAACTCAAAGCCGACTCAAATCCAGCGAGAATACCGTACTTGCTTGTGTTACCCTGAAAAATAACCACATCATCGTTAAGAAAATCAAGAAAAGCGCTGTATTTGTTCAGGAAATTCCATTTTATGGCGAATCCGCCTAGAAGATTGTCGGAATTTGAACTACTCCTCCGCTGCCTTTCATAATAGAGAGAGAGGGGATTAAAATATTTGAAGTAGTCCTCCTGGCTATGGGATACTGCCTCATAGACTGTGAAGGTCAAAGAGGGCACTGGCTTCCATTCAACAGCCTGATATGCAAGGGTGCGGGTTAGAAAGGTATCCGGTACAGCTGCAAATGCAGATGTCAGGTGAAAATTCTTGAACCTGAAATTTAGATTGTATATGTGATCTATAGGGTATGAAATTCCGCTAAAAAGCATGCCCTCTCCAATTCGTACTTCCGACCTGCCAACCAAAAGGTCGAAGTTATTGCTTTTGTATTTAATATATGCATTTCTGATATTAATATCCAGGATGCTTGTCTTTCCAATGATTGGTTGAATATCGAAACTGTATTGGTTGTATTGATTATCTGAAAGGGGAGAATAGTAAGGAACCCTTAAAGGTTCAGAAAAGTTGAAAAAATCAACAGAGGCAGCAAGCTCAAAGGAATCAACTTTTACACCCCCGTTGAACTCCAGCTCAAGGTAGTTATTAATGTAACAACTGCCTTTACTTCTCACAAAATTCGTTTTCAAAGCAGGAATGAAGGAAAGCGATAGCCTTTTACTAACGGGAACTTCGGAAAGTAAAATATAAGAATCTTTATTCAGGGTCAAATTCGCTTTCCGATCGCTCAAAAAATCAATGGAATAATCCTTCAGAAAGAAAGGGTCATAAAACAATATACTGGAGAAAAGCGAAAGACACCCAACGAAATTCATAGCAAGAGGTCAAAAGGTGCAAATCCAAAATCAACAACTTCTTTCATCCGATCATTGTCCGGGACGAAAACTGCAACAAGATTACATGCTGAGGCTCTGAATAATCTCACAATGTCATACTGATTCCCCGTGACTTTATTCAGGTGCGAAAGAAAATCTACTATATGTTCGTCAGAACAACATGCCTTTGGACCTGCAGAGCCCGAAAATCTAATTAACAATCTGAAGCTATCAACCTTAAATATTTCGGCCCTGCAATCTGGCTCACGGTGCTCATTGAAACTCAGAACTGCTTTCTCGAGAACCTCACTGTTCATATATCGCTCCTTACTACCTCAGAACCATAACGAAGTCTAATTGTAAAGTAGAAACACCTTAGAATCAACCCTTTGCCTTGAGCAAAATTGTAAGAGAATTCCTGAACAAGCCGGATTTTTCCCATTCATTTCTTATTCGCTGTAGGTCATCGGCGGAAAGAAAGCGGCTGGAAAACCTTTCGAAGTATCTTGCAGTAATTGTTTTCCCTCCATATATAATTTCATAGCCGGCCGAATATTTATCAGTCTCAGCAAAAGCAGACAAAGGAATATATTCTAGAGTAAAACCTCTTGGAATAGAATAGATTATCCTCAAGTTATTTCTGGATATACCTGTGGGGTCAACAAAAATGCCCTCGGGATAGACTTCTGGCTCAATATTCTTAAAATCAGGCAGGCTTATTATCCAGTACTTTCCTTCTTTCCATCCAAAGGAACTGAATTTTACTGTGCCCTCAAGGATATACGGTTTATCATTTTCCTTACGATTTTTGATTTTCAGAGAAATCCTCTTCACAACTCCATAATTTGAGAATTCTTTCCTGCACGCTTCTTTTATATCGCGCGTGATTTCTTCTTCCTCGTCATCTTCAGAAACTCCCCGCCCTGTAAGAGCCTCTATATCTGACAGTATTCTTATGAAACGTATTTTCTGTTTACCAAGGTCCACATAAAGGCTGTCTGTGGGCAAACTCCTTTCAGGAATTTCCGCAACAAACCAGGAACTCGGGGAAAACGAACCTTCACTAAATCCCAGCACGAGGACTTTGTGTCCAATGTATCTGATTTCTTTAATCTTCGGGGAACTTTTGAATGGGTCAAGAAACTCCTTACCATCAAAGAAGATAACCCCGCAGATTGATGAGAGAGAAGGGGGAGTATTCAGGGTATCAAATCCGTATCTAAGAACAAATGCTGGAAAAAGGCCAGCGATTGTTGAAATAACGCGAAAAACTTCTTCAGGAAATGTCATAGAGAATTCATTCAAAGCCCTAACAGTATCAATGGGGACGTATCCCTGAAAAGAGAGACTGAGATATTGTGGGCTCTTAATTCTGTCACACAATTCTTTCAAGCTTTTGTAAGAGAGTTTTTCCTCTGGCATTCTACCTGTTGTCAAATAGTGTTTTATCAGGTATTTCGCCAGCGAATCCCATGTACTGAAAGATGTATAGATAACGTATGGAGAAATCAACGTGAATGGTGGAAACGTATTCCATCTTCTGACCTGGGCGATGGGAGGAATTGGCCCTCCCGTGAATCTGTAGATTCTGTAGTTATCAGAATTCGACACTTCTACCTTGATGTTGAATTTGTCCTTGTTATCAATTTGGAATTTAAAATCAGAAGTTTTCGGTAAATGAATCACAAATTCTTTATGCTCAATTGGAACCGATTCCCTGAAATACTCGATCCCGTCTATATATTCAAAATTTCTGGTCGTTTTCTGTACTGCAAATTCAAGGGTTGCCCCTGGTGTAATTGAAAGGAATGAAATATGGAGTTCCTTTCGAGAGTGCATAAAAGGAAAAGAACTGACAACATCACTGGTTACTATGTTTATAGCGTTGGGAGTGACATTTATGGTATCTCCGCTTGCCGAAATAGTCCTTGCATAAATTACTTCTATGGTTTCTTTTTCTTCATCGAAGGGTATAATGACCGTCCCGAAATCCTCTCGAGCATCCTCAGAAAATACCTGAACTTTGCGTTCCTGTGACATCACGAGGTCTTCTCCCAGCACCTTCAAGGTGATTACATCCGATTTCACAACTGCACTTGTGGGGCTGTAAAGTTGCGCTAAAATAATCAAACTCAAAATCGTCATCATTCCTTACCTCCGTTCAAAATTGCAATATAATTCTTAACGTAGGAGAAGGCCTGGTGATCAGAATAGAGTTTACGCGCCTCGACAGCGGAAAACCTTGATTTATTGAAGGAATAGTGTAGTTTGAATTCTATTGTGTTTGAATCAGATACTGCTGAAAAAGACAGCAAATAGAGGTCTTTATTCCCTTTTTGAACCTTCATTCTCGGACAAGAATTCGGCCTTATACCAGAAATTACTTCATTAATTTCAACTTTGAACGGGTATCTGAGAGAGAGGTCATATTTCCTTTTCTCATTTAAAAAATCGAGAAATCCTGCAAAGCGGTCACCCAAAAATGCCAGAACTGGCCTGTAAAGCAGCAATTCGCCGATTCTCTGAATATGATTTATGGCTTTAGCATACACAGTTACCGAAAAATAGTCTGAGTAATCATAGGAGTCAGAACACTCCAACGAATCAAGAATAATCTCTCCCTTGTAAATTTCAGACAATGCCCACCGAAAGTACCTTTCCAAATTCTTATGCCCGCTCCTTGCGATCCTCCTGAACTGCTGATCAAATCCCCCCTCAAATCTGATTTTCAGAATCACATCAAGAGTCTCAGCCCTGGGAGTGTTTAGAATACTCACAACCACCCTGTTACTTTCTGCGACTGAACTACTTATCTTCCTGAGAATATCACCTTCTTTTCTCGAGACGAGGACCCCCTGGCCACCCTCAGAGGCTGGCATTAAATCTCTGCCACCGGAACCCACCGTTGGGTCAAGATAAACGTAGGTATCAGGTCCAACTTCTATTGCAACTATTGCATGATTTGTCTGGTCAGAAGGAATGTCTTCCACACGCATTCCCACAGCTGTAGTTGCATAGTATGCCTTGAATCCCTGAGCCCTCAGCAATGAAACCAGAAGCGCCGCTTTGTCTTTACAAACACCTGATTTCTTTGCCAGCGTCAAAGAGGCCTTGTGCGGCTCGTAGCCTTCCATCTCAGATTCAATGAGTCCAAGATAACGGATTTGATCTGAAACGAAATAAAACAACCTTCTAATCTTTTCGCTATTGTCGGAAACACCGCTGCAAAGGCTGTCAGAAGTCCTTGTTACAAAATCATCCGGGATCAGATTTTCTTCAGACCTCTCATACTCGTACTTTGACATATCCCGCCAGGACGGAATGTTTGTAACTATGACCTTTGGCAAAATGTCATAACGCGAGGGTGCGAAGGGCTCAAAATCAAGCTTAATATTGTCACGGGATTCAAATATATGAAAAACATTGCCCCTGCTCTTTACTTTGCGGTATTTTACCCTACCGTTGAAAATTCCAAACCTCACCGGTTTTTCAGGGAGATCCTGAAGAACATACACTTTTTTCTTTATTTCTTCATAACCTCCGAAGAGCTCTATCTGATTGAAAAAACCTGGATATGGGGTTTTATAATTTTCAGATCCTGTTGGTCCAAGCCAGTTCCCGCCATATCTTCGGATTCTGTATTCGAGAACGTCGCCATTGGATAAGCCCTTTACCTCCATTATCTTATTTCGCGTTCCCCAGTAAATGGTCCCTCCAAGTTCCGGAGGTGCAGGTATATCCACTACAAGACTCGTATCGAGATAAATCGTGTCTCCACCTCTTACTATTCTTGCGAAATCAAATTGAATTTCATTGTAATATGGAGTATATGAAGCGATAATGCTCCTTAGCTGGTCCTCCGAATCATCCCTCAGAACTCTTATCCGCCTGTACTCAATTCTGTCGCTGACTCCAGACTCATAGTACCTCTCAAAAATAGAATCAACTTCAACAATATATGAGCTACTTGAAACTAGTAACGAAAGAGTTATGAAGAAACCAAACATCACAGGAAACCCCCTATCTTAATGAAAAGCTCCTGTACCCTTCCTTTGAAGTTACGCATCCTCCTCTTTTGCAGCTTTGCGTATGAACTACTTTCCATTTTAAGTATCAGAGGCCTCAAAACATTATAAGAATCCGGTTGTTTTAGCCAAAGATTGCTCAAGGATTCCCCCTTGAAGAGAATTAACTTGCTTTCTTCAGATACTTTTCAATAAACTGAGGACGCACTCTCTTAAGTTCCGATGTCGGGAACATTGATAGTAATTCCCATCCCAGATCAAGGGTTTCTTCTATACTTCTGTCCTCGAACTCACCCTGACCTACATATCTATCCTCGAAAAGGTCTGCAAATTTGAAATAGATCTTATCAACTTCTGAAAGAGCGCCTTCCCCGAGGATTACAGCCAGCTCCTGCACTTCCTTACCCCTTGCATAGCAAGCAAAGAGCTGATTGAAAACATCAGAATGGTCTTCCCTGGTCTTCCCTTTCCCAATTCCTTTATCCTTAAGTCTCGAAAGAGAAGGCAAAACATCAATAGGAGGATAAATCTTTTTCCTGTGTAAAGCCCTGGAGAGAATTATCTGACCTTCTGTGATATATCCTGTAAGGTCTGGAATTGGGTGCGTTTTGTCATCCTCAGGCATTGTCAATATTGGAATCAGTGTGATGGACCCTTTCTTTTCTTTTATTCTTCCTGCCCTCTCATATATCGTGGAAAGGTCCGTGTACAAATAGCCAGGATATCCTCTTCTGCCAGGAACTTCTTTCCTCGCTGCAGAGATTTCCCTCAGTGCCTCGCAGTAGTTGGTCATATCAGTCAGAATAACCAGCACGTGCATATCTTTCTTAAACGCAAGAAATTCAGCTGTGGTAAGGGCAACTCTTGGTGTAGCGATCCTTTCAATCGCAGGGTCATCGGCAAGATTAATAAACAAAACCGATCTTTCGATAGCACCTGTATCCCGGAAACTCTGAATAAAGTACTCAGCTTCCTCAAAAGTTATTCCCATTGCAGCAAATACCACTGCGAAAGATTCGCCTTCTCCCCTCACTTCAGACTGTCTCGCAATCTGGGTAGCCAGCCTGTTATGGGGCAAACCGGAGCCTGAAAAGATAGGAAGTTTCTGCCCCCTTACTAGGGTATTTAGTCCATCTATTGCAGAAATGCCAGTCTGGATGAACTCATTTGGATAATCTCTTGCATAGGGATTGATTGGAGCTCCGTTAATATCAGCCCTTTCCTCCGGGACAACATCAGGTCCTTTGTCTATCGGCCTGCCAAGCCCATCAAAAACCCTCCCAAGCATATCCATTGAAAGATTAATCTCAAGTCCTCTCGCGAGAAATCTCACTGCGGTTTTCGGAATGTCAATACCAGAAGTGCCTTCAAAGACCTGCAATAGCACTTTGTCTTCCTCTACCTGCAACACTTCTCCTTTTCTTATTTCACCGGAAACCAGTTCAATCTCAACCAATTCTCCATATTTGACACCTGAAATCCCCTCAACCAGCATAAGCGGGCCCGAGATATTCGAAACCGCTGTAAATTTTGATAACCTCTTTCTAATTAACTGGCTGTCTAATTTCATGGTCCATCTCCTTTATGATTTTTTCTATTTCGTGCAAATCAGATTCAGCGAAATACTTCATCCTTGCGATCTTCTCCCAAATTGTGCTTTTCCTTAGCTCTTTGACCGTCACTTCTTCCTTTGTGATTATCTCTTTACAAACGTCATAAAGTTTTAAAATCGCCTTCATCATAAGATACTGCTTCTTAATTGACGCAAAGGTATCTACCTCGTGAAAAGCATTCTGGTGGAGGAAGTCTTCCCTAATACTTCTTGCAATCTCAAGGAGAAGCTGATCTTCCTGAGATAGTGCTTCTGCACCCACCAGCCTTACTATTTCTTCCAGTTCTGCCTCCTTCTCGAGAATCTTCATTGATTCCAGAATCATCTCATAGAAGTCAGGAGACACATTCTTCTCATAGTATGGTCTGAGGTCCTCCCGATAAAGGGAGTAGCTTGTAAGCCAGTTAATTGCGGGGAAATGTCGCCTATAGGCAAGCTTGTCCTCAAGACTCCAAAATACTTTCACGACCCGCAGGGTCGACTGCACTACAGGGTCTGAAAGGTCTCCGCCAGGCGGTGAGACAGCACCGATAACGCTCAGAGTTCCTTCACGATCGTCCTTACCAAGGCATTTCACTCTACCTGCTCTTTCGTAGAAACTCGCAACCCTGGTTGCAAGATATGCAGGGTATCCCTCTTCTCCAGGCATTTCTTCGAGTCTCCCGGAAATTTCCCTCATGGCTTCAGCCCAGCGGGACGTCGAATCGGCCATAAGAGCAACGGAGTATCCCATATCCCTGAAATACTCAGCAATGGTGATACCTGTGTAAATTGAAGCCTCCCTCGCTGCTACAGGCATATTTGATGTATTTGCGATAAGAACGGTCCTTTTCATCAAAGGTTCACCAGAATATGGATCCTTTAGTTCGGGAAATTCAATCAGAACGTCGGTCATCTCATTACCACGTTCGCCACAGCCAATATAAACAACAATGTTTGCTTCTGACCACTTTGCAAGCTGATGCTGAATTACTGTTTTACCTGACCCAAAAGGTCCTGGTACACAGGCAGTTCCACCCTTTGCAATGGGGAAGAACGCATCAATTACACGCTGCCCTGTAAACATTGGAACTTCAGGCAAGAATTTTTCCTTGTAAGGTCTTGGAACTCTAACGGGCCATTTCTGCATCATCCTTAGCTCGTGCACCTGCCCTTCCGAATCCCTCAGCCTTGCTACTGTTTCATCAATAGTGAAGACACCTTCTTTTATCTCAACTATTACTCCACCAATACCTGGTGGAACCATAATCCGATGCTTAACAAGAGGGGTTTCTTCGACCTCTCCGATAACATCACCTTCTACAACTTCATCACCTATTTTTACCCTCGGAACGAAAAACCACTTTTTATCCCTTGGAAGACCTGGCACATGAATGCCTCTAGAAATAAAATCTCCAGAAAGAATCTTGATTTTGTCCAGAGGTCTCTGTATACCATCGAAAAAGGATTCTATGAGTCCAGGACCAAGTTCCACCATTAACGGGTACCCAGTACCAAACACAGGATCACCTGGTCCGAGGCCGTGGGTATCTTCATAAACCTGAATAAAGGCCCTATCACCCTTAAGTTCAATAACCTCACCAAGAAGTTTCATTTCTCCAACATAAACCACATCATACATCTTCGTTCCCAGCATCCCTTCTGCTACTACAAGAGGTCCGGAAACTTTAACGATCCTTCCAGATTTCATTTCAAACCTCCTAAAAGATGTCAATTCCAATGGCTTTCAATAGGATACCCCGCAGTTTTTCTCTTGCCTTCCCTGTGCTGCCTCCTGCTCCTGGAATAAAGGTAATTGCGGGAGTAACTTCTTCCCTGAGACTTTCAACAATTTCTTTAATTTGATCATAATATTCCTCTTCAACGAGAATAAGACCATAATCACCAGAAAGCAATCCCCTTAATTTCTCCTTTGCTTCCTCTCCAGAAGTGCACACCTCATATTCCATACCTATAGCTTTGAAAGGGAAAACCGTTTCATATTTCCCCAGACAGATCACCTTCTTCATAAAACCTCCGGAATGCGCTCAAGCACCAATTCCCTTGGAAGCTCATTCAATTTTGACACTATAATCATCCTCAAAAGGGCAATTTCGTTCTTCTTTTTGAAATAGTAAGCGAGTAAGGTTTCAACACCAAGGTCTTTTTTTGAAGCTTCTTTTATCAGCCCATTCAGATAATTTGCAAGGTCCCGTTCAATGCGCACGAAATTCCCAACCTTCTGATAAATTGCATAACCAGGGGCAATTACTTCATAATAGGGTGTTTGCCTTATCTCATGCAATAATGCATTAAAGTCAGACACCTTAAAAAACAGCTCAGAAGGGAGGAATCCACAGGGAAGAAGAACGGCTTTCATAATTCCCGTTCTTTCCATCCGTTCCAGTCTTAAGCAGGTTACTATGTTCTGGAGGTCCGCCTTTATAGAATAATATATTCTTAAGAATTCGATTCTGGATTCACTGCAGAAATACTTGAACATTTCGCGGTCAACTGCTGTATCAATCCGAAAAATTTCCTTTCTCTCATAGAAAGATGAAATGGCATTTTCATAAGCCCTGGATATAGCCCCGGGGATGGTATCATATTTGCCTGCCTCAAAGGCGTGCTTCATCAAAGTAACTGGATAATATGAAAACCTCGAAAATGCACTGGAAAAATCCTTTTCGAAAATAATTGATTTCACATAGACTTTAACATTCAGAAAGTCATAAGGTAACCTCAGGTCCTCTTCGACCCATGGATCAACGGCAAGTTCAGAAATCAATGAAAGCAACCTCTCATTCTCTCTTCTTAGTAAAACTTCGTAATCACCGGGCTTGTGTATTTCGTTAAGGTATTTCGAATACTCTGTATCCTGTAGAAGCTTCAGGAGATCTTCAAAATCCTTTGCCGTTGAGAGCCTTTCCAGCCTCACTCTATCCATCAGTTTCGGCTCTAAAGCTCTCACTCTACCACACGCATAAGCATATTCAGGATTGTCGACTCCAAAGGAAGGATACTTCGAAAAGGGTAGTCTCAGCATATATCAGTGGAAAAGAATTTTAGAAACATGTACTTCTGTTTCCTCCTGCAATATCTCCATTATCTTCTCAAGAGAAGCGTCAACTCTAATCTTTGAGCCAATGGCAAGAAATCCACCTTCAATGTTCGCACGCTTTTGGGAAAGTTTCAGGTTCCATCCTTTATCCCTGTTAATTTTGTCAATAAAATCTGAGGTTATCAGAGTTTCATCTTCTGAAATAACGATTTCCTCATCCCCACCAAGGTTCAGGGAATCGAACAGAAATTTCACGATAGATTCATAAATCCTGGAATCCTCCCTCACTCTCCTGAGAGCTTCCTTGTAAACACCTGAAAGAATTTCCCGTTTTGATTCTGATAGAGCAATATTGGATTTAATCACATAATCTGCAATAAGAGCATTCAGCCTTTGATTAACTCGTTTCTGTTTCTCTTCCTCACTTTTCTTAAGGATTTCTTTGGATCTTTCCTCCGCTTCTTTGAGTATCCTGTCACGTTCTGCGATAGCTTTGTCCAGGATCTCCTGTCTCTTTAATTCCGTTTCCTCTTTAATCTTGTTTATAATTTCCTGAAGGCCCAAATCCGCCCCCTTAGATCTTTATGCCCAGAAGTAAGAAAATAGTAGCCAGAAGTCCCAGAACCGCATAGGTCTCCACGAGACCGGCATAAATCACAGGTTGCATAGAAGCTTCTGGCTTTTTCGCAGCCATTTCTACGCCTGCGGTACAAACCTTCCCCTGATGTATAGCAGAGAAGAAACCAAGAAGTGTTATTGGCACTGTGGCAAGAAGTATCTGAAGGCCCTGCATTGTATCCAGAGATTTGACCTCTCCCAAAAGACCTACTCTAATAATGACAAGGAGAGCTGAAATGAAGCCATAAAACCCCTGGGTACCCGGAAGAGCAACAAGCAAAAACAGCCTTCCAAACTTGTCCGGATCCTCTGAAAGCACGCCCGCAGCTGCTCTTGCCGTTGTTCCTACACCTATAGCTGATCCAAGGCCGGGTAAAAATGTTGCCAGGCCAGCTCCTAGAATTGACAACCAGAGTCCTGTACTCAATTTTTAAACCTCCTGTTTTATATTTTCTGTAATTTCTGTGAACTTTCCTACCCATCTCAAAGGATCGAAGGGTTTTCCACCATCGTCATAAAATTGCTTGAAAAATTCAACATACTGAAGACGCAATGGGTGTACAATGGAACCAAGAATATTGATGAACACGCTAAACAGGTGCCCAAAAATGAAAACGACGGGCGCAAGTACGTACTTTGCCACAGGTATCTGCCATACAAGAAGGGTCAGAATATTGATTGCCATAGCGATCCCTGATGAAGTCATACCAAGGGCCATTAAACGAACATAGGAAAGAAGGTCTCCAATAAATCCCACCCCATTGTACACATTGTAAGCACCTTTGACTATTCTAATTATGAAATTACGGCTTCTTGCTGAACTGAACAACACCATCATACCTATGAAAAATAAAATAAGGATAGTGGTAAGTGCATTCAGAAACGGTGAGTTAACTCTACTCGCCAAAGCTGCTTTGTACAGCAAAGATAGAAGGATTATAATCCAGGCCACTGGTTGAGATACGGCACCGATCACGTCACCATCCTTAATCCTCTTATATGCATTAACTCCAAGTCCAACCAGAACCTGAACAAATCCAAGGGCAATTGTTAGTCCGAAGAACACCAGCACATCTTCCATGGGGTCAAAAAGCATGAGTTTCTTTCTGAAGGCATTGAGTTGTGTCCAATTAGCCCTTTCCAGAAAATCTCCAAACCAACCCCCTGTTAACGCTCCAAATACCATAGAAAGAATCCCTCCTGCAATGAGGATCCAGAGAAGGCCAGCAGAGATCTTAAGTTTCTTCATAATTAAATACGAAAGCACAGCAAGTATAAGACCATATGCGGCATCACCAAAGCAAATTCCGAAAAATAGAATAAAAAATGGAGTTATCAACACAGTAGGGTCTGGGTCAGTGACGGAGGGAAGTCCATACATCCTTACCAGGCCCTCGAAGGGTTTGAAAGCCTTTTTGTTTTCGATGAACACGGGAGCAGTTTCTCCGTCTAACGGCGCAACAATTTCAAAAAAAGCGCTCCTGAAATTTGAGAATACTCTTTCTAGCCTTTGAATATCCGATTTCTTCACATAGCCTGTATAATGGGCAATCTGAGATGTCTTCAAGCCCTTATTATCAGTAAGCTCCCTGTGAAGCAAACTCTCGTAGTAGTCATGAAGGATAAGCAGCTTTTCGTAATTTCCTGAAATTTTCGCAATCACATCCTTTAAACCCCTCTTCTCCTCTTCAAGGCGCTTTAGATTCTCTTCAATTCCTTTAAGGATGTCTACAGGTTTACCAAAGTAGCCGTGGAACTCAACCTGTTCAAACTCTTTCTCCTGAAGGAATGCCCGCGCAGAATCTTCATCGTGCTTGTGATACACCACAACAACGTAAGCACGTTTCCCGTCGTCAGAGCTCAGTTCATAACAAAGCGGACTATTCTCAAAGAATATCAGGTTTTTCGATGGAACAGATCCTGGGAGAATAACAATATCATCTCCGCTTTTTATTGTCTCCAAATCGTAGTCAAGATTAATCCAAGGATAAATGAAATCTCTCTGCGCCTTTAAGTTTGACTCTTCCTGATGTAACTGATTCAATTCCTGCTCGAGGGTCTCAACCTGCAATAAGAGTGAGCCCGGTTCTACACAATTTGCAATTCTAAAAAATTCTTCTCTTTCAATTTTATGCTTCTGCTCATATAGACTCTCAACAAAACTCTTTTTCCTCGCGAAAGGCTCAAGAAATTTAATGGCATTCTTGAGTCTCAAAACCACACCCTCAAGGTGGGATTCATACTCTGCCTCTACGGGGTGTGAAGTTTCAAATTCCTCTCTCAAATCCTGTTTAATTTCGACAAAGTGGAGCAAACCTTCATCCTGAAGGATGGACAACAGTTTTTCCCTTTCAGAATAGTGAACATAAACTGCGACCTTTTCAAGCGGTATCTTCGCCATTTCAATAAAGTTTACTGATCAAAAAATCAACTGCTGTATCCTGCTGCTTTTCGGCCCTCTTTCGTAGCTCTGCAATTTTCTTGCTGAACTCTTTCTCAAGCTCCTGAATCCTTGACTGTGCGATTGCCCGGGCTTCAGGTTCAACCTGGCTAAGCATCTCTTTTCTTTTGATCTGAGCGTCTTCGATAATCTTCGAAGCAATTCTGTGAGCTTCTTGAATAATTTTCATCGCTTCTTCCTGGGTTCTTTTGATAGTCTCTTCGGATTCCTTTTCTGCGGCTTTGATCCTTTTAATAACGTCTTCCATGGAACCTCCTGCCATATATTTTAATTCAGACTATCAGAAAATGCAAAGATACTGCATAAGGAAGCGAAAATCTGCTTTTGAGCTACTAACTTTCTCTGAACGTTCACCCTTGGAAGTGATATGATAGAGTCATTGCGTACTATTGTGACATATTACCTTGTGGCTCCCTGTGGCAAAAGGAAGAATTATGTCCACTGAACGGAAAGGACCGAGATAATGAATTGAAAACCTGCACAGTTCAAATTGAAGTTTCCACAACATCAGAACATCTCTTTGAATTTTTTAAAACAACCTTCCATAATGATAGTATGTTCAAAGTGATTTTTATATTCCTTATTGGCGGGACTGCAAAAATCGCTTTTTTACACCACGGAAACCAGCATTTCTCAGACAACGGAAACTATGCACTACGGCCTGGAGACTATGGATACAACGGCAACTCTTACCACAGAATTCTTGATACCCATGAATATTACAATTGCCCGGTGGATATACACATCTCCGGAACTCTCACGCAATCCTTTACGTTCCTGCAGAATGATCGTGGACTAATCCAGCGATTGAAAAATAGCAGTTTCGTTTACATCACAGGCGGCACCTATGCTGAACACATAATGCCTTATGTGGATAGTGTAATAAACAGATTTTCACTACGTTATGCAAAGACGGTTTATTCAGAAGTCCTGAACGGTAATGGATGGATTGACTATCCCGATGTCCTATGGATTCCGGAAAGGGTGTTTAAATCGGAATCTATGATGCCTTATTCTCTGGTAAAAATCCTCAATGAAGAATACGGTAAATTTGATTCTCAGGGAAGATACCTTGCCCCATGTATAGTACTTGACGATAATGTCCACAGCTGGTACGCTCATTCATACCCTGATGGGACACCTTGTAACAACTCACGAAAAGTACACATTATGTATGACACTCAGGGTAATTATGTTTACGTCGTTTTCATCCAGAGGACCGCACGAGATCAAATGGTCTGGAATGATATTTCCAATCCATCAAATCCTCTTCACCAGATGTTAGCAAGTCTCTCCAATGATCCAGACCAGGAACAAATAGTCTTATACGGAGATGATTGGGAAAAAGCAGCAGGAGTTGCAGGATGGGATTTTGGCCATCCGGGTGTCCCGGCAACAAGCTACGATTCAAATATTAGATTTATCAAGAACCAGAACTGGGTTCAACCTGTCCACATAGCTGAAGTTGTAAAATGGTGGGGCGTTGATAAGCTGTTCGATGCAGATCCCTTAAATGACCCCCCAACTATTAACATCCATTATGCTACTTACCAGGAGCTGCACGACTGGACGGGAGGGAGTTACGACAACTGGTATAATAATTTCAAAAACTCTCAGGCCTGGGGATGCGCTGGAGGGCCCGATTTGAATGGCAATGGAATTAGTGGAGACTACGAAGATGTGTGGAAGTTCGCATGTGAGCAGCTGATGGCCGCTCCAGATAATGAAATCTCAAAGCTGGGATGGATTACCCTGTCTTCCATGCTTTACGAAACTGCCTGGCATACAGGACCTGGTGGGGAACTCGTGTATTGGGGAAAGAATTTATGGAACCACACGCGATATGGGGGAATATTTGCTTTCGGCGCTCAGTGGCTAAACACACTCAGATTCCAGGACCATGCTTCAATTGACAGCGCAGATCTCGATGCAGATGGAGTTCTCGAATACGCTCTATATAACGACAAAATATGCCTTGTCTTTGACAAACGCGGTGGAAGAGCTCTTTCCGTATTTACCGCTGACGGAGAATGCGTGGTGGGTAACCTTATGACAAACTGGAATGGCGAAGGAGACTTTTATGAAGGCGCACATCCTGGAGCTTTCAACGAAACACAGGGAGAAAACTCTTTATTCTCAGTCCAAACAGGTTACCTGGGAGATACGGCAGTCATTACCTTTCAGGAACAGTACAACTGGCGAGGAAGCGCTGAATCGGACATACTAAAAACCCTTACCCTTGTTCCAGGAAAAGCATATGTAAAGCTTAGCTACAATTCAAATTATACAAACTGGACAAAAGTTGCAGTTACACCTTCCATTTCGAAGCAATTGCAAATAGGATATAATCTTCAACCGCTATATGGAATCAGTCAGAACGGGTGGAGCTATGCAGGTTATGAAAGCCTTTACGATTCAACTAAAGCAGTCTTTGTTTATCCATCGGGACAGGGATTAATTTTTAACTTCCTCGGAAGGATGGCTTCAGGTGCAGAATTAATAGAACTGGGAGGCCGTTCAGGCAGCTATTCTTTCTATTTCTATGCTGGAAAAGGAGACCCTGAAATTGATGTCCCCGGTCCGGGAGACCTTGAAGGGCCAAGGATCTGGAATACCACTTTTTCGCCAAATGAAAATATACTTCAAACAGATAGCGTCCTGGTAACTTCCACCATAATGGACCCATCAGGGATCCAGGGGGCGTGGGTAAGATATACACACAATAACTGGCAAAGTTACTCCGACCTTCAGATGTTCCCTGACGATGGAAATCTCAGAGATTACAACAACAACGGAGTGGCGGACCCAAATTTGTATGGAGTTTTTATCCCTCCATATCCAACCGGTACGAGAGTTTTCTTTGCTATTTGTGCCCGGGATGGTTCCACCGCTCACAACGAGTCCTGGGACAATAACAATGGCAATAATTACTCATACACTGTCGGATTTCAGGATTTCATTATGGATGGAGAACTGGACAGGATTGCATGGCTCTTCGCTGAAAATCCAGGAATGCACCTCTATGGATACTACGACGAAAACCTAAGAAAACTTTACCTTGCCACTGAAGCTGCGGGAAATGCAACCTCCGGACAGTCTGGAAATTTTTTCAACGATCACTTCATATTTCTTTCCTTTAATCCATCGACTATGGTGGCCGCGCCATGGGCAAAATCAGGACAAGTAGGAAGATTCCATCTGTTCCTGGCTGACGAGGACAATAACAACTTCGCAGGGTGGTTTGATTCAACTGGCAATCTGATAAGCGATTCTGTACACTTCCATTGTGCTTCTTCCATTTCAGATCTCGGATATCTGGAAGGGGTAGTAGATCTCTCAATTTTCGAAAATCATTATTCACTGGACTCCATATTCATTGCAGTAGGATCTTATGCAACTCAGGATGGGGGTTCTCTTCAGTGGCAGGTCCCTCGACCGACAAATCCAAATGGGCACATAGAACTTTCAGAATTCTTTATACTGCACTTGAATTCCACAGAAGTCGTCGATTCTTTTAACACTCCGAGGGTCGTGCTGAACACAATTGTTATGGAAAATGAGCTTAAGATTCTTCTACTGGGTTCAGAAAATCCTGAGATATTTCTCAGTATCTACGATGTATCAGGCAGGCGAGTGCGATTTGCTAAGGTTTCAGCTCAAAAAAAAGAGTCAACGGTATCAGTCTCTTTAAATAACATAAAAGGCGGTGTATACTTTTTAGAATGTAAATTTGATGCGAAAGTAATTTTGAAGAAGTTTGTCAAAGTGAGATGAAAAAGAATATACCGAATCTGATTACAATACTCAGGGTGCTTCTTAGTTTCTTAACGCTGTTTTTACTGGATCAAGCAAGGTACACAACCACGTTTTTAGCGTGTATTTTCATTGTGGTAATAATATTCACCGACTTTCTGGATGGCTTCCTGGCAAGAAAGTTTGGAGTAGAATCAGAAATAGGTGCAATTCTCGATATCACCGGTGACAGGATTGTTGAATTCATTTTCTGGATATTCTTTGCAGTAAAAGGCCTTCTATCTTTCTGGTTTCCTGTCATTGTAATTTCAAGGGATGTACTTGTTGACACGGTGAGGCAATCTGCCTTCAAACAGGGCGTAAAACCTTACGAAATTCACTCTAATAAGATTGCAAGGTTTGTTGTAACATCAGGGTATTTCAGGACAGGCTACGCACTTGCAAAAGCCGTTGCGTTTACCCTTCTTGGAATAGATCTGCTCACCATTCATGGAAAATTGAACTTTTCAATTCACTCAGTTGCACTTGGGTTTGCCTGGCTTGCACTGATTATATGCCTTGTACGTGGACTTCCTGTAATTCTTGAAGCATGGCCTTATCTGAAAAACAAATGAATAAGGCCTGCTTCTTTGATTTAGACGGTACGTTGATTCCAAACCCATCATCAGAAAGCAGACTACTCGTAACTCTTTTCAAGAAGTTCTGCTTTTCTCCATCCGGTTTAGTAATATGGTTCCTGGAGTCCCTATTTCGCTACAGAAACTTTAAGAATTCGAAGGCCTACTATCAGGGGATTAAGCTCAGGCCTCTGCAGATAGTGATTCAGCGAAAGCTTAAGAGTTTTGAGAATTTCTTATCAAAGAAAGCCCTCGAATATCTCCAGGAAAAGAGAAAGGAGGAATTTCAATTATTTCTGATAACTGGAACTCCACATTTTATTGCTGAGGCAATCAATTCAATACTTAATTTCAATGGAGTGTTTTCATCTAATCTCGAAGTACGCCACGGAAAGCTTACCGGACGTATTATTTCAACAATTCCGTACGGGAAAAACAAAGCTAAAATAGTACGGAAGCTTGCTGAAGAACAGAATATCGACCTTAAAGAGTCTATCTCCTTTGGAGATTCTTACAACGACCTTCATTTTCTGAAAATGACCGGAACGTGCTATGCAGTGAATCCTGATGCGAGATTGAAACGGTTCATTCCTCCGGAAAATATCCTTACGTGGGATTAGACTAATAATTTCCTTTTGCAACCTGTTTACAAGTTAGAAAGAGCTATTCCTCACTTTATACCGAATATGAACCGTTTGCACTAATTAAGGGAGTCTAAAAACTAATTGATTCTTAACTCGTGCCAATTTAACGATTTCTCTGAGTCTTTTTACCAGTGCAGTGGTACGTCGAAGAAATCTTACAGCAGACCTGAAAATTCAGGTTTTTAACCTCTTTTTCTGTGCAGAAGGGAGAAGAATGTTATTCAAGATCAGTCTGTAACCCGGTGAATTTTTGTATTTTGCAACATCAGTAGGAGGGTCACCCACAAAATGCTGATAATCTTCTGGGTCATGCCCGCCCAGGAAACTGAAGAAGCCCTTTCCAAGCTCTCCGTAAATATACTTCACATACTCGGTATTTGGCAGATCACCCAGAATAACAATGTCACCCTTCAATTTGCTTCTTCTGAAACCAGTATCCTGACCGAGAAATTCCTTAATTACTCTCGTATGATTTTGTGTAAGGATACCAGGAATCACATCAACCTTCGCGGAGAATTCCCTCAGAAGGAAGTAAGAATCTTCTCCCCACTGGGCGACTTCCAGAGTCATGTCAACGTCAGAATGTTCATAGATATAGTACTGCGAAAAAACCCTGAAATCCTTAAAAGCAAAGGTCTTTGAATAATCAAGCTTATTACTTGCCAGAGGATCAAAAGGTGTCCCATCAAAGGGAACATCAGCAATATCAACTCCTTCTGAGGCAAGGGAAATATCCAGAGTTATTGGTGCAGAACACATCGCAAAGAGATACTTACCTGAGGACACATATTCATACAATCTTTTCGCCACAGCTCGTTCCAGAGTAACAACGTTCGAAAATCCGAGCTTTCTCGCCAGTACTTGCTTGAATTCAACCTGCTTCTTATACCATTCGGTATTCCCGTAGTTAGCATAAAATTTCCCAAATTGTCCTGTAAAGTCTTCATGATGAAGGTGAACCCAATCAAATTCTTGAAGTTTCCCTCCTAAAATTTCTTCATCGTAGATACGGGTGTAAGGAATCTGTGCATACTCCAGAACCATTATCACAGGATCATCCCAGGGTTCATAATATGGAGGAGCATAAACACCAATTTTGGGAGGGTTCTCGAGAATAATACTCTCCATATTCTTTTCTTTTGTTTGTTCCTTTATTGCAACCACCTCTTCTTCAGGGATTTCTTCGTAGGAAACTCCAGTGATCTTCAGGAGTTCCCTTGTAACATCAGCGTCCTCCAGCAGAAAGGAACCACCACGGTAATTTAGAATCCACTCTGCCTTTGATCCAGCGCGAAGAGAGTTGTAAACCACACCATAGGCCCGTAAATGGTCGAATTGGGATCTATCCATGGGAACCAGAATGTAGAACACATACAGTGCTTCAAGCAGAATTTTCATTCTTCTTCCTTTTCCTGTCTCTCCAGTGAAGTGCAAGACCTCCGCTTGCAGTTTCTTTGTAAGCTGACGGAAGATCTTTCCCTGTCTCCTTCATCGTATTTACAACAGCATCAAAGGAAATCATATGCCGTCCGTCAGAAAGTAATGAATATGTGGCGCACTCAAGAGCTCTCAAAGCTGCCACTGCGTTTCGCTCAATACAGGGAATTTGAACATACCCGAGAACAGGGTCGCAGGTAAGCCCTAAATGATGCTCAATCCCCATCTCTGCAGCATATTCAATCTGGAATACGGTACCACCAAGAATTTGTGTTGCTGCAGCAGCCGCCATTGAGCAAGCAACTCCAACCTCTCCCTGGCAACCGACTTCAGCACCAGAAATGGAAGCATTCTCTCTGACAAGGGCACCAATCAAACCAGCAGTTGCTAAGCCTCTCAAGATCTTTTCTTCGGGGAGATGATACTCTTCCATTAGGAAGAACAGTACAGCGGGAAGAACGCCACAGGATCCACAAGTTGGTGCAGTGACTATTAGTCCACCATCTGCATTCTCCTCCGACACTGCCAGTGCGTATGCAAATACCCGACCTTTTAAGCCTGCAATCCTCGTTGAATTCACAGCCTTTATATAATATGACCACGCCTTTCTTGGTAGATGAAGTTCCCCCGGCAGTACACCTTCGCGGTTTAACCCTCTTTCCACCGAGTCTTTCATCACATTCCACACTTCTCTCAGAAAGCCCCAGATTTCCTTACCCTCATAATCCTCAACGAATTCCCACAAACTTTTCCCGGTTTCCTCGGACCAATCCAGAATATCCTCCATTCGATTTAAAGGAAATACGTCTTCTTTAACAAAGAATTCTTTTTCAGTCTTCACAATACCGCCACCGACACTGTAATACGTTTCCTGTCCCACCAGTTTGTTATCATTGTCAAACCCTTTAAATTCCATCGCATTTGGATGCAGGGGCAAAAATACATCGGGTTTGTTTAGAATTTCAATAACACCGGGGAAAGCCTTTTTCAGGGCATCATGGGTTAAATGACCTTTCCCTGTAGCTGCAAGGGTACCATAAAGAGTCACATTTAGTGATTTTACGCGTGGAAATTCCTCCAGGAACCGTTGAAGCGCTCGGACGGGTCCCATTGTATGAGAAGATGAAGGCCCATGACCAATTTTAAATATCTGTCTTATGGACTCCATTCTTGCTCCTTTGAATTTTTCGATTTCCTCAAAATTATACAACAAAGCGTAAGTTTTTTGAATGTGCCGCTTTCTCGCCGTGCCATGTATTTCTGGGTCTCTTTGGTCTTTGAACAACCTCTGCCAAAACTACTGGGGGAATAACATCACCTTTTGACTTGACACAGCTCTTAAATTAAAATTGTTAGCAACACGAACAGGAGGTTTATTATGATTGAGAAAGATATTGAAAGGGTAATGAGGGAAGTATATGCACAGGTTACGAAAGAGGGAAGAACTGCTTTGAAAGAAATAAACCTAACTCCCCCACAATTCAATCTGATGGTACATCTGTACTTCTGTGGTCCACTTAACCAGACAAATCTTGCAAAGGATCTTTACCTTGCAAAGAGTACAATTTCGGGAATTGTAGAAAGACTCGAAAAAAGAAGGTTCGTTAAAAGAGCCAAAGTTGAAGCCGATAGAAGAAGCGAAATTGTTGTACTTACTCCTCAAGGCGAAGAAGTAATACAGAGAGTAATTGACAAAAGAGTAGAATTTCTCAGAAAGCTGATGCTGGATTTCACCGATGAAGAAAAGGAGAAGTTGCTTCAGTTTATTTCAAAGATGCGGGACAAACTGCCCGAATACGCTTCCAGCAAGAAATGCTAAAAAGCTCCAAAATCGTTGGCACTACATTCTTCATCTTCACTCTCGCTATTATTTTTAGCGTTCTTGGGAAATTTCAGGTAAGTAGCATACCAAAACTTTTTGACTACAGCTTCTTCAATCTCTTAACCCTCGTCATTTTAGTCCAGGCAGTAACGCAGACGTTCAAGGTAAACCAGTATGATAAAAAAGTGTTGAAGCTGGTCTCATCGATTTCAGGCGATATCAGATACTCCATGGTAGTTCCCCCGATAATCTTTGGGCTTCTTCCGATGCCCGCAGGAGCAATGCTTACAGCTGAACTCACCAGAACTGCAGGTGAAAGTCTGGGTGCCAGGAAAAAATGGATTTTCTTCTTCAATTACTGGTTCAGGCATGTTTGTGAATTCTCCTGGCCTCTTTATGGCGCACTTATTTTAGCTGCGGGCATTGCTGGAATTCCACTCAAAAACTTTATTCTTGCGACCCTTCTATATTTCACCATCGCTGTAATAATTGGGCTTGTGCTAATTTTTGTAAAAGTAAAACCCAACGGAAACAAAGAAAGAATCAAAATTCAACCAAAGGAGATCCTTTTAAATCTCCTTTCTGCCTTAACGCCTGTCATTTTGATTATCGTTATGATCTTCCTGAAAATCGATTTGAAATATTCCCTTCTGATTGTCCTGGCTCTCCTGTTTCTACTTGAAAAAACACGACTTTCAGACATACTCAAAACATTAAAACTGTCAGTTTTTTCGGACATTACCCTGATCGTTTTGGTAGTTCTGCTCTTCAAAGGAATCGTAGAAAATACCGACACTCTCAACGCCTTCGCCCGCTTTCTAACTTCACATAAAGTTCCTCAAATCATACCAGTGATAATCCTCCCTATGATAATGGCATTCCTTACCGGCATTACATCAGCAGGAATTGGCTCCACAGCGCCAATTTTACAGGGCCTGTTTGCATTGAATCCCGCTTTCCCGTATCTCGCGTACATATCTGCCATTACAGGTGTGTTGATTTCACCTTTTCACCTCTGTTTTATAACCACAAAGGAATACTTCAAAGTTTCCTTTAAAGAAGTGTATGCTACGATAACGGTTCCAATATTACTTATTCAGCTTGTAGCAATCCTGAAGGCACTTTTATGAAAGGCATTCTCAAGAGACTCCTTAAGTACAAATGGTCAATTGTCCTTGGAATTTTGAGTCTACTAATCGTAGACGCTGCCCAGCTCATAATTCCACTTGTGGTAAGAAAGAGCATTAATCTCATCCAGTCGGGTCAGGCTACCATGAAAATCCTCGGAGTATACGCCCTATACATCCTCGGATTGACATTGGTAATCGCGATCCTGAGGTTCTTCTGGCGTTATTTTATTATGGGAACGGCGAGAAAAGTCGAACGAGATATACGGGAGGAGCTATATTATCACTTCATTAAACTCTCTGCGAGCTTCTTCAACAAAGAAAAGACAGGTGAACTGATGGCGCTCGTTACTAACGATACCGATGCCATCAGAATGGCGTCGGGAATGGGGCTGGTGCAAATTACTGATATTATCGTCTATTCAACTTTTTCTCTGGCAATTATGTTCAAAATTTCTCCTCTACTCGCCCTCTACGCCCTCTTGCCACTCCCATTGATCAGTATTCTTATCTCTTTTTCCGGAAGACTTAACTACAAGTACTTTAAGGAGGTTCAAGAAACCTTCTCACACTTGACTGAAAAAATCAGGGAATCCATCACGGGAATAAAGGTGCTGAGAGGATTTTCCCAGACTGAGGGTCAGATTAGAGACATTGGTGTTACCAACGAAGTTTTCCTGAGGAAGAATATGAAACTTGCAAAAGTGTCAAGTCTTTTTGAACCTGCAATACAACTTGGAGCTACCTTATCCTTTGCGATATTGCTATTCTTTGGTGGCAGAAAAGTAATTCTTAACGAGATCTCCCTTGGAGATTTTGTGGCCTTTTCAAGCTACCTCGGAATGATGATATGGCCAATGATTGCCATCGGCTTTATGGTAAATATTGTTCAGCGTGGTTCAGCTTCTATGGATAGAATTGAAAGAGTCCTCCATATCGAGCCCGAAATCAAAAATTTGCCCACGACAAGAAGAATTGAAATTGAGGGGAATATTGAAGTCAAAAATCTGACATTTTCCTACACACCTGACAGGCCAGTGCTTATGGATGTGAATTTCAGACTCAAAAAAGGGCAAAAACTCGGAATTATCGGAAGGACTGGTTCTGGAAAGAGTACGCTGTGTTACCTGATTCCGAGAATCTTTGATCCGCCTGAAGGTACAGTATTTATAGAGGATTCTGACGTAAAGTACCTTGACCTTGCTGAAATCAGAAAAGCGGTCAGCTTCGTTCCGCAGGAGAGCCTTTTGTTCTCCACAACCATCAGAGAAAATGTAAGTTACGGTAAAGAAAATGCCACCGAAGAAGAGATAATAAGAGCTTTGCACCTCGCCGAAATATATGACGAAGTAATGACAATGCCGAAGGGTATCGATACTCTTGTTGGGGAGAGGGGCTTAACCCTTTCTGGCGGTCAGAAACAGCGCATTGCAATAGCGAGAGCTATTGTAAAAAATGCACCAATATTTATACTGGATGATGCATTATCCGCTGTGGACACCGAAACCGAAATTAGAATCCTGACCAATCTTTCAGAATTTCTGAGTAGCAAAACAACCCTTATTGTTTCCCACAGAGTATCTGCAGTAATGGATTGCGACGAAATCATCGTTCTTGAAGACGGTAAGATAGCCGACAGAGGCACCCACGAAGAGCTCCTGTCAAGAGAAGGGTTCTACAGACACATTTACGAACTCCAAAAACTGGAGGAAGGAATTGTTCGGTAGTCACGGCCCCGGAGAGCATTTAGAAACCACAGGGAAATTCTTTGATAGAAAAGTACTTCGCAGAACCCTCCATTTTGTGAATCCTTACAAAGGGTTGGTTGCCCTCGCGTTTGTATTCTTGATGATTACGGCAGCTATACAGATCGTTATGCCAATAATTAACCGCAGAGCCATAGATTTCTACATTCTTCCATCCTACGTAGAACTCACGAGGCCTGATCTTGCTAAAGAGTACGACCTCGAAAAATACATAGTGCAACTTGAAGATGGAAAAACCCTGATCAAAAGGCCTGCTCTTTCCAGGGAAATCTCTGCTGAGCTTGAAAGAATGAATGCCTTTGGAGACATCCGTTTTTACATTACAAAGAAGACTATCCCGGGCAAGGAGCCTCTCTTTGTTAAAACCCTTGATGGCAGGTATGCCATAGAGCAAACAAAAATTAACATTCTGACGAAGCCCCACATCCTTGACTTAAGAAAGGAGGACCTCAGAGAAGTTTACAAACTTGCACTTCTACTTGTAACAATTCTTGTAATCTCTTTCATATTCTCGTTTTTACAGGGATATACCCTTCAGTATGTTACCCAGAAGGTAATGTACGATATGCGAATTGCAATTTCCAGACACCTCCTAAACCTCCCGCTGTCCTATTTCGACAGAAATCCCACCGGACGACTTGTTACAAGGGCAACAAACGATGTAGCTGCAATTGCTGAAATGCTCAGTTCCGTTATTGTTTACCTCATAAAGGATTTCGTTGTCATAATTGGAGTAGTCGTTATTATGTTTAGAATGAACCTGAAATTAACTTTGCTGGTGCTTTCCATATCCCCTGCACTCCTTTTCGTTACAATTCTGTTCCGAGTGAAACTTCGTGATGCCTTTAGAAGAGTGCGCGCGAAACTCGCACAGCTAAACGCCTTCCTCCAGGAAAGCATCTCAGGAATAAGGGTAGTTCAAATCTTCAATCTGGAAAAAATCGTAAAAGGAAAATTTCAGACCCAAAACAAAGAGCTTTTTGATGCAAACATTCAACAACTGTATGTATTTGCAACCTTTAGACCAATTATTGATTTCCTTAGGGCTGTAACGGTGGGTCTTATTATCTGGATCGGTGGCGGAGAAGTAATAAGAAATATGTTAACCTTCGGATCTCTCATCGCGTTCCTTTCTTACATAGATATGCTCTTCCAGCCAATAATTGAATTCTCTGAAAAGTACAACATTATGCAGTCTGCTATGGCTGCCGGCGATAGAATTTTTGAACTCCTTGATGAACCCACGGAGCCAAAAGGAAGAGGACTAAGAAAAGAAATTAGCGGAAAAGTTGAATTCAGGAATGTGTGGTTCTCTTACAACACAGACACGTGGGTTTTGAAAGATATCAGTTTTGTTGTAAATCCCGGAGAAACTCTTGCCATCGTGGGCCCCACTGGGGCAGGGAAAACCTCTTTAATTTCAACAATCTTTGGATTTTACCCTTACCAGAAGGGTCAAATTCTAATCGATGACATCCCATTAGAAGAATACGATCTTGAGCATTTGCGCTCTCAGATGGGCCTTGTGCTACAGGATGTATTTATCTTTTCCGGAGAATTAAAGAAAAACATAAGGCTGTATAGAGAGGACATTTCAGACAAGGAAATTGAGGAAGCAGCGCGAAATGTATACGTGCAACACTTCGCTCAGAAACTTCAAAATGGATATGAAACCCTTCTGGGAGAAAGGGGAGCATCCCTTTCCGTTGGCGAAAGGCAGCTTTTGTCCTTTGCAAGAGCTCTTGCTTTCAATCCGAGAATTCTTGTCCTTGACGAAGCAACAGCAAATGTAGATTCCTATACTGAGAAGTTAATACAGCAGGCAATAAGGAAGGTATTAAAAGGAAGAACTTCCATCGTGATTGCACACAGGCTCTCAACCATAAAAGATGCAGACAAAATCATCGTAGTGTACGATGGAAAAATTGTTGAAGAAGGAACCCACGATTCACTCATCAAGAGGAAAGGAATGTATTACCATCTTTACATACTACAATTTGCAAGGAGTGAGACCGGTGGATTATAAGAGAAAAAATTACAGAGGAGTGGCTCTGACTATAGCAGGTAGCGATTCGAGCGGGGGGGCGGGAATTCAGGCTGACTTAAAAACTTTCGAGGCCTTCGATGTATATGGAATGAGCGTGATTACTGCCCTCACGGCACAGAACACCTACTCCGTTTCCGGAATATTTCCCGTAAGTCCGGATTTCGTTGAACTTCAGATCGAGGCTATTTTTAATGATATAATCCCCGATGCCATTAAAACTGGCATGTTATTAAACGCTCCAATAATAGAATCCGTGGCAAGAGCCATTAAGAAGTATCAGGTGGAAAAACTTGTCGTGGACCCTGTTATGGTTTCAAAAAGTGGTGCAAGACTCCTGGAGGAAGATGCAATTGAAGCACTTCTGAATAATCTATTACCAATATCCTTTCTAATTACTCCAAATGTGTTTGAAGCTCAAATAATTTCAAAAATGGAAATTAAAACCCATAGAGATCTTATCAAAGCAGGAACTGAGATTCTGAAAAAGGGTCCGAAATGGGTTCTAATGAAGGGTGGACACATAGAAGGAAAGGATGCTATAGATATATTGGTGAGCAGGGATGGAGCGTGGGAGTTTAGGGGAAAACGAATCTCTACACAGCACGACCACGGAACTGGTTGTACTATTTCCGCTGCTATTACTGCACTTCTTGCAATGGGCAAAGAAGTCCCCGAAACAGTCAGCATCGCAAAAAAGTATATTCAAGAAGCAATCAAAGAGGCACCCCACCTCGGAAAAGGTCATGGACCTTTGCGCCATAAAATAAGTCTGAACCTTGACTGAACAGCTACAAAAGATTAAACTTATTCCAAGGTTTTATAATGGAAAATATTGAAAAGTTACACATACTATATGAAGTTTTCAAGGAGAGAATTGAGCTCCGGATTAATGAGTTTAAGAAAATGCGCAGCAATTCAGATGAGAGCGCGGTTCTAAAGGAATTTATTTTTTGCCTTCTTACTCCTCAATCGAAAGCAAAGATTTGCTGGAAGTCCGTTGAGAAAATCTTTGAAAATAACCTGCATATAGGGAAGAACGCAGATCTTCTACGAGAAAAACTTAGCGGTGTGAGGTTTCCAAATAATAAATCAAAATACCTCATTTATAACCTCGAAAAAATTGAAGAGGAGAGAATATCACTCAAAGATTTTGTTCAGGACGCTATGGATTCATTTTCAAAACGAGAAATTCTCATTAAGAAATTCAAAGGCATGGGAATGAAGGAAGCAAGCCATTTTCTTCGAAATACTGGACATCTTGATCTCGCAATTCTCGATAGGCATATTCTCAAGAATATGGTCAATTTGGGAATTTTGAATGAAATCCCTTCCAGTATAAGCAAAAACACGTACGTAAGTCTGGAAAGGAAATTGAAGGATTTTTCAGAAAAAATCGGCATACCTTTCGCCCATCTGGATATGTTGCTGTGGGCTAAGGAAACCGGGGAGGTGTTTAAATGAAGAACCCAATGACAGATAAAGCTAAGGAAATATTGAAAGCCCACGGAGTGCAGCCATCAATTCAGAGAATTAAGATCCTTGAGTTTCTGCTAACCCAAAGGATCCATCCTTCAGCAGACGAAATTTATAGAGCTCTTGCTTCAGAACTTCCTACTCTTTCAAAAACCACAGTGTACAACACCATCGAATCCTTTCTAAAGGCAGGGATTCTAAAACCTGTTCGAATCGATTCCAGAGAATTAAGGGTCGATGCATTTACGGAACCGCACGCTCACTTCAGATGTCTGAACTGTGGGAGGGTTTACGACATTGAATTCGAAATGGTAAATCTCGTCGGGAAACACACCAAAGAAGGCCACCTCGTTGAATCAGAAGAGCTTTACCTCGAAGGAATTTGCAGCGACTGCCAGAAAAAAAGGATGTAATATGAAAAGCTTAGTATACTTTTTTTCAAACACAGGGCATAACGAAATATTAGCACAAGAACTTCAGAAATATGTTCCTTCTGAACTCGAGAAGATTAAGGACTACGAAAAGCGGAACTTTTTCAGAGACTCGTTCTATGCACTGATTCAGAAAAAGGTAAGAATTGAACCTCCTATCAACGACATTAATAACTTTGAGCGTATTTTCTTCGTCACACCCATTTGGGCAGGAAATTTCCCTGCTCCAGTCTCTACATTACTCAAACAATTTAAAGATCAGTTTTCGGGCAAGGAGCTCTACCTTGTTTCTGTATCTGGTTATGGAGAAAAGAATATAAAAATCGTGCAAAAATTCAAAAAACTTACCGGAGCTGATCCAAAAGACTTCTTGTTAATTGGCGACGACGAACTAAAAGAAAGAAAATTTGAAAACAAGCTGCAGAAATTTGCTGCAAAGATAACAGGAGAATAGAAATGAATATATTTGCGCTTACAAAACTCAGTTACGGCCTTTATATCGTATCTTCAACGGACGGAGAAAGGATAAATGGTCAGATTGCGAATACTGTATTTCAAGTGACCGCAGAGCCTCCGAAGGTCGCTGTTGCGCTTAATAAACAAAACCTGACTCACGGATTCGTTGAAAAGAGCGGAAGATTCGCGGTTTCGATACTGACTCAGGATGCTCCATTCAAATTTATTGGGCAGTTCGGGTTCAAATCTGGAAGGGATTTCAACAAATTTGACGGTGTAAACTATCGGCTCACGGAAAACGTAGTGCCAATCGTTCTTGACTATTCCTGTGCATTTATCGAATGCAAGGTAATTGGAAAATTTGATGCAGGAACTCACACAATTTTCCTTGGCGAAGTGGTCGACGCCGACATCCTGAGCGAAAATACTCCTATGACTTATGATTACTATCACAAAGAGGTAAAGGGTAAAACTCCGAAAACGGCCTCTACATACATAAAAGAGGAAAAAGGAGAATAACAAAATGGCCGTATTCGAAATCAAAAACAACTTGTTCCTTGTAAACACACTTCACTGGGAAAGAAGACTTTTTGATGAACTCATACCTCTTCCGGAGGGTACCACCTATAACGCATACGTCGTAAAAGGAGACAAAAAAACTGCACTCATTGACTCTACTGATACCCTGAAGGTCCAAGAATTTATTAGAGACCTGGAAGTATTAAAAATTGAAAGGATAGATTACATTATCGCCAACCACGCTGAACAGGATCATTCAGGTGGAATCCCGGAAGTTCTAAAGAAATATAAAGAGGCTGTTGTTGTCACTAACGAGAAATGCGCGGAGATTTTGAAGACACATCTTCAAGTTCCTTCCGAGAAATTTCACATTGTAAAAGAGAATGATATCCTTGACCTCGGTGGGAAAACTTTGAGGTTCGTTATGACGCCGTGGGTACACTGGCCCGAAACGCAGGTAACATTCCTTGAAGAGGGCAGAATCGCCTTTACCTGCGACTTTTTTGGCTCACATCTTGCAACCTCAGAGTTTATAACTGAAGGCACACCATCTGTTTACCAGTCAGCAAAAAGATACTATGCTGAAATTATGGCTCCCTTCAGAAATATGATCCCCAAAAACATTGAAAAGATAGAAAGTTTCAGTCCTTCAATGATTTGCCCTAGCCACGGCCCAATTCATTCCAATCCTGATTTCATCATAAGTGCATACAAAGAATGGTCATCGGATAAGGTGCAGAACCTTGCCCTCTTATTGTATGTATCTATGCACCACAGCACCGAAAAAGCCGTAAGGATTCTGGAACAGAAACTTACAGACTATGGCGTTAGAGTTGAGGTAATGAGCCTCTCATCGGCAGATACCGGTCAGGTTGCGATGGCACTAATAGATGCAGCTACAATAATTATGGCAACACCCACGGTTCTGGCCAGCGCTCACCCTCTTGCCATCTACTATACTTATCTTGCAAATGCTTTGAGACCAAAAACGAAATTTCTTGCCATTGTGAATTCCTACGGCTGGGGTGGTAAAACTATTGAAGATTTAAAAAACATCTTCACAAACTTTAAAGGAGAACTGCTGGAACCCGTCGCTTTCAAGGGCATACCGGACTCTGAAGCCCTGAGCAAACTCGATGAACTCGCGAAAATTATAAGTCAGAAGCACCGTGAAATTGGGATACTGTAGAACGATCGACAGGAAATAGGAGTCTTTCTTAATTATCTAAGTCTGACCCATCTGTCTCTTAGACCACTGGGTAATTTCTCGGCGACTTCGAAAGTTCTTTTATCATGATAATACCCTGAAGCATAGGGAATCTCTGTATCAAGACCAAGAGAGCGGGATAAAGAATACATTATTAGCTCTCTAAGATACTTACCAATTATCCCTGCGAAGGTTACAGGCAAATATTCTCTATCTGCATGGAGTATGAAATTGACTATTTCTCCATCCTGAAGTTTGTAGGTAGACGCCCCAAAAGATTCCTTAATTAGCTGGAATGGAATGCCGAGATGTTCAAAAAAATGGCCGTAATGAGAAGTTCCGCCTATTTTGCCCATTATGAAAAACCTTGCATCCAGGGCCTTCTGTACTTCCATAAAACTTCTGAAATCCAGGAGGGCTTTATTTCCAAGGGCTGTCACAGCTTCGTTGAATTCGTCAGGCATTAATATATTAACCACTAAGGCCTCAACAAAAATTGAAGAATTAGAGAGGTATCTAACCAGATGCTCATTCATATGCCCTCCAAAGGCCGGGAGATCCACATCTTCAATTCCGTAGTTTCCAAGACAGAATTTCCTCAAAGATAAACCATCGATAATTCCTTGTAGCGATGTAAATTCCTTCCCGCAAATCCGCAAAACTGTTATGGCAACGGATTCACCAACACGATAACTCGCGAGACTCCTCTTGAATAGTTCTTTACTATCTTTAATAGGTATTGGAAACCGATATCCTTTTAGCTCCGATGCAGATAAAGGATCAGCGCCCTTGACTCGTAAAGATACCCCTGTTACTATCAAAGGACCAAGTAGCGGACCGTATCCGTTCTCGTCGACACCTGCTACATACCACTCTGAAGTATCAAAAATGAAAAACTGCACTTTGAAATTATAAAGTTACGGCAATATAATAATCCAACTCATATATGCATATTGGAATTACTGGAAGTACTGGATTCATCGGGCAGAACCTTGTCCCGGAACTTCTAAAGAGAGGACACAAGGTAAAGGTTCTTGTAAGGGATCCTCATAGAAAAATCTTGTGGGACGATGTCGAAAAAGTGGAGGGAAATTTTCAAACTCCCGATGCTCTTCAGCAATTCTTAATGGATTTGGAGGCGGTTGTTCATTGTGCAGGTGCCATAAGAGCGCTCAGAATGGAAGACTACGTCAAAGGGAACTATACGACCACAAAAATCCTTGTAGACGCAATAAATCAGTTCAAACCGAAAGATTTAAAAAAATTTATTTTCCTCTCCAGCCAGAGTGCTCAGGGGCCTTCCGTAGGCCTTGCCCCAAGAAGATTCGATGAGCCCCCCTCTCCCGTCACATGGTATGGAAAATCAAAATTGATGGCTGAAAACTACATTGTAAACTATCTTGAATACCCGTACATAATTCTTAGACTCGCACTGGTTTATGGCCCAGGTGATAGGGAAACCTTTAGATTCTTCCAGTACGTAAAAAAAGGGATCTTTCCCATGCCCAATGGCGAGAAGTACCTGAGCGTAGTGTACGTAAAAGATGTGGTTAGGCTTATCACGTTCATACTTGAGATGGAAAATCACATCCGGAACAGAATCTATTTTGTTGCCCACCCGCAATATCATTCTCTTTCTGAAATCGTTGATGGAATTAAGTCGCTTTTTGGCAAGAAGAAAGTTGCTAAACTTTCTATACCAGAAGCAATATTCAGACCAGCTCTGAAAGTAAATGAAATTATCGCAAGCATCGCCTGCAAGGCTACCATTGCAAACAGTGACAAAGCAAATGAACTTGCTGAAAAGTACTGGATTGGAGACCCTGCACCTCTTATCGCCGAAACGGGCTTTAAACCAGAATACAGCCTTATGGAAGGACTATTCGAGACACTGGAGTGGTACAAAAAAGAAGGGTGGCTTTGACTATCAAGAACAGAATGAGTTTTGTTTAATTACCACTCACTCTGAGATTTCACCAGACAAAGCAAGAAGCTAAGTTAGCTTAACCTGTTTTTGACCAGGCACAATCTGGCCAAGTAAAAGATAAAACTCCCCTGTATCTTTTAAATATTTCTCAAAATTTGCAAGGTCCTCCTTAGCGACAATAAAAATAAATCCAATACCCATATTAAAAACTTTCCACATCTCATCTTCTGGTACATCACCAGCTTTTTGCAGGAATTTGAATACTTCAGGAACCTCCCAGCTTTTTCTATCGATGACTGCATCGACATTATCTGGCAAGCACCTTACGAGATTCCCGGGAATACCTCCACCTGTGATGTGGGCTGCTCCTCTTATGTGGAACTTTTTAAAGGCTTCCTCTGCAATATTTGAATAGATCCTTGTTGGCTTCAATAGTGCATTTCTGGCGCTCTCACAACCTATAGGAGTGTCTTCGGTGATTCCTGCTTTTTTCACAATTGCCCTTACAAGGGAATAGCCATTGCTGTGGATTCCCGAAGATGGAAGCCCAACGAGGATGTCCCCTGCCTTAACTTTCGGAGGAGCTGGAATCCTGGATTTCTCCTGAATGCCCACTACAAATCCTGCGATATCAAACTTACCTTCAGTAAGAAGTCCCGGCAACTCAGCTGTTTCTCCTCCCACAAGGGGACAGTTGTATTCTTCACAAGCCTTAACAAGGGAGGCAATCACTCTCTTTGCAACATCAAGGTCAAGGCGGCTTGCTGCATAGTAGTCGAGGAAGAATAGGGGCTTCGCACCGTAAGTAGCAAGGTCATTCACACACATTCCGAAAAGGTCGTAACCGAGACCGTCAAGAAAATCCCACTGCAAAGCAAGATCAATTTTTGTTCCTATTCCATCGGTAGATGTCACCAGAACGGGGGCTCTATACTTCTTCACAAACCCAATCTCAATGGTTGCGGAGAATGGTCCAATATTTTCCCTTTTCAGAGTCACAATTTTTTTAATGAATTCTACAAGGCTATCACCTCTACCTATATCAACACCTGAATCTCGGTATAACATTCTATTTCCTCAACTTTGCTACTACCTCTTCGAGAGCGTTTACAAAATACTCTGCCTCTTCCAGTGTGTTATAAAGGTAAAAACTGGCTCTGGCAGTTCCGGTTAGTCCAAAGAATTCATGTAGCGGCTGTGCACAATGGCAACCAGTTCGTATTGCAATTCCAAATTCATCATTGAGTAGTATTCCAATAAGGTCATGAGGAATATCATCAAAGTAAAAGGAGACTACACCAATCCTGTTTTCCTTCGGTCCAAGGATATGAATCCCGGGGACCCTCTCTTCCAGTAATTTTATAGTGAAGTTTGCCAGGCCATGCTCATGTTTTTCTATTGCATCCATCCCTAACGCATTGAGATAATCCAGGGCAACTCCAAAAGCGTATCCATCTGCAAAATTTGATGTTCCTGCTTCAAACCTCCAGGGGAGTTTGTTCCAGGTAGGTCTCTCCGTAGTAACGGTCGAAATCATATCCCCTCCCCTCAGGAACGGTTCCATTCTCTCGAGTATATCCTTCTTTGCATAAAGTACTCCAATTCCCGTTGGCCCAAGCATCTTGTGGGAAGAGAAAGCCATAAAGTCACAATCTATCGCTGCAACGTCAATTTTCAGGTGTGGCGCACTCTGGGCAGCATCAACCAAAACCATTGCGCCCTTATCATGAGCGATATTAATAATAGTCTTCACTGGATTTACAACCCCAAGAACGTTAGATACGTGATTTACAGCAACGAGCTTCGTTCTCTCCGAGACAAGACTCGCCAGGTGGTCCAGATCAATGTGCCCATCCTTCGTAAGCCGTGCAAACTTTAGGGTAATTCCAAAACGATCCCTCAGCATCTGCCATGGTACCATGTTAGAATGATGTTCCATCACAGTGCTTACAATTTCATCGCCTTCCTTTAGTGTATTCGCAAGGGAGTACGCTACTAAATTGATAGCTTCCGTGGTATTTCTGGTAAAGACAATTTCCTCGATAAACTTTGCATTAATAAACATGCGCACCTTTCGCCGCGCTTCCTCATAAAGTTCTGTAGACTCACTGGAAAGAGTATGCACCGCACGATGTATATTTGCATTATGTTGAGAGTAAAATTCCTCAATGGCTTTTATCACCTGAACTGGACGCTGGGAAGTAGCAGCATTATCGAGATAAACCAGCTTTTTGCCGTGTATTTCCCTCTTCAAAATAGGAAAATCTTCCCGCACCTTAAGAACGTCGACGGAATTGTGGTCCATAATAGAATTATAATGGGAGAAATTGAGATAAGAAACCCCATTCCCTTAATTTCACTTACTGAATAATTAACTTGTTGCGGTGTTTGAAGATACGAGGCACTCCCATTAAACTATTGTCAATGGAAAATCCCTTCACCCTTATCGCAGAATACTATGACGAAGTAATGCAGAAAGTGAATTACGAAGAGTGGGCGAGGTACATAAAAACCCTCTTTTCAATGGCTCCATTAAAACCTATAAAAACAGTACTTGACCTCGCTTCCGGAACTGGCAATATTAGTACAAGAATGGCAGCATATGGCTATGAAATTTTTGGACTGGACTATTCTCTGGGAATGCTGAAGGTTGCAAGGAAAAAAATTGAAGAAAAATCCTTACCCGTTTTTTTTATTCAGGGAAATTTCAGAAGAATACCCTTCAGAGAGCATACCTTTGATGGAGTCTACTCTACTTTTGACAGTCTTAACAATATCCTCGACGCAGACGAACTATCGGATACTTTCCAGCAAGTAAGGCGCATCCTGAGGAATGGAGGACCTTTCGTCTTTGACCTTAACACAGAATGGTCCCTTAAGACGGAATGGGACAATTTAACAAGGGTTGAAGAAACCGCAAAGACAATCTCTATATGGAAATCAAGGTACCTGAACGGAATTTCATACCTATACTTCACGTTATTCGTAAAGATTGACCCAGAGAAGGACCACTACAAAAGAATATCTACGGTTTTCAGAGAGAGAGGATACGAGCCCTCAGAAATTAAGACAATGCTGAAGAGAAATGGTTTTGAGAAGGTCTTTATCTTTGATCATTTTACCCTTAACCCCGGTAAATCAAGGAGTTCAAGGGTTACTTACCTTGCTTATTAAAGAAAAAGGAAGGGAGGAATGAGCGACTTTAGAATCAGGACCCATCCAATCATTAAAGTAACTCCTGCTGTAAAAATTAAATTCAAATTCAAGGGAAAAGAATTAGAAGCCAGAGAAGGTGAAACCATTGCCTCTGCACTGTACGCCAATGGGATCCGAATCTTTGGAAGGCACCAAAAGGACAACGCCCCCCTTGGAATCTTTTGCGCAAATGGCCAATGCGACCAATGCAAAGTCATTGCAAACGGAATAACGGTCAAGGCCTGTATGACGAAGGTCTCCGAAGGTATGGAAGTATATCCCCTTGAGGGACTTCCAGAGGTACCAGAAAGCAACGGAAATTTCGAATTTCAGGATATAAAAGAACTGCAATATCAGGTACTAATCATAGGAGGCGGTCCAGCAGGTCTAAGAGCAGCAACTGTAATTGGAGAAAAAGGCGTTAAAACCCTGCTGGTGGACGATAAGAACCATCTGGGTGGAAAACTGGTCCTTCAAACCCATAAATTCTTTGGCTCTGTGGAAGCTTGTTATGCGGGAATGAGGGGTATTGACATAGCGAGAAAACTTGAAGAAGAGGTAAATGCATGCCCATCGGTAGATATCTGGCTCAATTCGGTGGTCATCTGGGTGTTTTCAGATGGTAAAGTGGGAATTCTAAGGGATCAGAAGGAATATATCCTTGTAAAACCTGAAATTATTCTGGTTTCTGCAGGCGCACGAGAAAAGTCTATCCTTTTTCAGGGTAATACTCTACCTGGAGTATATGGGGCAGGCGCCTTCCAGACCCTCGTAAACCGCGATTTAGTTAGAGCAGCAGAGAAGTTGTTCGTGATAGGCGGCGGAAATGTAGGTTTGATCGCAGCTTATCACGCTCTTCAGGCTGGAATTGAGGTCGTGGGACTTTGTGAGATAATGCCGGAAGTAGGAGGATACAGTGTCCACAAAGAGAAACTGCTGAAGCTGGGAGTCCCAGTCTTTACGTCACACACTGTACTAAAGGTGGAAGGCTCAGAAAAGGTAGAATCTATAACGATTGCAGAAGTTGATAAGAATTTTATAGTGAAGGAGGGAACCGAAAAAACTTTCCAGTGCGATACAGTGCTGGTGGCAGTAGGACTTGATCCCGTAAATGAATTCTACGAGAAGGCAAAGCAATTCGGTATCAAAGTCTTCTCCGCAGGAGATTCTGAAGAAATTGCCGAAGCGTCTTCAGCAATTTTCTCTGGAAAGATAAGGGGACTTGAAATTCTCAAAGAACTTGGCCTCTATGAAGGGCAAATTCCTTCTGAACTTTATGAGACTCAAAAAGTCCTGAAATCAAAACCTGGAAAAATTTTTGAAATGAGTTACCCAAATATTAAGCAGGGGGTATACCCGGTCCTTAATTGCGTACAGGAAATTCCCTGCAATCCCTGCACTACAATCTGTCCAAGAGATAGCATTAAAATCGACGGAAGTATTATGAACCCTCCTGTATATACCGGCGGTTGCATTGGATGCGAGATGTGTGTAGCAATATGTCCGGGACTCGCAATTACCCTTGTAGATTTCAGAAAAGGTGAACCTATTGTTACTATACCCTTCGAGTTCAACGACGGTATTCTCGAAACAGGACAGGAAGTAGAAGTTACTGACAGATTGGGAAGAGTTCTTGGAAATGGAACAGTAATTGGCTTCAGGTATGCAGAAAAGGTGAAGACCATTCCAGTAAAAACTAAAATGGTGAAATTAAAGGTGCCAAGAGAAATAGCAGAACAGGTAAGTGGAATAAAAATTACAACAGTGAAAGAACCGATTTCAAAAAACGCAAACGTAATCCCCGACGATGCGATAGTGTGCAGATGCGAAAGGGTCACAGCAGGAGAAATCAGAAAACTGATTCGTCAGGGTGTTAGGGATATGAACGAAATCAAAGCCATCACAAGAGCTGGGATGGGAGCCTGTCAGGGCAAAACATGCACAAATCTTATTAAACGACTTTTCAAAGAAGAAGGGGTTAAGGAAGGAGAATTCACTGAATGGGATAAGCGACCTCTCTTCATGGAAGTGACCCTTGGAACCCTCGCAGGAATAAAGGAGAAGAAAAATGAGAAATGAATATGATGTTGTTGTCATTGGAGCAGGCAGCATTGGAGTCCCTCTCTCTTACTTTCTTGGGAAGAAAGGTTTTAAGAGCCTTGTAATTGATTCAAAAGCAAGTCCTGGGCAGGGCTCAAACAAAGCAGCAATTGGCGGAATCAGAGCCACTCACTCATCGCCTGCGAAGATCATTATCGGTCTAAAAAGCCTTGATATCTTCCGAAACTGGGAACAAGAAACTGGCGACGACATAGAATACTACCAGGGAGGATACGCCTTCATTACATATCAGGAAGAGGACAGGAAGTCCCTAAAAGAACTCATTAAATTCCAGCAGCAATTTGGCCTGAAAATTGATTTTTACGAGAAGGATGAAATCCTAAAAATTATCCCTGCCTTGAATTCGGAAGGGCTCCTCGGAGGCACATACTCTCCAGAAGATGGTAGCGCTTCACCGCTTCTCTCCATCGAGAGTTTCTACAAGAACGCGAGAAAATACGGAGTAGAATTCAGATTCAACGAAAAAGTGGAAAGTTTCAACACAAAAGACGGCAAGATTGAATCCGTCAAAACAGACAGGGGAACATATTATGGAAAAATTTTCGTTAATGCTGCAGGAGGAGATGCGGCTCGTGTTGCAGACCTTGCTGGAGTGAAAATCCCGGTTATGCCTGACTCCCATGAGGGTGGTGTTACAGAGCCTGTCTCAAGATTCGTAGAACCGATGATCGTAGACATCAAACCCGAAAAGGGAAGCAAAAATTTCTATTTCTACCAGCATAAAACTGGACAAATTATTTTCTGTTTGACACCAGACCCTCCTATTTGGGGTGACGACACCCGCGAGACTTCATCGTTTTTACCCCTTGTGGCGAGACGCATGGTAAAAGTGATGCCTAAACTTCATTACATAAGAGTCCGTAGAACCTGGAGAGGGCTTTATCCTATGACTCCTGATGGAAATCCCATCGTTGGATATAAGGGTTATTCGAACTTCTTCCAGCTTGTGGGTATGTGCGGCCAGGGCTTCATGCTTGGACCTGGACTTGGATATTACATTTCGGAATATCTAGAAGGCAAGAAATATGAAGAAATAGAAACGATTCTTAAGGAATTCGACCCAGACCGTAAATTCGAGGCTGAGGAGCTTTTGAAGTAAATCCTCAAATCAAAGTTTAATTGATTTAGCGACGTGTCTTTGTTCTATTCCTTGATTATGCAAGGTTTTGTTTTTATACTTAACACAAAGGGAGGTTTGATTTTATGTTTATGCAAAAGTTGAGATCCTCAACAAAGATTTTCCTCTGGGTGGTGGTGATTGCATTCGTAATGTGGTTGTTTTTTGAGCTTGGTGCATCATTGACTGGCTTTGGCGGAAGGCAGAAACCCTGGCAGAAAGGGGTGCTCGCCGAAATAGATAAAACAAAAATAACTTATACAGATTTTGAAAGAATGACAAACTATGCAGTACAGGAAACCTTGAGAAATCGTCCCAATAGAAACCTCACTCCCGATGAGCTTAATAGTATAAGGGAGTACAACTTCTATGATGTGGTAAGAAGGGTAAAATGGTCACAATTTGATGCAGATTACAGAAACTTAATCTTCTCAAATGATGTATACACTCAGGTTCTGGTAATGAACCCGCCTCAGGAAATATTGCAGGATACTATTTTTTATACGAATGGGAAGTTTGATCAAAACAAATATGTTGAGGTCCTCAAAGATCCAAGAAATAGAGAATACGTACTCAACCAGCTGATGAAAATCCGACTGGACCTACTTCAGGAGCTTACAATACAGGATGTTGCACTTTCATTCAACATCCCCCAGAAGGAGAAGGAATCAATTTATCGGACGGAAAACACCCGTTTTAAGATTAAATACCTGGGGGTTAAAGTCTACCAGATACCAGACACTGTATTCACTGTAGAGATTAAAGACCTTCAGGAGTATTACAACAAGAATAAAGAGAAATTCAAACGACAACCCAGGGCTGCAATGAAGATCGCAGTTTTTAAAGTTGAGCCTCTGGCGGAGGACACTGCCCTCGCCCAAGAAAGAATTAGCACAGCTCTCGAAATTTACAAGCAGGGAGAATCCTTCGAAAACCTCATTAGAGACTTTTCGGAAGATAGTGGAGAGTTCGGGTGGATAAAGAGAACCGATACAAAGTTCGATACAATTTACAATGCAATTGCTCCTCTAAAAGTAGGAGAAGTCGCTGGCCCTTTAAGATTCAGGGAAGGCTTCTATCTTTTCCAACTCACTGAAAGAACTAAAGATAGCATTAAGGTTAGGGATATATACGTGGCAATTAGACCTTCAGAAAACACTTTTGCTGAGGCGTACAGAAAAGCGCAGGAGTTTCAGCAATCTGCGAGGAAAAAAGGGTTCGAAAAAACAGCAAAGGAGCTGAATATTGAAACCTTTGATACTCAGGACTTCAACATTGAAGGCTATTTTATTCCCTACATCAGTTTCAGGAACGAAACAGTTAGGCGATTCGTGAAAGAAGCGAGAAAAGGAACGATTTCAGACGTTATCAAAGATGAAGATGCATTCAAAGTATTCTATGTTTACAAAAAAGACAAAGGAAGCGTTCCTGAGTTTGAGGACAACGAGGTCCGCGGACGAATTAAAGGAATGTACCTTTCCGATAAAAAAATGGAGTTAATTAAGAAAGAACTTGACAGAGCAATGTCGCTGATAAAACAAGGTGTCGAGATGGATTCAATCCCCGCTCTACTCTCAATTCCCTGTGTTGTTGAAACCACATCTTATTTCACAGCAAAAACGGTCCCCACTCCTTTCGTGGGAAGGGATATTAAATTCAGCGGATTTATTTACACCTTGAAAAATCCAGGAGAGACTTACGGTCCGTACATATCGTACCCTCTTGGCGGATACATCGTAAAACTTCTTGAAAGAATTGAACCTTCTGATGAAGAGGTGTTGTACAATGCCAGATTCTCTGTCGGACCCTACAATCGAATCTGGGATATGACATTTAGAGAGTTCCAGCAGAAGTTCGTAGATATTTCAGACATTAAAGACTATAGAAATTACTTTTATCTGTACTGAGGAGATTATATGAGAGAAGTGAAAATTACAAAAATCCATGCAATGGAAATACTTGATTCAAGAGGTAATCCCACGGTCAGGGTATACTGCTACCTGGACGATGGATCCGTGGGAAAAGCCTCAGTGCCTTCAGGAGCTTCTACAGGTTCAAGAGAAGCCCTGGAACTGAGGGACGGAGATACCCGCTACGGCGGAAAAGGCGTAAGAAAAGCTGTGGAAAACGTAAACCAAATTATCTCTCCAGCCCTTATCGGAAGGAACCCGTTCAATCAGGAAGATATCGATTTTCTTATGAAGGAACTGGATGGCACTAACAACAAGTCAAAGCTCGGTGCCAATGCAATCCTCGGGGTATCAATGGCTGTAATGAAAGCAGCTGCATCCTCCCTTGGAGTACCTCTGTACCGATATATAGGAGGCCTTGGAGCAAAAACACTCCCCGTACCATTTATGAATGTGATTAACGGTGGTGCTCATGCAGATAACCCTCTCGATATTCAGGAGTTTATGCTGGTCCCCGCAGGTGCTCCCTCCTTTTGCGAAGCCCTTCGTTATGGCGCTGAGACATTTCAATCATTAAAGAAAATTCTGAAGTCCAGGGGGCAAGTTACCTCTGTGGGAGACGAAGGCGGCTTCGCGCCGCAAATAGGTAGTTCCGAAGAGGTATTAGACCTTCTTATGGAGGCAATTGAACGAGCAGGATACAGACCCGGCAAGGACATTTATCTTGCAATCGATTCAGCTGCTAGTGAATTTTACAAAGATGGCTCCTATCATTTTGAAGAAAAGATTTTGAATTCAGCGGAAATGATTTCCTTCTACGAGAAACTCGTCTCTAGATATCCCTTAGTAAGCCTTGAGGATCCACTTGCAGAAGAGGACTGGCCGGGATGGGCGCTTATCACTGAAAAACTTGGGTCAAAGGTTCAGATAATTGCAGATGACATATTTGTGACTAATCCAGAAATTTTAAAAAGGGGTATCAGAGAGCATATTGCGAACTCCGTCCTCATTAAACTAAATCAGATTGGGACTGTCTCCGAGACCGTTGAAACCGTTAAAATTGCATATAGGGCAGGATATACTGCGGTTGTCTCTCACCGTTCCGGTGAGACTGAAGATACAACAATTGCGGACTTCACAGTAGGTATGAGTACAGGAATGATTAAGACGGGTTCACTCACAAGATCTGAAAGAATTGCAAAATACAATCGCCTGCTTGAAATTGAGGAAGAACTTGGACGTAACGCTGAATTTCCTGGACTTGAAGCCATAAAAAACTTCTCAAAATTTGACTAAAACCAGGCGGAAACTGCTAAGATATCTAATTTTTCTTTTACTCGCATATGGTGTTTATCATTATGCCGTTGTACTATATGAATTTGTGAGTGCAAAAGTAACAAACGAGAAATACCAGAAGAACATTCTCCATTTGAAGGCGCGAATACTTACAATTTCTGCAAGACGTGAATACATGAACACCGAAGAAGGAGCGCAGAAAATTCTCGAACAGAGACTAAAAGAACTCGGCAATTAGTCTTTTGGACCTTAACACGTCCCGGGAGATTTGATCCCGAAGCTCCTCAATAGATGAGAACTTCATATCATCCCTTAAGAAGTCTACAAAGCTTATCGTTACGGCATCTCCATAAAGCTCTCCATCAAAATCAATTACATGCACTTCAACGCTCTGTCTCATCAGGCCAAGAGTCGGGCTTTCACCAATATAACAGGCACCTGGAAAATTTTTTCCCCTTAAGTGTACAAGAACAGCGTACACACCATTTTTCGGTACCAGTTTCTTCTCAGGAATTCTTAGATTTATTGTCCTGAATCCCAAGCTTTTTGCGACCCCTGCGCCCTCAATCACCACTCCGGATAGGGTGTAATACCTGCCAAGACACTTATTTGCAAACCTTATATTCCCGGACGTTAAATGGTTACGAATCAAGGTGGAGCTTACAACCTCTCCTTCGACAATTACCGGAGGGACAACGGTTACAGTGATACCGAACCTTTCCGTGGCCGAGGCAAGATACGCTACGTCGCCCCGTCTATCCTTACCGAAAGTGTGATTATATCCAACAACAAAATGTTTCGCACGATACCTTTGCATCAAGAAAGTCACAAAATCATCAGGAACCATTTCCTCTATTTCTTTGCTAAACCCAAGAATCTCAATGTTGCGGGCACCGAGTTCATTAAGAAGTAGAAGTTTTTCCTCCTCCGTGGTAATAAGATACCTCTCACCTTGAAAATTGTTAAATTTCGGGGGATAACTTAAAGTAAGGATAACCGGATCGAGTCCGAAGGTCTCTGCGATTTTGAAGGTAGTACTGATAATTTCTTTGTGTCCGATGTGCACACCATCGAAAGTCCCAATAGTAATGCAGGAGTATTTCATTCCGCAGGGATGTACACTTTCCTGGGCTCCACCCCTTCCCAGGTCAAGAAACCTACACCTAAAAAATTATTCGCGGAATCCAGAACCTTTACCAGGGTGAATGTCCTCGTCTCAGGGGTCGTTTTCATTATTAGCCGCCTTGGGACTTTGTTACCATTAAGAAAAAAAACGGTTCCATTCGGACTCATCGTAACAGAGGATTTCATTGGTAAACCATCGGCAACAGGAATTAATGACTCAATAATTTTTCTATCGTCAGTGAGCCTTACAGCCTTTTCAATGGAAAAATCACCAACCCTGAGTCTAATAAGTTCCTCAACAATGCCAACGGTACGCAGATTTTGTGCAATATCCCTTGCCAGAGCCCTCATATATGTACCCGATGAGCACTCCACTGCGATTTGAATAAAATCTTCGCCTTTATCTTCAAGTTCTATTCGATTAATCTTGACCTTCCTTGCCTTTGGCACCAGATAAACTCCCTCTCTCGCGTATTCATAAAACCTCTTCCCTTCATACTTCAGCGCAGAAAAGGACGGCGGAACCTGCTCGATTTCTCCTTGAAACTGCTTTAGAACTTTTAGAATTTCTTCCTCACTAAAAGAAGGTACAGGCTTTTCTTCAACTACTTTTCCCTCACGGTCAAGGGTATCAGTTAAGACCCCAAACCTGATCTTCACCCTGTACTCCTTGCTTTCTTCCATAATGAATTCAAGAAACCTCGTGGCTTTCCCTACCCCAATTACCAGAACACCCTCACCGAGGGGATCAAGATTACCTGCGTGTCCAATGCGCTTTATTCCGAGAATTTTTTTAAGTTTCCTTATAACATCATAAGAAGTTGGGCCTTTTTCTTTATAGATATTGAGAAAGCCATCCATTTTCAACCTTTACAAATTGCAGTTCCGGGACAAACTTGATATTGAGTTCCCGAGCAACAACACTTCTCAGGAACCCCTTTGCGCTTTCAAGACCTTTCTCTACGTTGGGTTCTCTAGATTCATAGAACACTTTCGCAAATCTGAGATCTCCAGAGACGTCCACTCTAAGTACCGTTATACCTTTGAGGCGCGGATCTTTTACTTCGAATAAAATCGCTTCTGAAATTATTTTTAACACTTCGTGTGACACTCTATCAGCTCTCCTAAAAGGTCTCATTTAAGTATTATAAAATCATAACAACGTATTACAAAATCCTCAATTGTAAGTTAAAAACGCGTGCCTTAAAATATAAACAAAAGGAAGGAGTGTATGGTAAGGGTTCGTTTTGCCCCTTCTCCGACGGGGTATTTGCACGTTGGCGGCGCTCGAACCGCTTTATACAACTGGCTTTTTGCCAGAAAAAATAAAGGCATATTTATCCTCAGAATCGAAGATACCGATAGAACAAGATACGTCCCCGGGTCTGTAGAAGATATCCAGGAAAGTCTCAAATGGCTTGGGCTTACGTGGGATGAGGGCCCATACTATCAGAGCGAGCGCATTCATCTTTACCGGGAACACGCCGAGATGCTTGTATCAAAAGGCTTTGCATATAAGTGCTTTTGTTCTGAAGAAAGACTCACAGCGTTAAGGGAAGAACAGATGAAGCGAGGACTGAAGCCAGGCTACGACAGAAAGTGCAGGAATTTATCCTCTGAAGACACTGAAAAATTTCTAAAAGAGCAAAAACCCTATGTAGTAAGACTAAAAATACCACTGGATAAGGAAATCGTCTTTGAAGATTACCTGAGAGGAGTTATTAAAGTCAAAGGTTCCGAGCTCGAGGATATTGTCCTTCTGAAATCCGATGGATACCCGACCTATCATCTTGCTAATGTCGTCGATGACTATCTTATGGGTGTCACCCACGTTATGCGCGCTGACGAGTGGATACCCAGCACCCCATACCACGTTTTTATGTATGAGGCCTTCGGATGGGAAGCACCCGTATTTGCTCATCTCCCTGTGATTCTCGCACCTGACGGGAAGGGTAAGCTATCAAAGCGGCACGGAGCAACCTCGGTTCTGGAGTTCAGGAAGATGGGGATTTTGCCGGAAGCCCTTGTAAACTTTCTCGCACTCCTGGGATGGTCACCAGGCGGAGATAGGGAAATAATCACCCTCGAAGAGATGATTGAGCTCTTTGACATAAAAAAAGTTGGCAAGCGTGGTTCGGTATTCGATTTCAACAAATTGTACTGGATGAATTCATACTACATAAGAGGTAAATCTCCTAAGGAACTTTTAGAGCTTGTGGCTCCATTCTTTCAGGAAAAAGGCATCGACCTGAAAAAGTTCGACGAAGGAAAACTTGAGGAAATTATCACCCTATATCAAGAACGAATACGAACTTTAGCAGAGCTTCCGGATGCGTGCGCCTACTTTTTTACTGACGAAATCACTTTCGATGAAGATGCAGTCAAAAAGAACTTTGCAAAACCAGAAACCTTTACACATCTGTTTGAGTTTGCGAAATCACTTGAATATCTTAAAGATTTCTCAAAAACCGACATAGAGACGCACTTAAGGTCCTTTGCAGAGATAAAAAACATTCACCCCAAGGAGCTGATCCATCCTCTGAGGGTCATCCTCACGGGAAGGGCTATCGGACCAGGGCTCTTCGAGTTAATGGAGGTTCTGGGAAAAGAAGCATGCGTGAGGAAAATTTACCATGGACTAAAGAAGATTCAAAATTATGGAAGCCAGGAATAGAAAAGAAGTATCCAGTGGATTCGTAGTATACACAATAGAAAACGAGCGAGTTCTTTACCTTCTTTTAAAACATCCAACGCACTGGAGCTTCCCGAAGGGCCACATTGAACACGGAGACAACAACAGCCTTCTTGCCACGGCGAAAAGAGAAATGATTGAAGAAACGGGGATACAGCACTTTGAGATAATATCTGGATTCCACGAGATACTGAGTTACACTTTCACTAAAGAGAGTGGTCAGGTGGTAAAAGATGTGCACTATTTCCTTGCACGTTGTTTTAGAAAAGAAAAAATCGCACTTTCAAAAGAACATACCGACTTTGGTTGGTTCCCTTTAAGAGTTGCGTACATCAAATTAAAATTTGAAAATACCAGAGAGTTGCTCCTCACAGCAAACGAGTTCATCAAAAAAATTCATGGAATTTAGCAAAGCAGTAGAGTATCTTTACTCCCTCATTGATTATGAAAGGAAAAAAGGCTATGTTGAGTCTTTGGACCCATTTTTCGAGTTTCTTGGCACTTTTGGGAACCCACACTTAAAATTAAGAAATCCCATTCTAATTGTTGGCACGAAAGGGAAAGGCTCAACGGCGCACCTTATTGCAGGGGGCCTCCTATCTCAGGGATTTAAAGTAGGACTCTATACTTCGCCCCACCTCGTAGACATCCGAGAACGAATTAAGATAAACGGGGAAAAAATTTCGGAGACGAAGTTTGCAAATTTCATTGAACAAATCAAACCATTTATAGAAGGGAAAAGAGGGATCCGGACTGTATTCGAAACGCTTACTTTAATGGCATTCCTTTATTTTCTTGAAGAAAACGTCGATTATACCGTCCTTGAGGCAGGTCTTGGAGGGAGACTTGATGCCACAAATTCCGCAAACCAGATTTTAACTGTAATCACTAATATCAGCTATGATCATATGGAAATCCTTGGAGAGAGAATCACACAGATTGCTAGGGAGAAAGCTGCTGTAATCAAGAATGCCAATCCTGTTATAGTTGCAAGTCAGCATCCACAGGTGCACAAAACCATAAGAAACGTCTCCGAAAAGTTTTGTGCGCCTTTATACCCTCTAAACAAATACGTAAGATACCACCTGGCAGAAGCGACTCTGGAAAAAACAGTCATAAAATACAGGGGGCTCTCTGAAGAGAAGATTCTTACTCTGAATCAGGGAGGTAGCTTCCAGGCCAGGAATATGGCACTTTCTGCCCTTGCTCTCGAGGTTCTTGGGTTTAGAAGTTTTGATTTTAATAGGGTCAAGATCGAAGGGCGTTTTGAAATTCTTTCAAAAAAACCACTTATTATCGTTGACGGAGCTCATAATGTCGCATCAATTAAGAACTTCATAGCTTCAGTACATAAACTTATTGGAATGGACTGTACTTTTGTTTTTGGGATAAACTCTGATAAAGAGGTCGAGAAAATCGTTCAGGAAATTGT
>DIJZ01000018.1 GCA_002421425.1 Caldifarciminota bacterium UBA5631
AAATGATTCAAAAACCGAAGATGTGGCTGAAGTATACAGGGAGGCTTACTATCTTGGACTTAAAGGGCTAACGGTATACAGGGATGGTTCAAGGGAAGAACAGGTAATTAAGGTCGCAAAAGGTACACCGGAAACCAAGAGGCCTCCTTTTACTGCGCCCCGCCCACGACCTGAAGTTACGAGAGGAAGGACACTTAAGATGATGACGGATCTCGGGAATTGTTACGTTACCATCAACGAAGATGAGTATGGAATATTTGAGGTGTTTATCTACCTTGGAAAATCAGGTTCACAGACTATGGCGTTTACCGAAGCTATTGGCCGCCTCATTTCCCTATCTGTTAGATCAGGGGTTCCCATTAGCGAGATTATTAAGCAACTTAAGGGTATAAAGAGTTCAAATCCTGTTAGACAGGAAAATGGCGAAGTAATTTACTCTGTTCCCGATGCCATATCAAAGGCCATTGAGAAATATCTTGAGAGAGGCGTTCAGCTGGAGTTAATACCTACATCTCCTTCTTTGAAGCCTATTCTTGATATTCACAGGAAAATAAAAAAGTCTGAAGAATCTGAGAAACAGTATGATATCTGCCCCGAGTGCGGCGGGAGGCTCATTTATCAGGAAGGGTGCTTCCTCTGCGTGGACTGCGGCTACTCAAAGTGTGAATAGGGGAGAAGTCAAATGCCTGTGAAATCTGACAGATGGATAAGAGAGATGGCACTGAAGTATAAAATGATTGAACCCTTTGAAGAGGGCCTCGTTGCAAAGAATGTAATTTCTTATGGGCTTTCCTCTTACGGTTATGATATCAGAATTGCAGATGAATTCAGAATTTTTACTGATGTGTATCAAACTGTCGTGGATCCGAAGAACTTCAATCCATCTTCCTTTGTGGAATTAAAGGGGGACGTCTGCATTATCCCTCCAAACTCCTTTTGTCTTGCCAGAAGTCTTGAATATTTTAGAATTCCAAGGAATGTTATAGGAATTTGCCTGGGTAAAAGTACCTATGCGCGATGTGGAATCGTCGTGAACATTACTCCTCTTGAACCTGAGTGGGAGGGTCATCTTACCATTGAAGTTTCCAATACTACCCCTTTACCTGCGAAAATTTATGCTAACGAAGGAATTGCGCAGCTTATTTTTATTGAATCGGACGAGATTTGTACTGTATCATATAAGGATAGAAAGGGTAAATATCAGGGGCAAAAAGGAGTTACGCCCCCTAAAATTTAAAAGAGGTGGAAAATATGGCACAGGATGAAAAAGATCTTGAAAAGGAACGGATGCTGGAAGCTACTCTGAAGCAGATTGAGAAGCAGTATGGTCCAGGGTCTGTAATGAAACTCGGGGAAGCAACCCAGATCAAAGTTGAGGTGATTCCTACAGGTTCTTTTGGCTTGGACATTATTACTGGAACGGGAGGATATCCAAGGGGAAGGGTTATTGAGATCTATGGGCCAGAGGCATCTGGAAAAACCACCCTTGCTCTTCACGCCATTGCGGAAACTCATAAGCTTGGTGGGAAGGCTGCATTTATTGATGCGGAACATGCGATGGATCCTGCTTACGCCCGTGCCCTTGGTGTTAATGTAGATGAACTCATCATTTCCCAGCCTGATACCGGAGAACAGGCTCTTGAGATCGTTGAGATGCTTGTGAGGAGTAACGCCATTGATCTTGTCGTTGTGGACTCTGTGGCGGCGCTGGTCCCGCGGGCCGAAATTGAAGGAGAAATGGGAGACGCCCAGGTGGGACTTCAGGCGCGTCTTATGTCAAAGGCTATGCGAAAATTAGTTGGAGTTCTGAGTAAATCAAAGACTTGTGCCATTTTCATTAACCAGATAAGACAGCAGATTCAGACGGGTTTTGGATTCGGTAATCCCGAGACTACTCCTGGCGGGCTGGCTTTGAAATTCCACTCTTCGATGCGGCTGGAAATCAGGAAAATTGCGTCCATCAAGCAAGGTGAGGAAATCATTGGCAACCGTGTCAAGGTAAGGATTGTGAAGAACAAACTTTCTCCACCGTTTAAGAGTACGGAATTTGATATCATTTATGGTGAAGGGATTTCCTATGAGGGTGAGCTGATTGATATGGGGCTCGAGCACGGGATTATCAAGAGAAGTGGTACCTGGTTCAGTTTCAGGGACTATCAACTGGGGCAGGGTAGGGAAAAGGCCAGACTTTATCTCAAAGAAAATCCTGAGATCAAAAAGGAGCTGGAGAAAGAACTCAGGCAGGCCCTCAGCATGCCAGCACAATAAATTAGTCAGCCGTCTTTGAACCTAGAAAGCTAAAGAAACCTATTCTTGTTGAAGATAAAAGAGTCTTTAATAATTGTTTATTCCCAAAGTGGGTAGTGAAGAGTGGAAGCGTGTCTTGTGTTTCCGACTTCTTTGCAAGATCTTTAAGTGGATCTAAAGTAATTCTCGGTGAGACCGTCAAGGAATTGACTAAACGTGTTAATTCAAATATAATTTTAATGTCACTCCCCGGTAGCTCAACAGGTAGAGCACCTGGCTGTTAACCAGGGGGTTGGGGGTTCGAAACCCTCCCGGGGAGTGTTTTTGTTTTGGCAATATACTTCTAACTTTTTTAGTTCTTGATTAGCGAAGTTCTTTAATGAGCATCAGGCTGTTAATCACCCGAAGGGGGATTTGAGGGGTCACCTTTTAGGGGAGTTTTTTGGTTTTGAAGTAACTTCTGTCTCCTTAATTATTTTCGTTACCTTTAAATACTTTTCTTAGGCTCCCGATTTAGGTCATTTAAGTCCCAAGTGGAGGAATTCGAAATTTTGTATATTGCTCAGATGAAAGGGGAATTTTTGATTTCCACGAGTGTAGTGAAACTGTGAAGGATAAAATGAGAACTTTTTAAAACTTTTGGTCATATTTTCTTAATATACTCTATATTGGAGCCATCAAAGTTATTTGTCGGCATTAAAAATTGTCACAGATAGTATCGAAGTGGCGCTGAAGGGATTGAAGAATCCTGAAGGACGAGCAAGGCATTTAAAAATAAGGGAAAAAAACCAAATGTGAAGTATATCGGTATTGGATTGGGGGTAGGGAGTGAGTTGTTAAGAGGAGGATTTAATTTGTAAGAATATTTGGGAATTTTCCATCGTTTTAATCTCGGGAAAAATCTTAAGAAATGCAATATATATAGAGTAATTGCACCTTAATTAGTGAGATGTATTTGAAATTTTGAAATTGTACTCTTTGACAAAAAGCCGCTCGATGCAAAAAGGCCTCGCTCCCGCGTCATTAGTGGAGATGTTGTGATTAAGTTTTGTTACAAGTAGGTATTTATATTTTCACAAAACCTAAGATTTTTGCAATAGGTTTTTTGTGGAACGCCGTAGACTTGAATTTTTGTTTCCTTTTGCTGTATACTATTTGTACATAAAAGACTTTTGTACAGAAGGAATAAGATTATGATAGGAGGTACCTCTGAATTGATAATCTTGGAGGATTTCCAAAATTATTTGAAAATAGAAAAATCTACCCTTTGTAAAATGGAGCAAAAAAGATGAATGAAAAAGTTAATAAATCTGTAAAAATAGATATCAAAGAAGGATTAAAAACAATTTATCCTGAAGTTTTTGAGGATAATAAGATTAATTTTGAAAAATTAAAGGCATTATTAAGCGATGAAATCATTGAGAAGGAAGATGACAGGTTTTATTTTAACTGGGCTGGGAAAAGTAATTTGTTTAAACTGATTCAAGCACCTGCTTATGGAACCTTAAAACCTGATAAAGAAAGGTCTGTTGACTTTGATAATACAGAAAATATTGTTATTGTCGGAGAGAATTTAGAAACCCTAAAATTATTGCTTAAACCATATTTTGGCAAAATAAAAATGATTTATATTGACCCACCTTACAATACAGGTAAGGATTTTATTTACCGAGATAATTTTAAACAACCATTAAAGGATTATTTTGAGAAAACAGGTCAGATTGATAGTGAAGGCAAAAAACTTACAACCAATACAGAAGCAAGTGGTAGGTATCACTCCGACTGGCTTAACTTCATCTATCCGAGATTATTTTTAGCAAGAAGTTTATTAAGAGATGATGGGGTTATCTTTATTTCAATAGATGATCACGAAGTACATCGCTTAAGAATGATAATGGATGAGATTTTTGGGGAGGAGAACTTTGTGGCAAGTATAATTAGGATTACCGGTTCAACAAGGAATATGTCGGTATGTATAGATATTAGACACGATTATGTGTTGATTTATACAAAAAACAAGACATTAGTAAAAATTAAAGGATTAGAAAGAATCAGTGTAGATGAATTTATAAATCCTGATAAAGACCCTGATGGAGATTGGTCAACTCAAGACTTGACAGTTAGAAGTGGCGGTTATGAATATGATATACCATCGATTAATGGAAGTAAGAAGTTTAGAAGAAAATGGCGTTTCAGTATTGATAAAATGAAAGAAATTATGGGTGGTAACCCAAATCAAGAATTCTTAGAAATATATGAGAAAAAAGCTCAGAAGATAAATATAAATAATAAGGATTGGTTTGTAGTTGGCAAAGTTGTCTTCAAGGGTTCTTCAAATATTCCTAATTTTAAAAAATATTTAAGAGATGTTTCTGATATTACCATTCATACATTATGGGATGATATAGAATCCCAAAAAATAGCTAACGAGAGATTACAAGAAGTTTTTGAGGGTAAAAAAGTATTTGAAAATCCCAAACCGGTTTCCCTATTAAAGAAATTAGCTCTGATTTCTACCAATAATGATGCTATTATCCTTGATTTCTTTGCTGGTTCTGGCACAACCGGGCATGCTATCTGGGATTTAAACAAAGAAGATGGAGAAAATAGAAAATTTATCCTTGTTCAACTTGATGAACATGTTGATAAGGATAGTGAAACCGGAAAAAATGCTTTAAATCTTGGATTAAAAACCGTGGCGGATATTTGTATTGAGAGACTAAGGAGAGTATCAGAAAGGTATAATAAAGAAAATAAAAATAATAATCAGGATTTTGGGTTTAAGGTTTTTAAGTTAGATAAATCAAATTTTAATCTTAAAGATGAATTTGAATTTGATCCAGCTGAGGATAAAGAGGAATTAAAGAAGAAATACTTAGAGTGGCTTGGTATGTGGGTTGACCAGCCATTAGTTGAAGGCTGGAAGGAAATAGATGTTATTTATGAGGTAATGTTAAAGGAAGGATTGAATCTTATTTCAAAAATTGAAAAGATAAAGATTAAAGATGATGAATTTTATTATGTTAAAGATGAGACGCAAAATTTAGATTTTTATATCTCTCTCAAATATAAATTTAATCCAGACACTATAGAAGAAATAAGAACTTCAAAATATAAAGATAAAACCTTTGTCTTTTTAGACAAGGCATTAACGGATAGTGATAAAATAAACTTAAGTGCTTTTGTGAGATTAAAAGTAATTTAAAATGTTAAAGTTAAAATTTGATCCAAAGTTAGATTTCCAGATTGACGCTATAAATTCTGTAATAGATATATTTAAAGGACAAGTCAAGAAGCCGTTTGATTATACATTTCAAATAATCGCTAATTCATTGGACCTTCCAAAAGAAAAGATTCTTGAAAATTTACAAGATATTCAAAAGAAAAATGAGCTTACTTTATCTAATATAGATGATTTGAAAGAACCTTACAATTTTACTGTGGAGATGGAGACAGGGACAGGAAAAACTTATGTTTATTTGAGGACTATTTTAGAATTAAATCAAAAATATGGATTTTCAAAGTTTATTATTGTAGTTCCATCAGTTGCTATAAAAGAAGGCGTCTTAAAATCCTTAGATATTACGAAAGAGCATTTTAAAAAAATCTATGATAATTTACCCTATACCTATTTTCCTTATAAGTCGGATAACCTTGTAATGGTTCGTATGTTTGGTCAGGATACCAATTTACAAATAATGGTTATTACAAGAGATGCTTTTAATAAAGATATAAATATTATTCACAACGTTCAGGATAAAATGGGTGATAAACCAATTGAAATTATAAAAAGGACAAGACCTATTGTTATACTTGATGAACCCCAAAAAATGGGTGGGGAAGCAACTCAATGGGGAATTGAGCAATTGAACCCACTTTTTGTCCTGCGATATTCTGCAACCCACAGGGATATTTATAATCTTGTTTATAAATTAACTCCTTATGACGCATATAATTTGGGGTTGGTTAAAAAAATAGAGGTACTGTCTATTACAGAAGATGGCGACCCGACAAGGAAAAAAATTATTTTAAATAGAATAGAATCAACCTCAAGTGGATTAAGAGCAAAAGTCAAAGTTTTTGTCAAAACAAACGAAGGTATAAAGTTAAAGACAATAACAATTAAACATGGTGATAATTTAGCAAATAAAACAAAAAATAATAATTATGAGGGCTTCATTGTAAGTGAAATAAACAAAGGGGCAGGGTATATCCTTTTTTCTAATGGTGTGAAAAATTATGAGGGGAAATCTTCAATAGATGAAGATGAGATAATTCGTATTATGATAAGGGAAACAATAAGGGAGCATTTAGATAAAAAGAGACAATTAAATCCAAAAGGGATTAAAGTATTAAGTTTGTTTTTCTTAAACCGGGTGGATGATTATCTATTGGAAGACGGGATTGTCCGACGAATGTTTGAGGAAGAGTTTAATAAACTTATACAAGACGGATTTAGAGAGTTTTCTGATATTGAGGTAAAGAAAGTTCATAGTGGTTATTTTTCAAAGATGAAAAAAGATAAAAGCATAGAAGAAGATGAGTCAGCTTATGATTTGATTATGAAAGACAAAGAAAGATTGATTTCATTAGAAGAATCCGTTGAATTTATTTTTTCTCATTCTGCATTAAGAGAGGGGTGGGATAACCCAAATGTATTTAATATCTGCACACTTGCTTACTCCACTTCAGAGATTAAAAAGAGACAGGAAATTGGAAGGGGGTTAAGATTACCAGTTGATCAGAATGGAAATAGGATTCAGGATAGAAACATAAATTTGTTGACTGTAATTACAAACGAAAGTTATAGGGAATATTTAGAAAAATTACAGACAGAATACCGAGAAGAAGCAGGCGTTCCTGCACCGCCTGTTGAGGAGAGAAAACAAAGAGTAACAATAAAACGCAAAGACGATGTCATTCAGGGAGATTTATTTAAAATTTTATGGAATAGAGTATCTTTGAAAGCAAAGTATCTTGTAAATATAAATGCCGATGAATTTGTGGAACAATGTATAAAAAAAATACAAGGAATTGAGATAAAAGAGCCAGAAATAAGTATTAAAAAAGTTAGAATTGAGGAAATTAAATCTGAGGGAATTAAAGAAGAATTTATTAGAGAGGCATCAGAAAAAACAAAGATGACAAAAGTTTTTAATTTTATATCATTCATTGAAAAAGAGACTAAATTAACCAAAAATACAATACTTAAAATATTAAAAGGTTGTACTAATCTTAACCTTTTATTTTTGAATCCTCAAAAATATGTAGAAAGAGTCATTGAAGTTATCAAAGAGTGTAAAAAGAACTATGAAGTTGAAGGCATTCAATATATTAATTTGGAAGAAAGGTATGATGTCGGTCTATTAAGGGAGGAAGTAGCAAGTTACGGTAAATATGTATTAAAAGTACAAAAATCAATTTATGACGGGATAATCAAAGAATCAAATATAGAAGAGGAGTTTGCTAAGGCACTTGATAATGACTCAAGGATAAAACTATTCATAAAACTACCTGACTGGTATGTCATAGAAACACCAGCAGGGAATTACACACCCGACTGGGCAATTGTAGTAGAAAAAGTTCAGAATGGTGAAATTTCCGAAAAAATTTACTTTGTAGTTGAAACCAAAGGAACTAATAATATTTATGAATTGAAATCCGATGAAAAAATTAAGATAGAAAGTGCTAAAAAGAGGTTTGAGCTTATAAGGGATTCAACATTTGTTGCTCCAGTGAAGGATTTTGATAGTTTTGAGAAGAAGTGGTGAGAGAAACTTTAAATTAATTGATCGTTATATAGATCGAATTTGTCTTAAGTTGTTAATTGCATGAATTTTTGCGACAGTATGTACATTTATTTCCGTTTTACGCATTCGTGCGGCTTCAAGCAATTGTTTTTTAGGCGTTTCATTTTTAAGTTTATGACATTGTATTTTAGAGTCCATTCTATTTCTTCATGTTTTAAATGTTTCGCAGAAACCAGAGAGTAAAGCAAAAAATTTTTAAAAGACTATTGTCGTGAATAAATTCCTTTTAGAATGTCTTGTGGGAGCAAATAAAACTCTGCTTATAGGATTGGCTGAGAGAAAAGCTGCTATACTAAAAGAGTTGCTGTAGCAAAAAGAGTGGTTGAGCACGCATATTTTGTCAGAACCAGCGGCTATTAGGTTGTTTGTACCGGGCGATAGATTTCATTTTTGAATTTTGTAGTTTTAGTTAGAAAGTTGTAAGCTAACGTGAATTTTTAAGGGATATAAATTTAATTTATGTATTTATCTTTTTAGAAAGTTAGAAAGTGAGAATGTAAAAGAATTTTTTTTAACGTTATTGTGGGATCTTTTGCGAAATTTACAATAAATTGAAGACAACTACATATAAAGATTTTGAAGCTTTGTAAAAACTCCTATAGGTTTAAGGATATGAATAAGCTCCTAACCTGCTTCAGGATTAAGCTGGACAAGGTTGGAAGTTCAGTGTAAGTTTTAAAGATTCTGGGACCACCGAGGAGAGTTTTAAAAGTTTTTTCTTATCTGAATCCCTTTTAATTTTCCCTCTTTTGGAGCTAATTATGTGCCTATTTTCAATTTAAACTCGCAGGCTTATAATTTTTAAACTAATTTGGAGGTTTTAAATGTTGCCTAAATTCGATGAGTTAAGGAAACCGATGTTGGAGTACCTTTCTGATGGAAAAGAGCGTAAGGTTAGTGAAGTGATTGAGTATTTGGCAAATTACTTTAATCTTACAGAAGAGGAACGGTCTGAACTTATCCCCAGCGGCGTAGAGCCAAGGTTCACTAATAGAGTTTCGTGGGTGAGAACGTATTTAAGCAAAGCGGGTTTAGTTGAGTCTCCGCGGAGGGGTTATATAAGGATAACCGAACGCGGTTTAGAAGTTTTGAAAGAAAATCCACCGGTCATTAACACTAAGTATTTGATGAAATTTGATGAGTTCAAAAAATTCTACTTGGGCTCCAGTCACCAAAAAGAGGTTAAAGAGCCAACTGAGACTGTCGAACTAACACCTTTCGAGGTAATTGAAAGGGAGGTAGATAAGCTTAATGAAGCTCTTAAAGATGAGCTTATGAAAAACATTTTAGAACGCTCTCCGCGGTTTTTTGAAAAGTTGGTTCTGGAGCTTATTGTTAAAATGGGTTATGGTGGTTCCTTTGAAGAGGCTTATAAGTTACTCGGAAAAAGCGGAGACGAAGGCGTTGACGGCGTTATAAAGGAAGACTTATTGGGTTTGGACAATATTTATCTTCAAGCTAAAAGATACCAGCCCAACCAGACCATTGGAAGAAAAGAGATCCAAAGCTTTGTCGGTGCGCTTCACGGGAAGGGTTCCAGAAAAGGAATATTTATAACAACTGCGTCCTTCTCAAAAGAAGCGCAAGAGTATGCTGAGAGTGTTAAAGATATTAAGGTGATTCTTATTGATTGTGACAAACTCGTGGATTATATGATTAAGTACAACTTAGGCGTGCGAGTTGATAAGGTTATTGAGGTTAAGAAGATTGATTTGGATTACTTTGAAGGATTTTAGTTTTGTGGTATTGTTAAAGAAGTTTTGAAATTTAAAAGGGTGTGTTTTATGTCTAAAAAATTGGGGTTTTGCTGGTATCTTGTGTTTATCCTTATAATCGTTGCCGCAGGGATGTATCTCTGGGGCTACATTAAGGTTAAGCAAATGGAAAAGACCGTGAAAGAGAAAGAGATAGTGATGGTTGAAAGAGCACAGCTTATGGTAAATGAGAACGCTCAGAACCTTCTTAAAGCTACAGCTTTGCCTTTAGTCTGGGCTGTGAGGAAGGAGATGATGAGGGGCAACTTTGAACAGATTAATGAATATATGGAAAGACTAGTTCAGGAAAAGGGTTTTAAGACGATACTGCTTGTAGATGCATCTCTTAAGATACTCCTTTCCACAGACAAGAGTATGCAGGGACATAGGTTCGCAGATTACTACCCTGTAGAAATTTTACAGGTAAATGACATTTCAATCTCTGTTGATTCATTTAATATTCGCGTTATAGCGCCTGTTATGGGATTAGATTCAAGGCTTGGAACATTAGTGATTGAGTATCAACTTGAGAATATAAGCTTATAATAAGAAGCTGTAAAAAAACGGATTGTCTTGTTTGTCCAATTTTGCTGAACTGCTCTAAGAAAAAGCATATAAAATTTTATAATTAGTAAAAAGGACGTATAATTAGACTATGCTGTTCCCTCTGGAATGGTTATTTAAAGTGAGAGATTTTTATGCAACAAAGTATAAAGGAAGAAGTAGATGTACATCTACGAGGGGCTTATCCTTCTGATTCAGAGAATTTTGCATCGCTGTTTCTAATTTCAGAACCCTTTTATCAGTTGATATTCGGAGATGATATTGCTGGCGTAATTGAAAAACTATTTAAAAGAGATGACAACCTTTTTAGTTACCGTCACGTTTTAGTAGCTGATTTTCAAGGTGAAGCGGCTGGGATACTTCTCGGCTACGATTGTGAAATGAGTGAAAAGGAAGGTCAAAGGACAGATGTTATGTTGTTAAATTTATCGTATCTTAACGATCCAGATAAACTAAAGGTTTATAGAAGTTTCAACAATTCCCTTGAGAAGTTTAGTAAAGACGAATTCTACGTTAGTAACCTTGCTATTTATGAGAAATTCCGTGGTTTGGGTATAGGCAAAGCTCTGATGGAGATGGCAGAAAGGGAAGCGAAAAAACTCGGTTCGAAGAAAATAATTCTTGATCTAGGAAGCGAAAACATTAGTGCAACTTTCTTTTACGCTAAATTGGGATTCAAGATGAGAGAGGAATACTGTATACCTGGTAGTGGTGGTCTGGATTTTTGTTTTAGCAGGATGGAGAAAGAAATTTAGTATTTGCGGTTATCAATAAATAAATTTAAGTCGGCAATTTAGAAATTCCTTTTTGATTTAAAATTTCATCATGATTTAGCCTTCGCTTGATCAAATATGAGTTGAAGTTGAATATAAATTTCTTGAATTATGCTAATTATTAGAAAGGCCATGCCAGAAGATTCTCAAAGTTTTGTTAATCTTTTTCTTCTTTCGGCCCCCTATTTCCCAATAGTTTTTGGTAAGAACATTGTCTATAACCTTAGGAAATTATTTCAGAGGAGAAAGAATCTTTTTAGTTATGAACATACTTTTTTTGCAGAAATCGATGGTGAGAGGGCAGGTATGCTATTAGGATATGACTGGAACACGAAGAATAGAGAAAATCTCAACACAGGTTTAATGCTTTTAAGATTTGGTGGATTCAAAATGCTCCTCTTAACTCCCACGTATTTAAAATTCAATAATACTGTTGGGCAATTTGAAAAGGGGGAGTATTATATTAGTAATGTTGCTGTTTATGAAATTTTCAGAGGAAAAGGTGTAGGCAGATTGCTTATGCAATTGGCAGAGGATGAGGCAAAGAATTGTGGAAGTATGAAAATTGTACTTGATGTGGAAAGAGGAAATGTGAATGCCATAAACTTTTATAGAAGTCTTGGGTTTGAAGAAAACGTAGAGTTTCATATTTCTTTGGAAAAGGGTTTTTGCTTGAATTTTTTAAGAATGATTAAAGTTTTATAAAAGGAGGCAACTATGTTGAGGGAATTTATCGTTAAAAATCGCAGCTATAGAAGATACTATGAGGATTATCAAATAAGTCGTGAAACCTTGCTGGAACTTATTGACCTTGCAAGGCTATCGCCGTCAAGTATGAATTTGCAACCTTTGAGGTATGTTATCGTCAACACTCCTGAAAGATGCGAATTGATTTTTCAAAATGTTACCTGGGCAGCTTATCTTAAAGATTGGGGTGGACCTAAAGAGGGCGAGAGACCATCTGCCTACATTATATTACTTGCGGAGAAAGATATTTCAAAGAATTACTTGATTGATGCAGGTCTTGCAACCCAATCTATTTTGCTTGGTGCCGTCGAAAAGGGACTTGGCGGTTGTATTATGGGTTCATTGAACAGAGACAGAGTTCGTGAGCTGTTTAAGATTCCCGACAAGTACGAGATTATTTATGCAATTGCCATAGGCAAGCCGAGAGGGGAAGTTGTGATTGAAGAGGTGAGATTGGGTGAGGATATTAGGTACTGGCGGGATGAGAATGGCATTCATCACGTTCCAAAGAGAAGGCTCGAGGATATATTGTTACATTTGTAAAGGAGAACGAAGCTAAACTTCTTTCAGAATTGTAATTTCGTACATCCCAGAAACTAATACATCTTGACAACGAGTTCAATAGGATGCATAATTACAATAACCCTTAAGGAGGGTAAAATGAAAATTTTTAAAATTGTTGTAGTGTTACTGGTTGTTCTTGGTTTTGCTAAAGCAGAAAGCCCATCTGAAGTAAGAACAGTGAAGGAAGCTCCATGGCTACAAGTTGATAAATCACAGGTCCCCATGGATGAGTTATTTCCATCCTCACCGGGAATTTGTGATGAGTCAGTAAAAGACGTAACGCGAGAGGCAGCCAAATCTGCGAATTTCCAGAAAAGAGAGGAGATTCCAGGTGAAGAGAACTCTCAAATATTATGGGGCACGGATGCTTTGATTAGGTCCGGAAGTTCTAGCCTGAGATGGCTTTCCACATCCCATTCGGCTGATATGCCAAACAGAAGAACTTATGTTACGATTCTTAGATATGCAGTTGGTAGCACTAACGATACAGTTCTTCATTATTATTCAGATGACGGACTTAATTGGTCTGAATGGTATCATATTTACTATCCTGCAGGTGATGAGATCTGGCAAACAGAAGTTCTTGTGGGGAGAGGAACAAACCCGTGGATTTACACTTTCATGAGGTCTACAGTACAGGGTTCGGCAGGAAGTGGCGCGCTCATCTTGAGAAGAGGTAAGGCTGACGCGAGTACCTGGGACTGGATATACATAGCTCAACCGGGAGATTCTATTGGTCGCTTTGCCGTTGATATGGACGAAAATGAGGTCCTCTATCTTGCATATGAGAGGATATTCTCATCGGGAGATACTCAAATCTATGCCTTGACCTCCACAGACTCAGGCGCTACTTGGAGTGCACCAGTGAGTATATCCGGAGGAAGCAGAAGAGATACAGAAATAGCCATTGGAAAAGACAACTATTTTTATATAACATACGTGGTTCAAGATTCTATCCTGAGAATAGGCAGGAATACCAATGGCCTGTCAACAGGTAATTGGGTTTTCACGGATGTTCAGACCGAAGGCGAATTTGAGTATAATCCAAGTATCGCTGCATCCCGCATGCAAACTCCTCCAAACCAGACTGCATGGGTACTTTACAGGCACTCCCATACTACCTCTTATGATATTCATTATGCGTATACCACCGATGGTGGTAATGCATGGACCTATAATGTTTGGCAACCTATGAACTATTACTATGGTGATATCGTGTTTCCGTGGGTAGAAACCTCCATTGACTATCCGTTTGATATTTGTGCTGCTCTTGGGACTTCTTACCCTTCTTCTGGGTATGACTCTATAGTAACCGTATGGGCATATGCAAATAGTCCAACTACCTGGCATGATAGAACTGTCATTAATGACCACAATGCCACGGGGACATTTGGCAACAGAGCAGACCTAAATTATTCGAGGGGTGGAACCACAGTTACTTACAGAGAGTATGGGAGCGGATATGTCTGGTTTGACTACTGGTGGAATGTAGGTATTGTAGAGAACAATAGCAACCCTCTCAGAAATTCGATATTCTCCAGGTCAAGATTGGTAAAAATCGAGTTCACCCTACCCACTGAAAAAACCCTTGAACTTAATGTTTTCAATGCATCGGGAAGAAGAGTGAGATCCTTCGAAAGGCATTTCCAGAGTGGGCTGAATTCTATGGAAATTGAGTTGCCTTCAAAGGGTATTTACTTCCTTAACGTTGATAATAAAACTATAAGAATTGTTGTGGCAGAGTAAAATAATTTAAGGGCAGGAAAGGCTTCTATTAATTGGCAGTCCTTCCTGCCCTTTCTTTTTAGGTGTAGCTCAACTTTGATGTTTTAATAGGTTTCACATTTGGCTTAAGTCTTTGAACTTTAGGTTAAATACAATAAAATTATGTTATGTGCTTTCTTCTGGTGATGTTGTTTATGTATAAAATCGAAAGCGGTGAAATGCAAATCATAAGGCAGTCGGGTAGGGAAGTTATAAATTTTTACGGAGGAGTGGTTGTTCGAGATACGGACGCCCTCATTACCTCTCCAGCGGCCCTGTATTATCAGAAGGAGGGAGTGATGGACCTTTCTGGTCCTGTATCTGGATTTCAGGGCGGCAGGAACCTCCGGTGCAGGACTGCAAGAATATATGAAAACGATAAGACCTTCAAAGGTTATGGTAATTGTGAAATAGAGGGCATTGGAGAATATTTGAAGTGTGACAGCGTAATCCTTTCTGGTGATCAGGTTATTGCCTTTGGCGATGTGTTCTTGAAGAGTGATAAAGATTCAATTGAGGCAGGTGGTCAGGTTCTTTACATCAAGGAGAATTACTTGAAGTCATCAGGTAATAGCTTTCTGAAGTATCCCGGGGAGGACTCTTTAGTACTCTTTTCGAAAACCTACACTTATAAGGATTCGGTTCTCAATGCCCGGGGCGCAGTTAATATATTTTCTAGAGAGTTTGAAGGAAGCTGTGATTCCCTTTTATATATGCGTAACTCAAGAATTGCGTATCTTATTGGAAATGGTGCAGCAAAAAATAGCACAAATTTATTAAAAGGTGATACCATACTGGTATTTCTTACGGAGGGCAATAGGATGGACTCATCCATTGCTTTGAGTAAAGCCTCTCTTTTGAATCAGGAAAAAGGTAATGAACTTTTTCTGGAAGGGGATACATTGCTTTTCTATAGTGAGAAGACCGATAGTTTGAAGTGGTTCAGGGCTTACAACGTGAAAGGATATTACAAGGAGGGAGCTGCCGATGGCAATCCTTAAGGCTGAAGATTTACACAAATCGTACGGAAAGAAAGAAGTTGTGAAAGGAATCACTATTAATGTAAAAAGCGGCGAGATAGTCGGTCTTCTTGGTCCAAATGGGGCGGGAAAAACAACTACATTTTATATGATAATGGGAGAAATTACGCCCGATAAAGGCCGAATTTATCTTGATGACATAGAAATTACAGGGTTGCCTATGTACAAAAGGGCAAGATTGGGGCTTTCATATCTACCCCAGGAACCTTCAATTTTCCAGAAGCTGACGGTTTTTGATAATATATTTGCAATACTTGAATACAGAGATGTGCCTCGTGAGGAGGCGCTGAAAGCTGCAGAAGAGTATCTTAAGATGATGGAAATTTACGGGTTAAAAGACCAGCCTGCATATACATTATCTGGTGGTGAGAGGAGAAGGCTGGAGGTTGCGAGAGCGCTGGCGCTGAATCCAAAAATTCTGCTTCTGGATGAACCCTTCACCGGGGTTGACCCCAAGACCCGGCAGGAAATACAGGATATTATCATTGGATTGAAAAACATTAACATCGGTATTCTCGTAACGGATCACAACGTACGGGAAACCCTGGAAATTACCGACAGGGCTTACATTATTTATAAAGGTGAAATTCTCATTGAAGGCAACAGCCAGGAATTGATTGTCAACGAGGAAGCAAAAAAGATCTATCTGGGAGAAAGGTTCAGGCTATGATTCGCAAACCCAGAATCGAACTTGGGCTCAAGCATGAGTTGCTCCCCCTGCCTTTGATAATCCAGGAAGTTACTCTTCTTGAAATGGATATACTGGAATTGAGGGAAGCAGTTCTTGCCGAAATGACATCTAATCCTATGCTGGACATTGACAAATACTCAGATTTAAAGATGATTTCAGGGAAGTTTGAAGATCTTGCACAGCTTTCTGAAGGCGCAGAAGAAATGTGGCATGGAGGAGAGGAAGAGGGAGACAGGAGGGAGGATCTTATTACTTCAGGGCAGAGTCCGTGGGAAAAACTGGAAACACAGATTGATGCATATTTTGAGAATCCCGAAGACTTAAGAATAGCTAAGAGAATTGTGGAAAACCTTGATGCTTTTGGGTACCTAGGGACTCCTTTAAGTGAACTTGCTAAGATCCTTGGTGTGGACGAAGAGAAGGTAGAAAGAATCCGCAGAGTTATAGTCGATTTTGAACCCTTCGGAAGCGGTTGTATAGATTTTAAGGAATTTGCACTTATGCAGTTAAGGGAGAGGGGAGTTCATGTTGAACCTTTGGAAGTCCTGGATTTTCTTAAGGCCAATCTGGATTTTCGCAAAAAACTGATCCCTTATCCATTCTTTCAGGAAGAAGAAGAGCACATTCGTTTTGTGGTTCCTGAGATTATTTTCCGCTACGAAGAGGGTGAGCTGAAGTTCTATTTAAATGAAAAGATGTATCCAGGAGTGCAGGTTTCCAGAGACTATCTTGTGCTTCTGGAAAAAGGGGCAACCGATAGCAGCACTTTGAAGTACCTTGAAGAGAAGTACCGAAGAGTTGAAAAGCTTATAGAGAATATTAGAAAAAGAAAGGAATACTTGAGAAGAATTGGGGAGCTGATTTTGAATACGCAGATTGGTTTTCTAACAGGAAAAACAAATAAGTTGAAACCGATGTCACAGAGTGAAGGCAGCAGGACCCTTGGAATTCCCATTTCTACCTTTAGCAGACTTTTAAAGAGCAAGTACGCTGACACTCCAAGAGGAATTTTCTCTTTGAAATTTTTCTTTCAGAAGCCTTACGGGAAGGGGATGAGCGTTGTCCTGTCCATGGATGACCTGGAAGAGAGGCTCAAAAATGTAATTAACTCTGAAAATAAGAGTAAACCTTATTCGGATGAGGAGATTGCGTCTCTTCTCAGACTTACCGGAATAAAAATCTCGAGGAGGATGGTTACGAAGCTGAGAAATAAGCTTGGAATCCCCGACTCCCGGAGCAGAAAAAGTTAATGGACATTTCACCTATATATAGCCTGTTTACTTATCTGCCTCTCAGAGTTCTTTCCCCATTGAAGGTCAGGGACATTCCAGATCAGAAGGTGGATGTGTGGGTTCACTGTTCGTCTCTTGGAGAGATTATGGCAGCAAAGCCCCTTGTTGAAGGTTTTCTTAAAAGAGGCTACAAACTTCTTGTTTCAGTTTTCACCGGGTCCGGAGTTAACAAAGCTGCAGAGCTCTGGGGGACAAGGGCCACAATCATAAGATTTCCACTGGATTCTCGTTTTCATTTAAAGCAGATTGTGGAGAAAATGGAGCCAAAGGTATTCGTCAACCTTGAAACAGAGCTATGGCCGAATCTCCTGTCAATAGTGAGGGAAAGAGGTATGTCTTCATTCCTTGTTAATGCGAGGATTTCCGAGAAAAACTTCAAGCGGTCAATGTTGCTTAAAAGGACATACAAGAAAATGCTTAGTACCTTTACGAAAATTTTCTCCCAGTCTCAGGAGGACCGAGAAAGGTTGGTAAAATTGGGAGCAGACCCTAAAAAAGTCATTGTATCCGGTAACATCAAGATAGATTCAGTGGAAACCGATATCAGTTTTATTGAAAAGAAAAGCCTCAGTATTCTTGGTGAGGATTTCGTTGTTATGTTTGCAAGTATGAGAGAAAAAGAAGAGCCAATTGTGTTTGACCTTAGCGAGAAGATTCTCAATGAGATCCTTTCTTCCAGAGTAGTACTGGCCCCACGCCATCTCGAGCGACTGTCAGTTATTACAAAGGAGCTGGAAAGAAGGGGCCTGGCATTTTCCCTCTGGAGCGATGGCAGGGTTTTGAGCACCAGGGTGCTTATAATAGATACCCTCGGAGAACTGAGAAGACTATATGGAATTGCTGATGTAGTTGTGATGGGCGGCACCCTTGTGCCTTATGGCGGGCATAATGTTCTGGAGGCTATAGCAGCGAAGAAGGTGGTAATCGTTGGTCCATATTTTCAGAACATTAAAGAAGAAGTGCTGCAGCTGATGGATCAAGGAGGTGTTATTCGAGTTAATACGATTGGTGGTGTCTTTGAAATCATTTTGAGCCTGTACCAACATAGAGATGCCTTAGATTCTGTCGCCCAAAATGCTTTTAAATGGCTAATTTCCAGAAAAGGGATCTCTGAAAAAATTTTAGAAGAAATATTAGTCTATCTCGAGAAACATTGAGGGTTTTAGGTCTTCGCCGTAGTTCTCAAGAAAAATCATTCTTTCAAAAATACCGTATACCGCACTCCCAGAGCCAGACATTGAAACAACTCTGGCACCGAGATTGTAAAGTAGTTCCTTGTACTCAGCTATTGCAGGGTACTGACTCTGCACTGCCTCTTCAAAATCGTTTTGCAGACCAAGAAGGCCTCCAAGGTTATTATTTTCAAGTGCTTCTGCAATTTTAACTGCATTTTTGTATACTTCGGAGAACTTTGAGAATGTACCGATTCTGTCAAAGGCATCATAAGCCCACGGAGTCATAACTTGACAGGGTGGGAAGCCAACAATAAGCGGGAAATTAAATGTTGATTTTATCGGTTCGAGGATGTTTCCTTTGCCTGTTGCAATGGCTGCATTTTCTTTAATTAAGAAGAAAGGAACGTCAGCGCCAATCTTTGATCCCAGTTCAATGAGTTCTTCAGTAGAAAGACCGAGATTTCTTTTTTCATTAAGGTACCTGAGAAAATAAGCTGCATTGGAGCTTGCGCCGCCAAGTCCCGATCCGACGGGGATGTTTTTCTTGATTTCCACTCTGTATGTCAGGGTAATACCGAATTTGCTCTCCACGAGTTCCTTTACTTTGTAAATAATATTTTCTTTTGACTGCGGGGCGCCCCATGCTACGACTTCAAAATCCCAGTGAGGAGTAATGGTGATTATGTCGTGCAACCCGATTTTATGAAACACTGTTACAATGTTATGATAACTATCTTCTCTTTTTTCTGTAATCCACAGTCCCAAATTGATTTTTGCGTAGGATTTAATTACATCAATCTCTACCATGACTTCCTTCCTGCTAACTTTTCCACATACTTTGCGATAATGTCAAACTCCAGGTTAATTATATCACCTTCTTTGAGAAACCCCAAGGTGGTATTGTGCAGCGTAAAAGGTATTATGGAGACTTTAAAGGTTTTGTCTCTCACGTCAAAACAGGTAAGTGAAACTCCGTTTACTGCTATGGAACCTTTCTCGACGACGTATTTCATATAATCAGGATTATGCACCCTGAAAATGTAGATGCCACCTTCGGGGCTTAATTCTTTTGAATAAATTTCTCCAGTTGAATCGACGTGTCCCAGTACAATGTGTCCTCCCATCGAGGACGATGGCGTAACGGCTCTTTCGAGATTGACTTTCAGGTTTTCTTTAAGATTTACTGAAAAGTGGCTTCTATTGATGGTTTCCATGCTCATGAAACTTGTAAACTCGTTGTTGTTGAGTTCCTCAACGGTGAGACAAACACCGTCGACAGCAATGGAGTCACCTTTTTTGAGCGTAAGGCTTGTGTGGATTGAAATTCTGGCCCCTGAGCCAGTGCGGCTCACTCTTCTAATAGTTCCAATTTCTTCAACTATGCCGGTGAACATTATCCTTTCCAGAGTTTCATTTTATCCCTTACAATTTCCAGGGTCTTTCTTGTTTCTTCAGAAGCTTTTCTGGAGCCTTCTCTGAGAATGTCCCGAATCGTTTCTTTCATTTTTTCGTATTCTTTCCTTTTTTCCCTCAGGGGTGCAAGGTAAGCGTTGGCTTTTGTAAAGAGATTTTTCTTGCAATCCACACAGCCAAGAGCTCCACTTTTACAGGCTTCTCCAATTTCTTCGACTTCCTCTTTGTTAAATATTCTGTGTAGTGAATAGATGGGGCAGGTTTCGGGATGCCCCGGGTCATTCTTCCTAATTTTTTCAGGGTCTGTATAGGAGGACATTATTTTCTTTCGCAGAGTTTCTGGTTCCTCGGAAATAAGTATTGTGTTATCATAAGATTTTGACATTTTTCTGCCGTCTGTCCCGAGAATTTTTGGAAATTCTGTTAAAAGTGGCTCAGGAATGGGGAATACCTCGCCGTAAACACTGTTAAATTTTCTTGCAAGTTCTCTGGTGATTTCAAGGTGAGGCAACTGATCCTGACCGATTGGCACAAAGTGGGCGCGGTATATGAGGATATCAGCTGCCTGAAGTACAGGGTATCCAAGGTGTCCGTAGGAGATTAAGTTACCGTAAGTGAGTTCTTCATCGGAATCCACAATTCCATGGTGGCTTAATTCTGCCAGAAAGGTATCCTTAAGTTTGCTTTTAAGGAGGGCTAAATAATCACTTTTTGATTTGTTTGAGATGTCTGCAGAAATTTCCAGGAATCTCGAAACAACAGATTCAGAGAAAGCATCGAAGGATCTCTTCTTCGAAGTAATTTGGGAGGCCTCAATGTTCTGCAAATATTCCTTCAATGTAGGGTTGCGTAGAAGTCTCGAAGTAGTAATTAACATGGACAGGAGCAGATGTAATTCTGCATGTTCTCTAACGGAAGACTGAACAAATATTATGGATTTCTGCGGGTCAATTCCGACAACCAACCAGTCAATTGCCATTTCCATTATGTTTTCTTGCAGATCCGATGTGTCGGTTTTTGTCGTAAGAACGTGCCAATCGGCAATTTCGTAAAAACATTCATATTTCTCCTGGAGGTTTTTCCAGTTTTCAAGGACACCGAAGAGATGTCCAATGTGGAGCTTACCCGTTGGTCTATTGCCTGACAGTATCCGTTTTTTCATGGTTTAATTTCCCGAAAAAGATTGCAAAAAGTATAAAGGATAATAATGCCATAAAGCTTCCAAAATAGAATGGTGTACTTGGAGAAATTTTATCCCATAGGAGCCCTGCAATCAAACTTGCAGGGAAGAGACTGAGTCCTATAAGGGTGTGATAAACTCCGTAAGCAAAGCCCCTGGATTCTCTCTTTGAGATGTCTGCAACAAAGGCCCTGAGGACGCCTTCGGTGAGAGCATAGTAGACTCCATAAAGAGCGAAAAGAATCCACAAGAGGTTCATCTGGGGTGAGGAAATCCTTGCAAATCCTAAGTAAACCAGGGCGTAAAGTAAAAATCCGGCCATTATAGTCTTTACCCTTCCTATTTTATCTGAAAGGGCCCCCATAGGTGTTGACAAACCTGCGTAAAGGATGTTGAAAAGGCTATAAAGGAGGGGGATCCGTGCCGGGGTAAAGCCGATGTTGGCGCTTCTTAAAATCAGGAAGGTGTCGGAGGAGTTGCCAAGGGAAAAGACTGTCATTATCAAAAGAAGAATTTTGTATTCTTTTGAAAGATTTTTGAGGTTGAGGGAGAAATTTGCTTTTGCCTGGCCTTCCGATGAGGATTTTACCTCCTGTACCATTGCTATTAAGACGACTAATGCTATGGCAGCAGGAATAAGGGAAAGTAAGAAAATCATCCTCAAGCTTTTTGCATTGTCCCATGTCAGGTGTTTAGTAAAAAGGAATAAGAGTCCTGATGCCAGAAGGGGTCCAATGACAGCTCCAAGGGTATCCATTGATCTGTGAAATCCAAAGCTCCTACCTCTATCTTCTGGGTCTGATGAATCGGCTATAAGGGCATCTCTGGGTGATGTTCTTATGCCTTTACCTACTCTATCGGCAAACCTTGCAAAGAGTACGTGGAACCATCTGGTTGCAAATCCTATGGTTGGTTTTGCGATGGCTGATAAGCCATATCCGATGATTACAAGGGGTTTTCTTTTCTTTATTTTGTCAGAAATGTAACCTGAGACAGTTTTGAGAAGGCTTGCTGTGGCTTCTGCGATTCCTTCTATAGTGCCAAGGGCAGTGGCACCTGCGCCTATAACCTGAGAAAGGAAGAGCGGAAGTAGTGGATAGATCATCTCACTGGAAATGTCAGTGAAAAGGCTCGTAAGCCCCATTGCAACAACATTTTTATTGAGGCGTTTACTCTTTCTCATTCGTATATTATATACTTTGGCGTGCGAAATTGAAAGATATGTCTGAATTATTCAAGGGATTGAGACAGGAGCTTGGGGTTTCAAAGGAGGGTTTAGAGTTCTACCAGAAAGGTAGGTGTTCACGTACACCTCATTGGTATGAGGAAGATTAAATTCTCTTGCGGCAAGTTCGCTTCATTGCTTTGGAGAACCTGATAAATGAGCAAAATTGCGAATACTCTTGATTTTCGTAATGTTTATTGAAGCAAAATGGCGGATGGGCGAATCCCATTAGTTTGACAAAACGTACAAATAAAACTATACTATTTTCGAGTATTGGCTTTTTCGTGAAAGTGAAGCTTTAAATGCGCAATCAATGTAGAGTATATAAGCTTGCCTCTCGGGAATTGAGTCTACGACCCAAATATTCTCTCAGCATCCCAATGAATGAAGTGGTTAGTCAGCATCTATATGGGCTGAACTCTAATTTAACGTCACCGAGCATGGTGCAAATAAAGTGTGTGAACTTTAATCGCGTGAATTTAGTTTGAGAGAAACGGCGGGAACGAGAAGATGACTGAGAAGCATCCCACCAAAGGAGGTGTCCACAAAAGGGGATTTTAGCCCTCCATTCCGGGCTTGAGGGAATGGGAGTTGCTGTACGAAAGAGGGTAAAATGAAAACGGAAGCGGGGATGTGGAAGAGTAATAAACAAGGAGTATGTGATGGGAAACTCTAAGATAAGAAAAAAAGTGGAAGTTGCTAACAGGCCATTAATGGCCAGTCTATCACTCGTCTTGTTTTTAATTTCAAGTGTTAATCTTTTCGCGCAGTTAACCTATACATGGTCAAAGACATTCTCAAGAAGTAACGATGACAAGTGCTGGTCTGTTCAGGAAACAGCAGATGGAGGATATATTGCCGTAGGAGAAACATATTCTTCACTTACCAACAATAAAGATGTCCTTATATTAAGAACAGAATACAACGGTGAATTTTCATGGGCAAACATATATGGTGGCGATGGCTGTGATTACGGCTGGTCTGTTCAGCAAACTTCTGATGGCGGTTTCATCATTACCGGAGGGACCAATTCTTATGGTGCAGGGGGCTTTGATGTTCTTCTCATTAAAACCGATGCTAATGGTTATATGACATGGCTAAAAACCTTTGGAGGAACTGCTGACGACCATGGCCATTCTGTCCAACAAACCTCTGATGGAGGATACATAATTACAGGTTCGACATCCTCCTTCGGATCAGGAGGTTTTGACGTCTACCTAATCAAGACGGATGCCAATGGTAACACATCATGGACAAGGACCATTGGTGGGGCCGAATGGGATGAAGGCTGGTCTGTTCAGCAAACCTCTGATGGTGGATATGTTATTGCAGGATATACAGCATCAGGAAGCGGAGGCGATAAAGACATCCTTCTTTTAAAGACCAATGATCTTGGACTTCTGACATGGTCAAGGACTATTGGTGGTTCTAATGCAGAAGATGGTTGGTCTGTTCAGCAGACGCCAGATGGAGGGTATATTGTCGTAGGGGCTACAAACTCTTTTGGATCTGGTGGTTATGACATTTATCTTATAAAGACAAATGCCAGCGGTGATACCTTATGGACGAAGACTTATGGTGGGCCCTATGATGAACATGGCCATTCCGTTCGGCGAACGGCCGATGGTGGCTACGTTATTGGGGGTTCCATTTATCACCCCGCTACCTGTTGGAGTATGTATTTGATAAAGACCGATGAATATGGCAATGTGAATTGGGAGAATGTTTACGGTGGATGGTTTGATGACGATGGTTGGTCAGTAAGGCAGACTTCTGATGCGGGTTACATCTTTGCAGGGACAACACATTCGACTTCTACAGAAAACGGTGACTTCTACTTGGTCAAGATTGGTGGCGGTGGTGATACATTGTGGACATTTAAGTGGAGTTTAAGTGGTTTTGATGAAGGCCATTCAGTACAGCAAACCTCCGACCGTGGGTACATCATAGCTGGGGGAACGAAGCCTTTTGGAACTAACAAGTCTGATATCTTCGTTGTAAAAACATTTCCTACTGGCAATTTAGATTGGACAAGAACTTTGGGTGGCTCTTATAACGAGGATGCATGGGCCGTTAAACAGACCATTGATTTCGGATATATTATTGCAGGTTCTACGGAATCCTTTGGAAGTGGAGGTTATGATGCCTATCTTATAAAGTTAAATGGTTTCGGTGACACTATATGGACTCGGACATATGGTCTTCCCTTCGACGACCATGCTCATTCTGTTCAGCAAACCTCTGACGGGGGCTATATTGTAGGAGGATCGATGTATTTCTTAGGTTCAGGCGGTTGGTGGGATTTTTACCTTATAAAGACAGATGCATATGGGAATGTGATTTGGGAAAACACTTATGGTGGAGAATATGATGAAGATTGCTGGTATGTCATAGAAACATCAGACGGGGGATATATTGCTGTTGGATCGACTACCTCTTTTGGTGCAGGTAATTATGATATCTATCTTCTGAAGACGGATTCGGATGGTAATACTTTGTGGACTAAGACTTTCGGAGGAGCAGGTGTTGATCAGGGGTGGTGCGTGAAAGAGACCTCTGATGGAGGTTACATCATTGTGGGTTCTACAAATTCTTTTGGTGCGGGCGGCTATGATGTCTATCTTATAAAGACAAATGCAAGTGGTGATACATTATGGACTAAAACCTTTGGTGGAACTGCGGATGATCACGGTAAGTATGTACAGCAAACTTCGGATGGTCGGTACATAATAGCAGGATCAACTTATTCTGATGGTGCAGGATATTGGGATGCTTACATTGTAAAAGCGGATGAAAATGGCAATATAATGTGGTCGGGCACTCTTGGAGGACATGAAGACGACTTTGGTACATGCATTAGCCAGACCCTTGATGGTGGGTATATTGTTACGGGAACCACATACAATTTTGGTGCGTTGTATGGCGATGTCTATCTCGTTAAGCTACCTGTTGAAACGGGGATTGCAGAAGGTGGAAAATTGAAACCATCCGTTGTACTTTTCCAAGGAAGCAGAAATCCATTTGTAGAATATGCAGAGCTAAAATACAAAATTCAGGGCGCAGATGGGGAAGCTGTTCATGTGAGCTTGAGAGTTTACGATACAAATGGACGGTTAATCAAAACATTGGTTGATGAGAAAAAGAGGTCAGGAGAATACATGACTATATGGGACGGTAGGACTGAAAATGGTGATAAGGTTCGTCCTGGAATTTACTTATGTCGTCTGGAAGTCAACGGATCTCCGTCTACGAGAGAAGTTGTTAAACTGCGTTAGTGTATGATTTAATGCGATGGGAAAACTCCGCTTCCGTTAGAAAGGGTGCAGTAATAGAGTCTGGATAGCTTTATTGCCTTCCTCACTCGTTTCTGGGTGTCGAAGGCTGCAAAATAGAAAGTGAAGAAGAGGTTATTTTAGGGAAGTAGCTTGCTAAAGTATTTGTAGGCTATTCTGTTCTTTATTTTGTCAGAAATGTGATCCGATAAAGTTTTGAGCATACGTACAGTTGCTTCTGCATCAACTTCTATTAGTAAAGCGCAAGGGCGCCAGCGCCGAGGCCGGACAAAAGGAAAACTGAAAGCAGTGGATAGATTATTTCGCTGGAAATATCAGCAAAAAGCGCGTAAGTCCCATTGCAAAAACATTTTTGCTTAATTTCCTTCCCTTTTTCCCGGTCGTATGATTATTAAAAATGGCAAGACGCGGAAAGATGCAAGAAAAATTGGGATTAATGCCATAACCCCCAAGTTTCTAAGGGCCTTTAGTAAATTTTTGCATTATGAGGAACATTATTTTGCTCTTTTTGGAGCTATTTCAATATGTTGCGGAATTCTGAGGTGATAAGTCTTGACATTTCTACACAGGCGGTATATAATCAACCTAAGGAGGGGGTGATATGTTTAGATTCTTTAAGTATTATATATTTATAATGATCTTCTTCTTGCCCCTTTGGGCCTATGTGCCAACTCAAGAACTGATAAATGCATATAGAGGATTTGAATTGAACCATGGACAGGTTCTTGACTTCGAAGGTAATTCTGTGAAAGACATCATATTCTCCACAAAGGCTCCGGGACTCGATTTATTCTTCAAAAACGACGGCGTTAGCTATGTGATTTATTCTAAAAAGAGCGAAGAAATAAGCTCAGAAAGAGAGAGTAATTATACCAGAGATATGTTAAACAAAGAGGAATCTTTTACAACCGAGTATGCCAGAGTTGATCTTAAACTTGTGGGTGGAAAGATTGAAAGGTCAAACATCGTCTTTGAAGATGAACTGCCAGGGTATGTGAATTACTATTTACCCAGTTGTCCTTATGGTATTACAAACATAAAGACCTACAGGGTTGTAAGGGTAAAAGAGGTCTATCCCGGCATAGACTGGGTATTCAGGTACGATATAGATGGTAATTTACACCATGAATTTGTGGTTAAACCAGAAGGTGATCCAGAGAAAATAAAACTTAACGTGAAGTGGGCCGATGTGAAGGTAAGAGAGAGTGGTAGTGAGGTAATCCTATCAACACCTGTGGGTGAGATTCTTGACGGAAGTATTTATGCTTATGAAGGCGAAAGGAAAGTAAAGGTGAATTACTCATTTGAGAACGGTCTATTGGCTTACGATGTCAGGAACTGGAGTAGGAGAGACAATCTTGTAATAGATCCACCCTTAGCAAGGCTCTGGGCTACCTACTATGGGGGAGAGAGTGGAGATAGACCCAATTCTGTTGCAACAGACCCTCAGGGTAATATTTATGTGGTGGGTTATACTTCTTCTGGCAATTTTCCTGTTTACAATCCAGGTGGTGGCGCTTACTTTCAGGGAAGTAGAGCTGGTTATTCTGATGCTTTCATTCTTAAATTCAATTCCAGTGGTGTAAGGCTCTGGGCAACTTATTACGGAGGAAATTATAGCAATTCTGCCAATTCTATCACCACAGACCCTCAGGGTAATGTTTATGTAGTGGGTTATACTGGTTCTAACGATTTCCCTGTTTACAATCCAGGTGGTGGTGCTTACTATCAGGGTAATTTGGCTGGTTATAATGATGCCTTCATACTCAAATTCGGTTCCAGTGGTGTGAGGCTCTGGGCTACTTATTATGGGGGAAATAATGATGAAAATGCCTATTCTGTCACCACAGACCCTCAGGGTAATGTTTATGTGGTGGGTTATACTGTCTCTACCAATTTTCCTGTTTACAATCCAGGTGGTGGGGCTTACTATCAGGGTAGTAAGAATGGTTATAATGATGCCTTCATTCTCAAATTCAACTCCAGTGGTGTAAGACTGTGGGCTACTTATTATGGGGGAAATAGTGGTAGTTATGCCCAGTCAGTAGCTACAGACCCACAGGGTAATGTTTATGCAGTGGGTTATACATCTTCTACCAATTTTCCTGTTTACAATCCAGGTGGTGGCGCTTACTTTCAGGGAAGTAATGCTGGTTATAATGATGCCTTCATACTCAAATTCAATTCCAGTGGTGTAAGAATGTGGGCCACTTATTATGGGGGGATTCTTGGTGAATATGAGCCTTCTGTAGCTACAGACCCGCAGGGTAATGTTTATTTAGTGGGTTATACATCTTCTGCCGATTTTCCTGTTTACAATCCAGGTGGTGGCGCTTACTATCAGGGAAGTAATGCTGGTCATACCGATGCCTTCATACTCAAATTCGGTTCCAGTGGTGTGAGGCTCTGGGCAACTTATTATGGAGGAAATTATAGTGATAATGCCTATTCTGTAACAGTAGACTTCCAGGGTAATGTCTATGTTGTGGGATATACTAATTCTAACGATTTTCCTGTTTACAATCCAGGTGGTAGTGCTTACTATGATGGAGCGCTTGATACTACCGACGCTTTCATCCTCAAATTCAGTTCCAGCAGCGCACGCCTATGGGCTACTTATTATGGGCGAGATGATTACTATGATTGGCAAGGAGATATTTGGTTTGGTGATTATGCCTCTTACGCAACAGTTGATATAGAGGGTAATGTTTATGTACTGGGTTATACCTATTCTTACAATTTTCCTGTTTACAATCCAGGTGGTGGCGCTTACTATCAGGGAAATAATGGAGGCGATTATGATGCCTTCATCCTTAAATTTGATGGAGGTTATGTGGCGCTTGTCAGTCCAGAAAATGGTGCAATACTCAATTCTCAAAACGTTATTTTAGCCTGGAGACCATATATTTTCCCTGATGGAGCAACAAGATATCAAGTGCAGGTTGGTCTGGATTCTAATTTTTACAGTGCACCTACTTATGAAACCATTGATACTTCTTATAACTTTACACTTTCTGACACTACATATTACTGGAGAGTAAGGGCAGTAAACATAAATACAGGTGAGATATCTCCGTGGTCTCGTGTTAGGAGATTTACAGTGGATACCAGGGCTCCGTCGGTTCCTATTGTGGTAAGTCCTTCAAGCAATGATACCCTTACTCATGCTACGGTGATTTTTGTCTGGCGTAGGTCCTCAGATGTGAAAGTTGTCCTGAATTACGACCTTCAGTATAGCGTAGATCAGAACTTTTCGGACACACTAACCATTTCAAGAACAACACAGGATACAACCTTTTTAGACGCACTGAACGATGGTATATATTACTGGCGAGTAAGAGCAAGAGACGTTGCAGGGAATACAAGTCAATGGTCGGCAGTGTTAAATTTTGTTGTAGACAGCCTCCCTCCGCTAACTCCCGTACTCATTTATCCAAGGAATGATAGCATTGTAATTGGCCCGAGTGTAACGCTTGTGTGGAGCGGTTCAAACCCTGGCACTGGAATAAAAGAATATGAATTACAATACTCCGTAGACCCAATCTTTGTAAACTATACTTCAATAAGGGTTTCGGATACAACAAGAACTTTGAATTTACCAGACTCCACATATTATTGGCGAGTGAGAGCTTTTGACTATTTAAACAGGTCGAGTCCATTTTCTACTGTATGGAGATTCTATTTAGCGAAACTACCGGGTGCACCGACTCTCGTTTCGCCAGCGAATGATGCCTTTTTGGGTAATTCAAACGTATTGTTTATCTGGAGAAGAATTACAACATCATATATAAGCAAATACGAATTGCAGTATTCCACAGAGCCTAACTTTATTAGCCCTGTAGTAGCATTTTTAAACGACACTGCATATTTAGCAATTCTTGACAATGGAGATTACTACTGGCGCGTAAGGGCATACAACAGGTACAATTACCCTGGGGATTGGTCGGAAGTCAGAAGCTTTGAAGTTGACATGATAGCACCAAATACACCTACTCTTGTGAGGCCTGTGGGAGGCTTTGTAAACAATACTACTGTTACATTTGTTTGGACAAGAGTAACTAAGCTGGTCACAGGCGGAGAAAAGCCTGCACCTGTGGTTTACGACTTCTACATCGATACAACTTCCAGTTTTGCCACTGCAGAGGTCAGAACTCTTGAAGATACAACTATCACATTAACTCTTACAGAGGCGAGGTACTACTGGCGAGTAAGAGCACGAGATTTAGCAGGTAATATCGGTAACTACTCAACCACAGCTGACTTTGTTTTGGATGTTACTTCACCAATGATAGAGGGTACCACAGTCTGGCAGGATACATCCTATATGGGACCATTTAACATTACTACAAGGGTCACTGATAATGTATCTGGTATTAATCTTGTCAAACTCTTCTACAAGAGGTCTACTGACAGCGACTGGGCTGAAGTAACTATGTTTTATAACACAAGTACTGGTGAATTTGAAGGTGAGATACCAGCTGTTTCAAATGCTGGAGACAGTGTGTATTACTATGTATGGGCATCAGATAGCGCAGAAAATCAGGCTACAGACCCACAAAATGCTCCAGATAACTACTACAGTTTTAAAGTAATACCTACCAGTGTAAGCGAAGTTGTGACAGAACCCAAAATAAAAGTCTCTACTAAAGGCAACTTAATTATAATGAATATTAAAATGCCTTTAGCCTCCAGAGCAAAATTTAACATCTATGACATTGCCGGTCGTTCAGTTTACGGACCTGTTGTAGAAGATGTTTCTGCTGGTCAAACAAAATTTGAAATTAAGGTTCCAAATCCTGGAGTTTACTTCTACAATATAGAGACGCTTTTCATGAAAAGCAGAGGAAAGGTGGTGATAGTGAGATAGAGACTGATTTTCAACACGATTCTACACAACGTATGAGGTAGAGTGGGTCTTTAGTAGCAAATTTTTACACGTAAAAACCGTTTCCTCTGCAAGCTTTTTACCTTAATCCTTTTATTTTCTTTTCTGCCTCTTCAGGCGTAATTTCGCCCCGTTCAAGTTGTTCCAGGATTTCTGTAATTTTGTCCTTTGAATAGGCAGGTTCTACACCTACTTTCCTTAAAAACTCCTCAAATCTTTGTCTTGCAGTGGGATAGGAAATCTTTAAGATTTTTGCCACTTCAGAGAGGTTTCCACGGGTTTTAAGGAACAGGTAGAGCATCTCAGCATCTTTGTCGTCAAGGTCGCAGAAAATAGGTATTTCGAAGTTCCCCTCTACTTTTGTCTTGCAAGACGAACATTCCAGAGTCTTTATAACAAGCTTCGCCCCACAACCCGGGCACCTTGAGGGTAGTTTTGCCATAGCTATTTCAAACTCTTAATTTTCTTCTCAGCTTCTTCTGGAGTTATTTTTCCAGCTTCCAAATCCTTTATAACATTTTCAATTTTTTTTCTCAAAGCCCTCTTCGGTCTTCTTCCAAATATTGGTTTTGAGATTATCCATAGTCCAAGGAAGACTAAAATCCAGGGCCAGTCCCTATCCCAGTTTACAATGGGCAGAAGATTAAGGTTTCCGAGCCATATGAGCAAGCCGACTCCAACAAAAAAGATACCCACCTTTAAACCCCAGCTGATAATCTTTAAGGAGGTGATCAGGAAGAGCAAAGTGAGTACTAGAATTATAAAAAGGACGCTTAAAAATTCCATCTTAGACCCCCTATTCTTCTTTTTTCTTGTGCTTAATTTCTACGTGGAATGCCTTCTTACCTTCAAGGTGAGAGACTATCGAAAGAATTCCAATGATGACGAGTATGAGCGGCCAATCCCTGCGCCAGCTCCACGTGTAAATACCGATTTTACTCAGCCAGATGAGAATCCCTGCAATTATAAGTACTAATCCACCACTAATCATTTTAAACCTCCTTGCTAATTTAAGTTTAATTCCTTTAACCAAGTATTGCAAAATGTTACGTCTGTATTCATTCTACAACAATTTTTATGATGTCACCCTCACTACTTGTTACATCAACGAGAGTACCGTTTGCCCCTTCTTGTATGGCAGAAATTATAGTGTTTAAGTCAATTTCATATTCGTCAATAACGCTCTTTGCATCTTTTGGTATAAAATTAGAGATCATTTTTATAAGGCCTATTGGTAGAGTGATGTTCACATTATCACCATTAGCGCTTTGCACAATGATTTTTATGAACTTTCCCGGTTTAGGTGTCGCCATTGCCTCTCCCATGGCATCGAGGAGTCTGGCAGCATCTTCTGCCTTTATTTTTCCCTCTTCGACTAATTTTAGTATCCTTATTACTTCGTCCTTCATTTTTAATCCTCCTCAAATTTGAAGGTAAAGCTTCCACCCATTATTTTAATTTCTGCTTCTCTAAAGTTCTCGTTTCCAAAAGCGTAATAGTCACCAGATTTCTTCATCACGGAGGGAATTTCAAGATCTCCACCCAGAACTTTTGCCTGGAGTCTTAAAGGTTTTTCAGGAGTTTTCAGTTCAATGTCGCCACCCATCACCTTACCGATTAGTTTATTAAAATCAACTTCTCCGCCCACATCCCCACCTTTGACGTTAAGGTTGATTTCTGGATAGTAACCCTTTATTTCTACGTCCCCGCCAAGAACGGCCAGGTTCAAGTTAACTCCTTGCGGAACTTCGAGTTTTCCTTCATCAATAATATTGAGGTACAGGGAGTCACCTTCAACATTGTAGTTCCCTTTAAAGGAAGCAACTATTTTCTCACCTTCGATGGGTTTTATTTCAAGGTCGCCACCAAAAACTTTTATATTTAATTCATTTATATTTTCGAAAGTCTGGGATTCAAACTCTTGATGTCGTTGTGCTACTTCAAAGGCTGAGCTAATAGAAGTCCTTATGGTTTCACCCACATTTGTAAAGACTTCGTCTAATATGTCCGGGATACCGAATCCAGCTTTTGTAGAGCGTTCACTTTTAGAGGTTTCTTTAGAAGTTTTTTCTTTTGAAGACTCTGTTTCCTTTATTGCCCTGATTAGCTTTTCTGCTTCCTCAGGGCTAAGCTTCCCTTGCTCCAAGAGGTCCAGCACCTTCCTGATCGCTTCTTCCATTTTTCACCTCCGATAGTTTAAAAATTATAAACATATTTTTAAGTTTTGTCAAGTAAGTTTTTAGTTTTGTAAATTCAGATTTTAAATTATGTGTCTTTGTTTAGTAATTCATAAGCGTAAGAGAGACATTTGATTTTGTTAAAGGTGGTGGTAGTGCTCTTAGAAATGTGGTTTTCGAAGAATTTTTTGGCATTAAAGTTTCAATCCCTCATAGGAAGGCTCTGAACCTACTCGCCGACTGGTTGCAAACTGAAAAGAATATGTTTCAATCCCTCATAGGAAGGCTCTGAACTGGGGATACCTGCACCCTCGTTGGACCCTAAAACTGTTTCAATCCCTCATAGGAAGGCTCTGAACACTTCAACCCAATGCTTGTGTGGAAGTATGTTCTCCTGTTTCAATCCCTCATAGGAAGGCTGAAATCCCAAATTCAAAGAGTTTCCAAGATATCTTCGATACGTTTCAATCCCTCATAGGAAGGCTGAAATCGAGACAGGTTAGATTTGAAGTAATCCCGAAAACCGAGTTTCAATCCCTCATAGGAAGGCTGAAATCCCTGTCATACAAGTTGCAAAAGTTAGCAGAACAATATTGTTTCAATCCCTCATAGGAAGGCTGAAATCTTATGGGAAGTATTACAGAATCAGATACTTCCCAACAAGTTTCAATCCCTCATAGGAAGGCTGAAATCAATACAAAACTCTTTGAACCCGGATTTTTTATGTAATGTTTCAATCCCTCATAGGAAGGCTGAAATCTATGAATTCCCAGAGGAGGGCAATCCCTATCCGAAGGGTTTCAATCCCTCATAGGAAGGCTGAAATCAAAGTACTACGCAGATTAATCCATTTCCCATAATGATGTTTCAATCCCTCATAGGAAGGCTGAAATCGAGGTGTGCAAGCGGGCAAAAGGGAGGGAATATGAAAAGTTTCAATCCCTCATAGGAAGGCTGAAATCTCAGAAGGAATGACGCCAGAGATGATGTAATAGATTGTTTCAATCCCTCATAGGAAGGCTGAAATCATCGATACTGAAAAGATTGGACGAAAGGCATGTAGTGTTTCAATCCCTCATAGGAAGGCTGAAATCTAGTCAAAATTACTTCCCAACTTTTCCTTGCACACATCAGTTTCAATCCCTCATAGGAAGGCTGAAATCGTATGAGTCGGTAAAATATAAGGAATATCAGGATCTGTTTCAATCCCTCATAGGAAGGCTGAAATCCCAAGGGATAAGGGGGGTATTGGTTAGAAACGAACGTTTCAATCCCTCATAGGAAGGCTGAAATCGGTTAACTTCCCTGTCCTCATTATTATTTTAATATGTGTTTCAATCCCTCATAGGAAGGCTGAAATCAAATAGATGTTACCAACAACCAGGGATATACCTATAGTTTCAATCCCTCATAGGAAGGCTGAAATCCCACACACAAACGGCTTGTTGCAAAACTTCTTGAACAGGGTTTCAATCCCTCATAGGAAGGCTGAAATCACAATCACTCTGAGGTCTTGCTTCGTTATAGGATATAGGTTTCAATCCCTCATAGGAAGGCTGAAATCAACTTAGAGCGATTGGAGTTCTGGAAGAAAAATAGTTTCAATCCCTCATAGGAAGGCTGAAATCATGAGCTCAACCGTTCCTCATCCTGGGTCAGAAATTCTGGTTTCAATCCCTCATAGGAAGGCTGAAATCCCAATTTGTCCGTTGCTTGTATACCGTACAATTCGTGCTTGTTTCAATCCCTCATAGGAAGGCTGAAATCATAAAAACGAAAGCAAACAAATCACGATGGAAGAAGGTTTCAATCCCTCATAGGAAGGCTGAAATCTAGTTTACACAGACGGTTTAGAGAGACGGTCTTATGGTTTCAATCCCTCATAGGAAGGCTGAAATCTATGATTACTTCCAGCGACCCGCCGCCGGTCACTAGTTTCAATCCCTCATAGGAAGGCTGAAATCTAAATGACACGATTATCAATGTTGAGAAGACTGAACGGTTTCAATCCCTCATAGGAAGGCTGAAATCCCTTAAACTTTACTGACTCATACATGATGACCCCCTTAGTTTCAATCCCTCATAGGAAGGCTGAAATCTGGAACAACTACGGCCCAAGGAAGAGGGAGAGGTGTGTTTCAATCCCTCATAGGAAGGCTGAAATCAATGACGACACGGTTATCAATGTTGAGAAGACTGAACGGTTTCAATCCCTCATAGGAAGGCTGAAATCGCACTTAGCGGGGGGTATAAACATGGACAGCACATGGAGTTTCAATCCCTCATAGGAAGGCTGAAATCCGGGTTAGAAAATTTATTGAATATTATGTCGATTTAGGTGTTTCAATCCCTCATAGGAAGGCTGAAATCACTATAATTCTATACTTTACATTGTCCAAGGCCGTCAGTTTCAATCCCTCATAGGAAGGCTGAAATCGCAACTGACCTCTCGCAAACTCTCTGTTATCTTCAGTTTCAATCCCTCATAGGAAGGCTGAAATCGCATATTATTAGGAGAGCTGAAAACTCAGCCCTCTGTTTCAATCCCTCATAGGAAGGCTGAAATCTCTCACTATAAGGTCTAGCCCACTTTTTACACCACAATCGTTTCAATCCCTCATAGGAAGGCTGAAATCGAGTATAGTAGACCGAATATTGGGAATCCAGGGAGGTTTCAATCCCTCATAGGAAGGCTGAAATCAAGGATTTTTTCCACTTTCAGTCCAGCACTGGGCCAGGTTTCAATCCCTCATAGGAAGGCTGAAATCTTGGGATTACTTCATTTGCTCCAAAACCGCCTGAAGGTTTCAATCCCTCATAGGAAGGCTGAAATCGCTCCTCGGAATCTCTGCTGAAGAAGATACTGACGCGTTTCAATCCCTCATAGGAAGGCTGAAATCTTTTTATCGGAATTTGTCCAGAATAGGAATACCGCATGTTTCAATCCCTCATAGGAAGGCTGAAATCGAACTCATCGAGGCAGGCATCCTGAAAATACAGAAGGTTTCAATCCCTCATAGGAAGGCTGAAATCGAAAAACTCTCTGTCTCCCCTTTTATGTTTTGGAGAAAGTTTCAATCCCTCATAGGAAGGCTGAAATCGTGGAAAATCCTTCGTCATTCTGCATGCATTCATTTGGAAGTTTCAATCCCTCATAGGAAGGCTGAAATCAAGCAGGAATCTCTTTTCAAAATAGATACCAAAGTATTGTTTCAATCCCTCATAGGAAGGCTGAAATCCCAACAAGTCGGAGACCAAACGCAAATTGTTGGAAATGTTTCAATCCCTCATAGGAAGGCTGAAATCGAAGATAAAAACATACCTTCCATCTTGCAGCTTGGTGTTTCAATCCCTCATAGGAAGGCTGAAATCGTAGAATTTGGAAAGCAGTTCAATCGCTTTTAGGGGTTGTTTCAATCCCTCATAGGAAGGC
>DIJZ01000015.1 GCA_002421425.1 Caldifarciminota bacterium UBA5631
CTATTTTAACCGGACAGTACTGGTATCGATTCACAAATATGTGTTTGCATATCTGCCAAACCGCAAGAGAATCGTTGCCAGAATTTCTGAAGTCTATGACAAAGACCTTTTTAAGAGAGAAGGGGTTTATCTTAAAACTAATTCTAAGTACATAGCTGAAGCAAAACTTACAGCTATTTACGATGACTTTAGCCAAGAACTAGAAAATGGGATAAATACATTTCCCATTATTGGATCGGATGTTTTTGCTCTACCCCATGATATTTATCGAAGATTTCTCTCCCTTAACTCAAGGCATAGCATTGAAATAGGGACAAGCTTTCTTGACAGCTCAATACAAATCATAGCAAACCCTGACATACTGTTCGGCAAGCATCTGGGAATCTTCGGCAATACAGGAACAGGTAAGAGTTGTACAGTTGCCTCCATTATTCAGGGTATCAAGAGAAGGCTTAAGGACAAAGACGATAAATCAGTAACTGTCTCTCCGAAAATTATCATTTTTGATGCAAATGATGAATACAGCAAAGCATTTGATGTTAACGAATTCAAAGTAAAGGTAATTCCCAAGAGTGAATTGCACCTGCCACACAACGCATTGACAACGTCAGAATATTTTAAGTTGTTGGAAGCAAGTCAAGGAGTACAAGCCCCTGTCTTAAGGGATGCCATAGATACCTTGAATAAGAGTAAGCCAAATTTCTCATTGGAAGATTTACAAAAAGGGTTAGATGCTTCCATAAAAAACAAAGCTGGCAGCAATTATAATATGTGGCTACAGTGGTGTGCAACGATGAATTTGCGGCTACAAAAGATATTGGATGATACGAATATCAATTCGGTAATCAACAGCAAAATTAATACCGTTCAACAAATTTTTACGGATTACAAGGATTATGAAATTATTATTATTCATGCCGACTTTAATAAGAATGAAATAGATATTATCACGTTCTTGTTTAGCAAATTAATCTACCAATATGCATCAAAGAAACGTACAGCCAAACAAAACATGAGTCTTCTTCTGGTTTTTGAAGAAGCTCACAGATATATCAACGATGAAGATAAAGAGGATTACAAACTAGGAAATCATTATATTGAGCGGCTCGCAAGGGAAGGACGAAAGTTTGGAATAAGTCTTATTATTTCGAGCCAAAGGCCGTCAGAACTCTCAAAAACAGTACTTTCTCAATGCAATTCATACATAATCCACCGGATAACAAACAAAAACGACTTGGATTTCATCGGTAAAACGCTTAGCGTGAGCAATTCGGACATACTAAAGGTAGTTTCAGGGTTAGAAAGGCAGTATGCTGTGGTTATAGGGGAAGCCTTTGCCTATTCCGATATAGTTAAGATTGAAACGGCAAATCCGACAACAGATAGTGATGATCCAGAAGTAATCCAGAATTGGCTAATGAGCAAAAAGGTTAATTTGTTGGATGTTGAGGAAAGTGACATTGCCGCCGATGAAGCTCCACCGCAGAAGATTGTGGCTAAACCTTTGGAAGTCGATGCACCTTGCGCGATTTTCAAAAATACCCTAGAAGGAAATTAGATAATAACAACTTAATTTTGCTCAAATCGTTACAGCAAGAAAATCTAATTTTTCTGCTTAGGCCCACGTTTACACCCGTTTTAAAACTTTTCCTTTCTGGGGAGTTAGAGATTTTTGCCCAGAAATATTTTTCTCAAAAATTATTTCCTCTCATAGGCAGATGATGAAGAATACGGCAAAGATCAGCTGGTACAATCCTGATTGAAATCGGGACACAGCAATGATTCTTTTCTACCGCAATCTCACCTTCTTTAACCTTCCACTTTATCGCGTCTTAAGTAGTCAACTGCCTTCCTGAGACAAATTGAAAGATATCCGGAAACTTGGCTGCCTGTCCGAAAAGAAGATATTAAGAAACTCTTTCAGAGATTTCTGGATGCTCTTCAAACTTAGACCTCCGTATCCCCTATATCTCCTCCCCACTACATATATTAATTTCCGACTCACCATATCCACAATATCAAAGATTTCACTTTCAAGGAGGTGGCACCCATGCTCAACAACATCTTTTTACACGGTAATCTCGGTAACGATCCTGACGTCTTCTATTCATCGGAAGGCAATCCCGTAGCCTCGTTCTCTCTGGCCTTTCATTCAGGCAAAGACAAGACGTCCTGGATAAAGGTAACTGCCTTCAAGAGTCTGGCGGAGATCGTAGAGGCCAACCTTAAAAAAGGCAACCGCGTAGTTGTCTCCGGTTCTCTCGACCAGGAGAAATGGCAGGCGCAGGACGGTACCAACCGGTCCACGTTCAAGGTAATCGCTCACAGCATCGAGTTCTTCCATGCCAGGACTTCCGACCAGGATTTCATCGAGGAGAAACCTGAATAGCCAATGTCATCCACATCATGAAAAGGAGGCACCATGACAGTCCAGGAAGCACAACAAAGAAACGGCAAAGCCCAGAACCTCAGGGTTTTCAGGGTTGATAACACATTCTACGTAGAATCCTCTGAAGGGAAGGTCTGCTACACCATCACCACCGACAAGGACAAGGGGGTCACCTGCGCCTGCGGCGACTACGCACGGGGAAGCAAATCCGATCCCGCGTTCCGCTGCAAACATATTCTAGCTGTTCTTCAGTGTGACGGAAACGAACTCGTCAACACAGAGTACCTCATGCGCAAGAGACCCGCCCTCGATGAAAGGTTCATCAAGAACATCAAGGGGAAAGACTTCGCCGTCTATGCGGGAGTCCTCGATCTTGCCCACCAGATGGGACTTGTGGAATTAAAGGCCATCCCCACCCAGTACCCCACAAAAGAGAACGACATGAGGGC
>DIJZ01000021.1 GCA_002421425.1 Caldifarciminota bacterium UBA5631
AAAAACAGACAACAATCTTGCTTTTGATACAACCTCTTATTTATTTATAAATTGTTCTACACGTATTTTTTAAAGACCAGAGAAACATTATGTCCTCCAAATGCAAATGAATTGCTGATAGCCACACTAACATTTTGTTTTCTCGATTTATTTGGAACATAATCGAGGTCAAGTTCCGGATCTGGTTCATCAAGATTTATGGTTGGGGGGATAATTCCATTAACGATTGATAACACGCATACAACTCCTTCAATAGCTCCTGCAGCACCTATTGTATGTCCAATCATTGATTTTGTGGAAGAGATGGGAATTTTATAAGCAATTTCACCAAATACTTTCTTTATAGCCAGAGTTTCGTACATATCATTTAGCATGGTTGATGTTCCATGAGCATTGATATAATTAACCTCCTCCGGTCTTATTCCACCTTCCTGGATGGCAATCCTCATAGAATTAATAGCGCCTTCACCTTCAGGATGAGGAGCTGTTATGTGGTATGCGTCGGCTGTTGCACCATATCCTGCAATTTCTGCGTATATTTTTGCACCTCTTCTCCTGGCATGTTCAAGTTCTTCTAGAACCACAATTCCTGCCCCCTCACCCATTACAAAGCCGTCTCTGTCTCTATCAAAAGGTCTTGAAGCCTTTTCTGGTTCGTCATTTCGTGTCGACAATGCTCTCATACTGCAAAAACCTGCAAGACCAATCGGGGTAACAGGTGCTTCTGCACCTCCTGCAATCATTATGTCCGCATCACCGTACTGTATCATTCTGAGAGCGTCGCCAATGGCATGGGCTGAAGACGCACAGGCTGAGACTACCGAGTAATTGGGTCCCTTAAACCCATATCTCATTGAAATAAAGCCTGGAGTGATATCTACAATCATCATCGGAATTAAAAAGGGGCTTATTCTCCTTGGTCCATTTTCGTGAAGTTTTACCACTTCATTTTCAAGAGTCTGAATACCACCAATACCTGAAGATACAATTACTCCAGTTCTAAACGGATCATATCTGCCGTCCAGTAGCCCTGCGTCTTCCACCGCTTCGTGGGCAGCGTACAGTGCATACTGGGTAACAAGGTCCATTCTCTTAATTTCCTTAAGGTCCAGCCTTTTTCCGGGGTCAAACCCAACTATTAGTCCTGCAATCTGAGTGGAGTACTGAGATACATCAAATCGGTCGATTTTTGAAACACCGTTCGAACAGGAAAGGAGCGAATTCCAGAACTCCTTCAAATCTTTTCCAATGGGCGTAATAACACCCATTCCCGTAACAACAACCCTTCTTTTCATATCTGTAAAATAGTCTGGAAAATAGTAAAACTAACTACTTTCCTCTCTTTGCCTCAATATAAGCAACCGCATCTTTTACAGTTCTTATTTTCTCCGCATCTTCATCAGGAATCTCAATATTGAACTTCTCCTCAATCGCCATAATAAGCTCAACTACATCGAGAGAGTCCGCTCCCAGGTCTTCCATAAACCTGGACTCTGGCTTTATCTGGTCCTCGGACACTGACAGCTTATCCACTATGATCTCTTTGAGAGCTGCAAATATATCCATAAATCCCTCCCTTTTTGTGTTCTTTTTATGCCGAGGGCGGGACTTGAACCCGCACGGAACTTACTTCCACCGCCTCCTGAAGGCGGCGCGTCTGCCAATTCCGCCACCTCGGCAGTGGATAAATTTTAGATGAACCTAAAGGGAAAGTCAAACGTAAAGCCCGTTAGGTGTCACCAGAAAATTCCGGATCGCCATAGTATGCACCAAAGTACACAATCAGAATGTAGAAGTTTGCATCTTATCACTGGACCCTCAACACTACAAGGTACTTAGATATTCTTGATTCGTTTTGCGGGCGACATTAAAATTTTTCTAACAGGAGGGCAAGATGAGATCATATGTATTAACTGTATTGAGTATACTTCTCTTTGCTTCTTCCGTTTCAGGTAGTGTTACATACAGCAACGGGAAAGCATTATTTACCTTTGAAGATGCGAAAGCGAAAACAGCAATCATAACAGGGAATTTCACAAGCTGGAGTCCAGAAGGAATTAAGATGAAGAAGCAAGATGGGAAGTGGACTGCTGAGATCCAGCTCGTTCCCGGAATATATGAATATAAGTTCATTATCGACGGAGTCTGGAAAGAAGACCCAGATAATCAATGGAAAGTCCCTGACGGATTTGGCGGTTTCAACTCGAAATTCACTCTGACCCAGGATGGCAAAATACTTTTTGAAGAACCTGAAAGTGCCCCTGTACCAAAATCATCGGCGCCAATAAAGTCACTGGAATTTATTGATGGGAAAGTATATTTCAGATTCTACGAGAAGGACGCAAGGAAAGTATTCCTGGCAGGAACTTTCAACAACTGGAGCCCAAACGCACTCGAAATGGAGAACAAGGGACCTTATTTCGAAGCATCTTTGCCATTAAAGCCAGGGGTATACGAATATAAATTCGTCGTTGACGGAATCTGGAAGGAAGACCCATTCAACGGAAGGAAAGTTCCAGATGGATACGGGGGGTTTAATTCACAGTTTGAACTAACGGAAAAAGGAGAACTTCTTTATACCGTTGGAATCAGGACTCCCGCAATTCCTGCAAAACTTGACTGGAAGGGCCCAGAATATACATCAGAAGGTATCCTGTTTAGATTCTATGCCCCCGAAGCCCAGGTAGTATACCTCGCCGGTACATTTAACAACTGGGCACCTACAGGCCTTGCTATGAAACAGGATGAAAATGGTGTGTGGAGCGTTAAAATCCAGCTAATACCAGGAAACTATCAGTACAAATTTGTAGTAAACGGAACCCAATGGAAGGAAGACCCTACAAACCCTGCAAAGGTCGATGACGGCTATGGAGGCTTCAACTCGGCATTCAAACTTACCGATGACGGGAAAATTCTGCTTGAGGCGGTCTCTCCCTCTACCCTGCCCCAGGAACCAGTTATCAAGAGTTTAAAGAAGAAGGGGACACCCCTTTACCTTGCAATAGTGTGGCACCAGCACCAACCGCGCTACTATAAGGACCTGAAGACTGGTGAGTCCTTTGCTCCCTGGGTGAGACTTCATGGAATTAAAGATTACTACGATATGGCAGCCATATTGTACCGGTATCCAAAAATTAAATTTACCGTTAACCTCACTCCTGTGCTTCTTATGCAACTCCAGGATGCCATCATACTTTACGATGAGGGAAAATCTCCAGACGTAGACTTCAGGATGACCCTCAAGAAGGCAGAAGAACTAACCTATGAGGACAAAAAATATTTACTCACAAACTTCTTCAGCGCCAGCTGGGATAATATGATCGACATTTTTCCAAGGTACAAGGAACTCAGAACCAAGAGAGTCTGGAATCCCGATGGAACAATTAATTTTGACGAATCCATAAAAAGATATACCGTACAAGACTTCAGAGATTTGCAGGTTTATTTTAACCTGTGCTGGTTTGATCCCGATTTTAGAACCGGAGAGGTCACCCTTCCAACCGGCGAGAAAGTGAGCGTAAAGAAATTTGTTCAGAAGGAAAGAAACTTTTCTGAGCAGGACAAAAAGGAAATCCTTGATATTCAGATGAAAATTCTGAAGGCCATAATTCCTGTGCATAAGGATCTCCAGAACAAGGGGCAAATTGAAGTTATTACCACTCCATACTATCATCCCATTCTTCCACTGATTTATGATACGGAGTCTGCTCGGGAAGCAATGCCCAATGCTGTGCTCCCAGATAGATTTTCATGGCCCGAAGACGCAGACTGGCATGTAAAGAAAGCCGTTGAGAAGTATGCGGAAATTTTTGGTTCAGCACCCAGGGGAATGTGGCCAGCCGAAGGTTCTGTTTCCCACGATATCGTACCCATAGTACGAAGGCACGGTTTTCTGTGGATGAGCTCAGATGGGCACGTACTTTCAAGATCCTTAAAGAAAACCTCATTCTCTGAAGACGATCTCTACAGGCCTTATTCGGTGGTAAATGGAGCGGACACTATATATATGGTATTCAGGGACACAGACTTATCCGATAGAATAGGATTCAGGTATAAGTCTCTTACAGGGGTGCAGGGTGCAAACGATTTCATAATGCGGTTATATGAAATCCATTCGCGCTTTGCAGGTGATCCTGAACCCCACCTGGTCACGGTTATACTCGACGGTGAAAATGCATGGGAATGGTATAAAAATGATGCCAAGGAGTTCTTTCATTCCCTCTACTCTCAGTTAAGCGAAGCAGACTGGGTTGTAACGGTAAAGGCTGGAGAATTTATGAAAATGTTTCCTCCCCAAAGAGCAATCACACATCTCCATGCGGGCTCCTGGATCAATGCGGACTTTTCTACCTGGATCGGAGAAAATGAAGAAAATCTTGCCTGGAATTACCTTGGAGACGCGAGAAAAGATTTTGAGAACTTTAAAAAATCCGGCAAATACAACGATAAAACACTGGAAAGAGCCTTCTTAGAGCTGGCTTCCGCTGAGGGAAGCGACTGGTTCTGGTTCTTTGGGGCCGACCAAAGTGCAGGTGATGACCGTTGGACCGATATTATGTTTAGAAGAACGTTGAAAAATGTTTACGAAATCCTGGGACAGCCGTCACCGGAATACCTTGACAGATCAATCCTTGAAGAGGCCTCAAAAATACCACAGCCAGGAATGGCAGTGATGGCAAAGTCTGATCCAAGAATCTCTGCCAGGCTGATTAAAGAAACAAAAGACCCTGAAAATGATGATTACGGACCTGGAACATACCTTTACCCTACAAATGGAGTCTTTAAGAAGGGCATCTTTGACATTAAGGCTCTAAGGATACATGAGACTGAAAAGGATTACATCTTCACACTGGAGGTTGGAGAACTTGATAACCCATGGAGTGCTCCAAATGGTTTCTCTCAGCAAATAATCTTCATATATTTAGATAACAGGGACGGAGGCTCCAGGGAACCGCTGAAGTCATCTCTGGGCTACAAGACCACAAATCAGTGGGACATTGGTCTAATCATCAGTGGATGGACTGAGGCATCCGGGATATTCAACTCAAAGCTTGAACTTCTTGCCCAGCCAGACCTTTTCATTGACTATACAAAGAAGGAAATCGTCTTTACAATTCCCAAAAAGTTTGCAGGAAATATTGACAAAGCCAGAATTGCAGTTACTCTCTATTCCTACGATGGATACGGATACGAATCACTTCGGAAACTTCAACGGGAAAGAGGCGAATGGGAGTTTGGAGGCGCTATCTCCGAAAGTGCACCGAAAGTAATCGACCTTCTCTATCCTAAACCTGGCTTGCAGGAAGAAAGCTTAAAGGCTTATGAGAAAGGTTCGATCCCTGAAATTCCTTTTCTGGAATTAAATTAACTTCAGGAGGACCGGAGGGCGTTTTTAAGGTTTTTCAGATAGTTGACCCTTTCAAATCCGTAAAGAAGGAGTGGAAAGACAGAATTGTTCGTCAAAAGTGGATCTGTTAGAGAATACTTGCGGATCGCCTCGTCACCCACAGGAGTGCCGGGAATCGGAGAAAACTCAGACAAAGATACGTTAATCCCGAAGCTGGAAATTACTCTTATGTTTTCTTCAACTTCTTCATATTCCTGACCGGGAATGCCGAGGAGGATGTATGCCGTTATTTGACTTCTCTGAAAACCCGCTTTGAATAAATTCTCGAGGGCGTCCTTCAGATCTATGAAAGATAGCTTCTCTCCAACCTTTCTCAATAGCTGAGGGTTCAGAGTCTCAACTCCGAGGTAGATTGTTACAAAGCCCATTTCTTTCAAAAGTCTTGCTGTCTCGAAGTCAATCTTCCTTACATGAATAGCGTTAGGAGTGTGAAATCTTATTTTTCCAATCAATTTCCTTTGCTTGAGTTCCTCATAAAGCCTGAAAAGACCTTCATCAATTCTATAAAGCAAAGCATCATCGTAAAAAACGTAGTCGGAAATCTCCCTTTGAAAATACAATCGCTCTATGAGTTCAGCATATTTTTTAATATCCATCACTCTGAATGTTGTCTTCAAAAGGCACGAGGCACAGTACGCACATTTCAGAGGGCATCCTTCGGTGATTCTAATTACGGCATAATATAACTTTTCATAGACATCGTAACAGGGAGTTTCATCCAAAGGGTTTATTTCCAGAGGAGTGCTAGTAAGCGAGCTCCAATCATCTCCTATAACAACTTTATCAACGCCAAGATTTCTGTAAAAATCAGGCATCAAAGTTGCGGCAATTCCCCCAGCGAAAATTTCAGCACCTGGCCAGTGCTCCCTCACGGTATCTATAACCTCTCGTACCCCAGTGTACCAGTATGTCATACCAGTAGTGATAAACACAAAGTCGTAGTTCTTTCTACCTGCGAATTCAAGAAAAATGGAACGTGGAAGCCCGTACCTTTTGAATTTTCTTGGCACAAAGGAAATTACTTCTGGCTTTTTCACTTCTTCACTGAAGAATTTTCCCCTGCCAAACTCATCAGTCTTCAAATTCAACGCATTATAAAAAGGATGACCCCTATCAAGAAAATCAAAGAAATCGTGCGGTATGTTTTTTCTTCTAAACGCTTCAGCGATCCTCAAAAGCCCATAAGGTTTCAGCCAGAAATCATGCAGTGCAAAATCGTAAACCGGTGGATTTACCAGTAGCACCTTCATAAATCTATTTCAGACACCGCGTCTTTGTGATGCTGTATTCAGATAAATCTGACTTTCTTATTCCAAATTTCTCAAGGAGTACGCGGGTCAGAGATTCCTTACTCAAATCTACAACAAACTCTCTGACAGTACCAGAGGAAGATAGCACGAAGGACGCTCTGGAATAATCTGTCCATCTGGGTTTTTTATCAACCCTTTCAAGTCCCAAGAACTCCAGACCTTCTGGAGCCACTACGTTAAGTGACCCAAAAACGGCAACTGGACTCTGGAGCTCTGCGGATTCAAAGTAGAAATACTCCTCCTCACTCTCTACTCCCAGAGGAAGAGGATTAGGCATTGAGATAATGGGCCTCGGCACAAATCCTTTAGTGTATTTGAGTTCCACGCCACATATTCTTAACAGGTTTATTAGAAGCCTCACGATATCCCTTTGAGATAGAAACCGAGCTGTTCCTGAGACTTTGTAAGAGAGCAAATAGCCCAGTTGCTTCCGCTCTGGCTGAACTTCCTTTATTTCCTGAACCTCAGGAAATACTACCTTTTCAGGGAATCCTTTCTTACATAGCTCGTAGTTCTCTTTCAGCCAGATACCGCAGCCATTACAACCGTATCTCATACAATCTGACGTGTACTCCTTTCTCAGCGATTTTTTATACTCCTCCCTCAGAAAACGGGAAAATACACCTGTTTCTACGAACTCCCACGGTAGCTCCTCCTCAGGATTTCTTCTTTTCAGGTAGTCCGCAAGGCTTAATCCCTGACTTTCAAAAGCCCTTTGATAGAGCCCAAAATCGAAAAATTCACTTCTGGAGTCGAACTTTGCACCGCTGGTGAACGCATTCAAAATGACCCCGGAGAGCCTTTCATCACCTCTTCCAAGTGCACCTTCCAGGGCACTCATATATGGATCGTGGAAGGATATTTGTAAATTTCTTATTCCGTGAAGGAAGCTCTTTAGATATTTTATCTTCTCGTAGACTTTTTCGGGCAGTTCCTGTTCCTCAAATTGAAAAGGCGTATGAGGACGCGGTACGAAGGGAGATATTGCTGCCTTGAAAGTTATACTTCTGAACTCCCTACACAAGTTCTTCAAAAAGTATGCCATTTCTTTAATTTCACTGAGTGTTTCGCCCGGAAGCCCTATCATCAGATATAGCTTCACATGTCTGAACCGAAATTTCCTTGCTATATCAAGAGAACTAAACACTTCAGAGAGGGATACGTTTTTGTTTATAGCCTTTCTGAGATTTTCTGAAACCACTTCCGGTGCCAGCGTTATGCCAAACCTTCGCAGATCCTCAAACTCCGTGAGAAGGCGTTCATCCAGCGCATTGACGGGCAAACTTGGAAGGGAAATGTGAACGTCCTTTAGATTCCTTTTTATTAACCTGATAACCTCTGTAAGGAAAGGATAGTCAGATATTGAGAAAGCAAGAAGTCCAACCTCATCAAAACCTGTTTTCGAAACTCCCTCCTTTGTAATTCTTAGAACCTCATCAGGCTCTCGAATCCTCAACGGTCTGTATGTAAATCCCCCCTGGCAAAACCTACATCCCCTTGTACATCCACGCATTACCTCGACCACATATCTGTGATGCACAATCTCTATGTTTGGAACGATCTGAGTTGTAGGGAAATCTGCTCTTTCAAAATTCGCTACCGCTCTCTTCACCTCCCTTGAAATACCTGGAACATATACCCCGTCTACTTTTGATACTTCCCGGAGCAAATCTTCCCTGGTTATCCTGCCCAACTTGTGTTCTCTAAGTACGGGCAAAAGTGCCTTTACAACATTTTCTCCTTCTCCCACTACAAAAAAGTCAACAAAGGACTCCACAGGAAGCGGATTATAGGAGGAAGGACCCCCCACCACTACCAGGGGGAAGCTGCCTCCAAACCTGGCCTCCCGATATAAAGGAATCTGTGAAAGTTCAAGGGCCAAGAGTAAATTGGAATAATTCAACTCGGTATGGAGAGAGATTCCAAGGAAATCAAGGTCTCGAACTGGGGTATAGGTATCAAGAGTAAACAGAGGAATCTGGTTCTTTTTCATATAGTCAATAGCATCAACCCAGGGCAGAAATACCCTCTCAGCAAATACATCTGAAAACTGATTGAATATGTGATAGATTATCTTCATCCCAAGATTAGACATACCTATTTCATAGGTCTCAGGATAGAGAAGTCCGACCCTGATGGTGTTCGTTCCTACTTCCTTTCTTACTGCATTGAATTCAGTACCAAGGTACCTGCCTGGTTTCTCGAGGTTGAGAAGGTCAAGCCCGAAGGGATGAGATTTCATACGGAAAACCTTACGAGCACAACATCACCGTCTTTTACAACATAATCCTTGCCCTCCAGGCGGAAAAGCCCCATCTCTTTAGCTTTCTTTTCACTGCCTGCCCTCTTCAAATCCTCTATGTGAATGATCTCAGCCCTTATGAACCCCCGTTCGAGGTCACTGTGGATTTTTCCTGCGGCTTCTCTGACCGTTGAACCTTTCTTCACGTACCACACATGGGCTTCAGTCTTACCTGCAGTGTAGAAAACTGTAATTCCAAGAGCATCCTTTACAGAGGTTGATATGCTTACCTTTACTCCTTTACTAATCCCAAAGCTTCCGAGAATTTCGTTTCTCTCGGATGGTGACACCTTAATCAACTCCTTTTCAATTTCCAGGGAAGTAACAAAAAACGGAGAATTGCGTTCCATTATCTTTTCGAGAACGCTATCAGGTATTGGATCGGAAATCCTTGCTTCTTCACGGTTAATAACGAATATCTGTGGAAGCCTTGAAAGGAACAAAAAACCTTTGACGAGATCACTTTCACCAGGCAAAAACTCGAGAGAATGCAAAGGCTTTTCCGATGACAACCATTTATCTATCTTTTCGAGGATCGCAATTTCCTGTTCATTCACTTTTCTCTTCAGTTTCTCTCTATTAAGAAATTCGAGCCTCTTTTCTACAAAGTCCAGATCTGTGAGTAACAGCTTATATTCGAGGTTATAAAAGGTAGACTCCAGATTCTGATCCTGTACGTCGGAAATTACGCATATAAGAGCCTCCATGTTAGAAAGTTCATTCTTTATTTCCCCCTTCTTCTCATCCTTCCACATTTTTCCAAGACCTTCAAAATCATATACCTCAAGATGGAGGGGGGTCTTCTTTTGCGACTCGTAAACATCTGCAAGAAAGTCCAGGTTGGGATCCTCGAGTATGAAGGTGCCGAATCCAGAAAAGTACCCCGAGCCCTTTGAAAAGTTGTCTTCCGTCAAAACTCTGAGGAGAGTACTCTTACCGGTGAGAGTTTCGCCAACAATGGCAAGTTTCATTAGAAAAGGCCTGTTATTTTTCCATCATCATTAATATCAATGGACTCTGCCGATGGAATCTTAGGTAGCCCCGGCATCGTCATTATTTCTCCAGCAATGGGAACAACGAACCCTGCTCCTGCACTTAATCGCACCTCTCTAATATGCAATGAGAAATTCTTTGGTCTCCCAACCAGTTTTGGATCGCCTGAAAGTGAAAGCTGTGTTTTTGCAATGCATACATAAAGATTCCCGAACCCATTCTTCTCAAGATTCTTAATGTCCTGCTCTGCATCTCTGTCAATTATTATTTCTTTTGCGCCATAAATGTTCCATGCGATCTTCTCAATTTTTTCTTTTATGGATTCGTTAACATCGTAAACAAAATTTATGTCCCCATTCGATTTTGACGCAACCTGAACGACTTTCCTCGCCAGATCAAGGCCACCTTCCCCACCTTTTGACCAAACCTCCACAATAGAAATCTCTTTGCCTTTTGAAGTCACATAATTTACAACTTCATCAAGTACCCGTTGCGTGTCTGACGGAAATCTATTTAAAGCTACAACAAAAGGAAGACCATAAAAGTCAAGATTTTCCATGTGTTTATCGAGATTTTCAAAACCTTTCCTCAAAGATTCGACATCTTCCTTTGAAAGGTCAGTCTTTTTTACCCCTCCATGGTGTTTTAGCGCTCTCACTGATGTAACCAGCACTGCTGCCTTTGGCCGGAGGTCTCCTACTCTGGACACAATATCTACAAATTTCTCCCCACCAAGATCCGTTCCAAATCCAGCCTCTGTTATGACATAGTCTGCAAGTTTCAGTGCAAGCTTTATGGCAATTATAGAATTAGTTCCGTGAGCAATATTGGCAAAGGGACCTGTATGGATAAAAGCTGGATTGTTTTCCAGGGATTGAACAAAATTTGGCTTGAAGGCGTCCCTCAGCAGGGCTCCAACAGCACCGTGTACTTTGAGATTGGAAACTGTCACTGGTTCTCCATTTCTGGTATACCCTACTACAATATTTGAGATCCTTTCTTTCAAGTCTCTGTAATTCATTGAAAGACCGAGAATTGCCATTATTTCAGATGCTGCAGTGATATCAAAACCGTCTTCTCTGGGAAACCCGTTCGTAGAACCGCCGAGGCCTACAATTATCTTCCTGAGCGCCCTATCATTCAAATCAATGACTCTCTTCCAGGTTACTTCACGGGGATCTATTCCAATTTCGTTACCATGCTGTATATGATTATCAATAATAGCAGAAATCAGATTATGAGCGATAGTAATAGCATGGAAATCACCCGTGAAGTGCAAGTTAATGTCCTCCATCGGAACTACCTGGGAGTACCCACCACCAGCGGCGCCGCCCTTAATGCCGAATACTGGACCCATTGAAGGTTCTCTCAAAGTAACAATCGATCTGTGACCCAGCCTGTTTATTGCATCGGAAAGGCCTATTGAGACTGTAGTTTTACCTTCACCAAAAGGAGTCGGCGTAGTCGCAGTTACCAGTATCAGGTTCCCTTCCTTTTTATCCTTTAGTTCATCGGTCTCAAGAATTTTTGGATTTATTTTTGCTTTAAAGTCTCCACAATGGGTAATATAACGGCAGTCAATACCCAGCTTCGCGGCAATGTGATCAATGCTCAAAAGCTTCACGCTACTTGCTATCTCTATATCACTTTTCATAACGCAGCTTCACTCCTTTTATTATATTCCTAAAAATCATTATGTCAGTTACTGACCCAACACCACCAGGAACTGGCGTTATAAATGCTGACTTTTCCTTAATCCTCTCAAAATCCACATCACCTACAATTTTACCATCAACTTCATTTATGCCTACGTCAACTACAAAAGCCCCCTCTTTGACCATATCTTCAGTTAAAAAGTGCGGTTTTCCAACAGCAGAGACAATGATATCGGCACAAAGAGTATAGGCTTTGATGTCCTTTGACAAAGAATGGCATACTGTACACGTAGCATCCTCGTTCATAAGCATAACAGCAATGGGTAGACCCGATCTGAAGCTCCTTCCGAGGATACATGCATTCTTACCCTTAATGTCATATCCTGCTTCCTTAATAATTCTTATTACGGCATCAGCAGTTGCAGGACGTAGACCTTTATCTTTTCTAATTAGTTTCCCAAGATTCAACGGAGAGGCACCGTCTACATCTTTCTCAGGCATTATAAATGAGGTATAGTAAAGATAATCACGCTTATTCTGAATCTGGATCATTATACCGTCAACGTCCTCCTCCCTGTTTTTATTTTCAATTAGAGACTTGAGCTCATCGATGTTCGCTATGAGTAATACTTCAACTTCTACTCCCAGCTTCTTCGCAACCCGATTAAGAGAATGGACATACATTTCATCGGCAGATTGAGGACGAAATTGTAGAATCGAGAGTTTTAAAGGGCGTGATAGTTTTAGCTCACCCAGCTCGGACACAAGTTCCTGTAAGACCTTTTCTCTAATCAATCGCCCGTCAATAACAACTGCTGACATAGGAATATTTTAAACGCGAATAACTGGAATATAAAATGGTGGCGGCGGAGGGAGTCGAACCCCCGACACGAGGATTATGATTCCTCTGCTCTGCCAGCTGAGCTACACCGCCTTTAGTAAGACAGTAGCGGGGGCTGGATTTGAACCAGCGACCTTCGGGTTATGAGCCCGA
>DIJZ01000006.1 GCA_002421425.1 Caldifarciminota bacterium UBA5631
AAGCAAGGGATACGGTATACGACGCAACTCTTCTTCCCGAAACGATGTCCCAGGATGGCCTTGAGATCAAACTTCAGGGAACCCTGTTTCATGAAAGTGGGCACAATCTATTTCTGCTTCCGGATCTTTACGATACTTATGGAAGAGGCGCAGGGGTGGGTGCCTTCGGTATAATGACCACGGGCCCTTACCTTGAGGCAGAAGGGATACCTTCAGGATTGATTCCCCCTCTACCTAATGCATGGGAAAGAGTCTTTATGGATTACATACTTAAGTTAATATTTGGAGAGGGCTTTCTGGATGACAGGGTTATTACTACCGTTAACCCCGGCCCCATTTTTCAAGAGATGAAAATATATCCTCTCTCTATACCCGTCGACTCTTTTGTTGTTCATCGCAGAAACCCTGGAATTTACTATGTAAGCGGGAATTTTCTTGAGGATCCTTATTCCAAAACAAGAATCGTTAAGATTCCGATAAACTCGAAAGAATTCTTTCTTGTACAAAATCTTGAAACCAATCTCGAAATCAACGATTTTGAATCGTGCGGCGATACAATCAGAGTATCGGGAAGGTGGAATAATGGAGTTGTAGTAGACTTTAAGGGTGAAAACGACTTTTTGCTGCCTGGTGATGGATTACTGGTATTTCACATTGATGATGATATTTTGTGGAGTAACTATCCAGGCAACACAGTAAATGCTGTTCGTCCGATGGGTGTGCGAGTTCTCGAAGCTGACCACGTCCAGGACTTTCAAAGGTTTAACTGGGATTTTTACCCCTACGCTTACTGCTGGTTCGGAAGCCCTTATGATCTGTACTTTGAGGGAAACAATACAGTAATCTCTTCAAATTCACTTCCTCCCTCTGTTGATAATTATGGTAACAAAACAGGGATTACAATTTTCGACGTTTCTCAAAAGGGATACGAAATGTCTTTTAAAGTAAAGTTAGAGAATTCGCTGTTACTCTTTCCGAAGCGAATTGGATTCACTGTTATTGACTCCAATAGTATAAGAATGGTATTTGATGAACCCGTCGAAGGCTTTCTTGAAGGGAAGGACACTCTACTGGTAGCCTTGCAGAATATATTGAGGAAGTCAGTTGATTTTGCAACGCTGGACACAGCGATAGTGGATTCTTACGCGCTTGTCACGATATTGAACAAAGAAGGTATTATTCTGCAATCAGATACACAGAGAAATATGAAATTCGTTAATATTCCAGCTATTTTGGACATCGATGGTGATGGATATCCTGACTTCGCTGTAGTTGGTAATAAGAGGAACTTAATTCTGTATTCCACAAAAGACAACAATGGGGACGGCGCACCTGATTTACGTTTCTCTACAATTCTCCCTGAAGAAATTGCTTCAGCACCCTCGATTTTCCTTCTTGGAGGGAACACGTACATCGGTGTTGGAACTGTTGATAACTTTTACAACATTATTGATACGAACGGAAACATTACTTATAGGCTTGCCGTTGGTGCACCTGCATATAACATCCCAGTTTCCAGCGGCTCTCTGTTATTTTACCAATCTACTGATGGCAGAATGTTCATCCTCACAGACCGATTTGAGCCCTACGAATTTGGAAGTTCAAATTTAACACCTTCTCTGCTCTCGCCTGCAATGGCATACGACACTTTGAGAAATAGTCTTACTGTTATATCTTCAAATGGAGTCGGCGACCTTACAGTCTATGATCAAAGCGGTAATGTTCTTAAGAGGAGAAGATACAACTCAAAGCCCGTTAATGGTATGGCCATTGGAGACGTTAACGGAGATGGGTATCAAGATTATATCTATGTTGCCGACAACGATTTGTTTGCAGTGAATAAAGAGCTATCACTGCTTAGCTGCTTCCCCATAAAAATGGATACTGTGAAGAAATTCCAACCTCTTTTAGCGGACATTGATAATGATGGGTGGGAAGAAATTATCATCCCTACGGCAATGGGAATCAATGTTTACGGATACCTTCAAATGGATTCTGTAAACTATTTTCCGGTATCAAAAGGCCTAAATTCTCATGCATTCATTGAAGACCTTAATGGAGATGGCAAATTAGACCTGTTGTATCTATCCTCTGATGGATATCTCTACGCACAGAACCTTAATACGCCAAGAAGTTCCTGGAGACACTATGGATTCAATAGCAACCACAATCCCTGTTTCTTCGAAATTCTTCCCCAGCCACCCGTTGAAGTAAGTGATATCAAAACCTTTTATGTTTACCCAAGCCCTGCATTTGGTTCTTATTGTAATCTTAGATTTCAGGCCCCAGCTTCCGGAACAGCAAGGGTCTCAATATATAATTATTCAGGTCAAAAGGTGAAAGAGCTGGAATTCGAATTTTATGGAGGAGTTACAGAAGAGAAAAAGATATATACTGGAGACCTCGGACCCGATGTGTACACCCTTTACGCAACTTTCAACATTAACGGCAGAAAAATTTCAAAAAAATTGAGGTTTATTGCTGGCAAAAAAATGGAGTGAAAGATGGAATCCAGAAAAATTGGCTTAGTAACTGCAGGTGGAGATGCTCCAGGCATGAATGCATGCCTTCGGTTCCTTATCAAGGGACTGATTGATGAAGATTATGAAGTCTTTGGTATTTTTCGTGGTTTTAAGGGAATCATTGATAAAAACTATTTGAAACTTACCAAAAGAGACGCCGGAGGCATCATTCAGAGGGGCGGTACAATCCTCGGAACCTCCAGATATCCTCAGTTTACCAACAAAGAAGTTCAAAAACAGGCGGTAAGGAACCTTGAAGAAATGGGAATTGATGCACTGGTGGTAATAGGAGGAGACGGTTCCATGCACGGCACTGATGCCATGAGGCAGATGGGAATAAAAGTTATAGGTATTCCAGCCTCTATTGACAACGACGTCTATGGAACCGACGAAACTCTGGGTGCTGATACTGCTCTGAACACCATTGTCAGATCTGTAGATATCATTAAGGATACGGCATCTTCTCTTGATAGAGCTTTCATTATAGAAGTAATGGGACATACTTCCGGATTTCTTGCCCTGAATTCTTCGGTTACTACCGGAGCAGAAGCTTGTTTTATCCCGGAATTTGAGACGGATATTGATGAGGTCGTACGGAGATTGAACCAGAGATTCATTGATGGTAGATCTAACTCGATAGTGATTGTAGCTGAGGGCTACAGTTCAGGGTATAAAGTGAAAGAGATTCTCGAAAAGAAAGGTGTCAGATATGAGCTGCGTGTTACTGTCCTCGGTCATCTTCAAAGGGGAGGCTCACCGACCTTCAAGGACAGAAAACTGGCACTGGAGTTTGCCAGAAAGGCTATAAGTCTTATAAAAAGTGAAAGATTTGGAGTAATGACAGCGATCAAGGAAGGAAAGATTTGCGAGGTACCTCTGAGCGAAGTTGTATCTAAGAAGAAAACCCTCGATGAATCGCTAATCAAGATGATTGATACAATTAAGTGGGAGGATTGAAAGATGCCCCTGGTGCCTATGAAGGAACTCCTCGTAGATGCTGACAAGAATGGTTACGCTGTAGGAGCCTTTAATATAAACAACCTTGAATTCTTCCAGGCCGTAATGTCCGCTGCGGAAGAAGAAAATGCACCCGTAATTATTGCGGTTTCTGAAGGTGCAATGAGTTACGCAGGGGTTGATTTTCTGGAAGCTATAGTCAAAGTTGGAATAAGGAAGTATAGTATTCCCTTCGCGCTCCATCTGGATCACGGGAAGAAATTTGAAAGAGTCCTTGAGGCTCTCCGTTCCGGATTTTCTTCAATAATGATCGACGCTTCTGACAAGCCTTTCCAAGAGAATGTCGCAATTACGAAAAAAATAATAGAGATTTGCAGACCACTCGGTATAACTGTGGAAGCTGAACTTGGTAGGCTTTTGGGGAAAGAAGAAGATGTGGAGAGTTTAGAAGCGATATACACAGACCCAGAAGATGCAGTAAGATTTGTTCAGGAAACCAATTGTGATGCACTGGCCATTGCCTGCGGAACTTCCCATGGTGCATACAAATTCAAAGGTGAGCCAAAACTTGATATTGAAAGAATAAGAAAGATAAAACAACTCACTGGGGTTCCTCTTGTTCTTCACGGAGCTTCGGGTGTCTCGGCTTCCATGGTAGAGGAGGCAAATTCCCTTGGATTCGCTCTAAAAGGCGCCAAGGGTGTTCCAGACTCTGAAATCAAGGATGCAATTAAAGCTGGAATTAGAAAAATTAATATCGATACCGACCTCAGGATTAGTTTTTTAATCGGATTTCAAAGGGTTTTTCTTCAAAATCCTTCGGAAATAGATCCAAGGACGCATTTGAAGGAGGCCAGGCTGCGAGTGAAGGAAAAAGTCAGAGAGAAGATCCGGCTATTTGGCTCTTCAGGAAGGTATTAATCGCATATGGATTTGCTCCAGGAGTTAAACGATAGACAGCGGCAGGCTGTTACTATCGACGGGGGCCCGGTTCTTGTCATTGCAGGAGCCGGATCGGGAAAGACACGTGTCTTGACACATAGAGTAGCGTATTTAATCGGAGAAAAGGGCGTCCCCCCGCACAGAATCTTTGTTGCTACGTTTACCAATAAGGCTGCCGATGAGATGAAAGAGAGAATAAGAAAATTGATTGGGGCGGATATCAGGGATTTATGGATTGGAACTTTTCACTCCCTGTGTGCTCGAATTCTTCGTCATGAGATAGAAAAACTCGGGACTTACACAAGGTATTTCACAATTATGGACAGAGAGGACCAGAAGAAGATTCTGAAGGATATCCTTGGGCAGGAAGGTTCAAGAGTGCAACACCTGGAACGCCTCGTGGAGATGATTTCTCTTGCAAAGACATCCCGACTACAGAGGAGCGACTACTATCTCTCTGAGCTTTTGAAGAAGTATAATAAGAAAATGCAAGAGTACAATGCCCTTGACTTTGATGATCTTTTGCTTCTACCCCTTGAGATTTTTCACAGATTTCCGGAAGTTCTTGAGTACTATTCTTCAAGGTTTGAGCACGTGCTTGTGGATGAATATCAGGACACAAACCACGAACAGTATTTGCTTGTGAAGGCGTTATCAAGGATCCATAGAAACGTTTTCGTTGTTGGAGACGAAGATCAGTCTATATACTCTTTTCGGGGTGCCGACATCCAAAATATTTTGAATTTTGAAAAGGATTTCCCCGATTGCAAAATCATTAAGCTAGAACAAAATTACAGAAGTTCCCAGAAGATACTCAACGCTGCATCAAGAGTAATCAGCCATAACAGGCTGCGACTTGGTAAAACTCTCTGGACGATGAATCCGGCGGGGAAAAACCTGGAAATCATTGAGACTGAAGATGAGGAAGATGAAGCGCAGAGGGTTCTGGAAATCATCAAGTCTTCGGGCAGGCCCCTTGGTGACTTTTTGATATTATATCGTATCAACGCGCTGTCGAGAGCCTTTGAATCTGTCTTTCAGAAAAATCGAATCAACTATAAGATCGTTGGGGGCGTGAAGTTCTACGAAAGGAAAGAAATAAAGGACATATTGTCTTACTTCAGAGTTCTCGTGAACCCAAAGGATGATGTTTCTCTTGAAAGGATTATCAATGTGCCTCCAAGGGGAATTGGTGACGAAACCCTCAAAGTGATAAAGAAGAAGGCAGATGAAGAAAAGTTGCATCTTATTGAAGTAATCCGAAATCACCGGAGTATCCAGCTTTCTGAGCGTGCCCATCGTTCACTGGACAATTTTGCAGGAATTCTGGATATGCTCGAGCGGAAAATTGATGAATTGAACGCGTATGAAATGGCTCAATTTCTAATTGATGAAATCAAGTATTACGATTACTTAGCAGGGTCTTTTGACTCAGAAAAATCGTTGGATAAGATAGAAAATGTAAAAGAACTCGTTGGAGAAATTAAAAAAATCGTGTCCGAAGGAACAGGCTCAATTGTGGATTACGTTCAGCAGGTGTCTCTTAGGACAGATATTGATGAGTACCAGGCTTCTCCGGAATTTGTATCTTTGATGACGGTTCATAATGCGAAAGGCCTTGAATTCCCTGTGGTAATTATTACTGGAATGGAGGAGTCCGTATTCCCCCACTTCCGATCCCGGGATAGTGTTTCAGAATTGGAAGAAGAGAGAAGACTCTTCCATGTTGCAATAACAAGGGCAATTGAAGAGGTGTATATCACTTACGCCCAGAAGAGATATTTAAGGAAAGGCTATCTCTTGCCATCACGCTTCATCTATGAAATTCCTCAGGAGATTATAAGCTATCTTGATCACCGAGGAGGTGAAATATATAGCGAATCAAAAGGCAAGACTGAATTTACGAGACGCGGAGAGTTTGAGCCTGGGGATCTTGTATTCCATCAGGTCTTCGGCATGGGAAAGGTAATTGATGTTTACGAGGGGAAAATCAAAATAAACTTTTTTAAAGCTGGTCTCAAAACTCTGGTGGTGGAATATGCCAAGCTTGAGAGAGTGGAATAAACAATTATTTCTTAAAATTAACATTGGTGATTTTCTTCTTATCACCATTGGTACTTTGATCACGGCTGCAGGGATCGTCATCTTCATAGCACCAAACAAGATTGCTGCAGGTGGTGTTAGCGGCATCGGGGTAATTCTTTTTCACCTTCTGCATTTTCCCATTGGACTTACGATGCTTGTTATTAACTTTTTTCTGTTCATCGTTGCCTTCTTTCTCCTCGGAAGTGAGTTTGGACTAAAAAGCATTTATGCAACGATTATGCTGAGTCTTTTTGTAGATTTACTGGAATATGTGGTTCCAAAGAACTTTTATGTCAATGATTTAGTGATAGCCGTTGTATTTGGGAACCTTTTGACAGGTGCTGGAATCGCTCTAGTGATGTCGAGGGGGTCTTCCACCGGGGGTACAGATATAATCGCAATGATTGCGAGAAAGTATACAAACATAGATGTAGGTAAAGCGTTGATGGCAATAGACTTTTCAATCACAGTCTTTGCGGGAATTTTTTTCGGGAAAATTATCGGAATGTATTCCTTACTCGCAGTAATTATTAACACAAATACAATTGATTATGTTCTTGAAGGAATTACCACTTCCTTCCAGGCTCTGGTTGTAACCTCGAAGCCATCAGAAATCAAAGAGCGCATCCTTGTGGAGTTGAATCGGGGGGTAACTCTTCTGAAGGCAGTTGGAGGATATACCGGGGAAGAAAAGCTTGCCTTATGGGTGATCCTTAAGTCACCTCGAGAGATCGTGAGGTTAAAGGAAATCGTAAAAGAAGAGGACCCCACTGCATTTATTACAATTACTCACGTTCGTGAGGTCCTCGGTAAAGGTTTCAAAAAAATATCAGGGGCTGTCTAAAAAG
>DIJZ01000019.1 GCA_002421425.1 Caldifarciminota bacterium UBA5631
TCCTTATCTAAAGTTCAATTCATTAAAAGTAGCTTTAGATTCCTCTTGTATTTCCCGGAGCTAAATTTCAAAAAATATATTCCACTTTTAACTGTTCTTCCGTCATCGTCCCTTCCATCCCAAGTGACTGAATGTATACCCTTCTTTTCTAAGAGATTTTTTAGTCTTCTTACAATCCTGCCGTTAACATCGCATATAAGAATTTCTATACGCTCATCTTGGCCGAGTGAGTATTGAATCTTTATTTTACCTTTACCAAGGCCTATAGGATAAAGCCTTGTTTCGTAATAAACCTCATCATTGCCTGAGAAGGGGTTACCTTCATTTATATCTAAAAGATTTTCTGGATACCAAAAGCCGATGTAAGCAGTTTTGTCTCCATTAGAAGTTTTACCTATGGCAATCTGCCCTGCTGTTGAACCACACCAGTAGTTATTGTTTGTCATTGTCGTTCCACCAGTCCCAACTACGCTCCAACCACATTGATATTGCTGGCCGTGAAGTGTTGAAATTAATAGGGTAGGGAATAAGTAGAATAAAGTCTGTTTCATATGTCCCCCGTTTTGTGAGAAATTATTGATTTATTGATGGTCAATCTCATTTTATGGGTAGCTTTTCATAAAGACACATACAACATAACCGTCATTTTCGTTGCAAATCAGATGAGCAATGTATTGGCGCCTTGCAAGGGTAAGCTGAAATCCAAGATAGTGTGGGAAAGTGATTGTGGCTGGTGAGCCAAATAATGCTTCTCCGTGTATGACAGTATCGGCATATGTGAGAGTATATTCTGCTATAAAATTTGTAGTACCTATTATCAGTGTGTGGTCGTAATCGGAGTCACCATCGTCTATTATATACCAGCCTGTCGATGACATTTTAAAAAGGGTATCTTGAGAAAGATTGCCCTCGAAAACACATGAATGACCAATTAAGTAAGAGGGAGCAAATTTTGTGGTATCTTTACCCTGTAATAGATCTGCATTAGCGGATCGTTCAGATAAAAAGCTGTAAGCCGAAGAAACTATTCTAAGTCTTGGTGAAAGTTCAGTATCATTTTCAACTTGGAGAGAAAGAAATAAGTTTCCATCCTCTGGAAGAGAAGCAATGGGCGTTACTGAACCAAGTAAAACAGAAAATAGCCCATTCTTTATCTCAACTGTTTGGGATTCAGTCCAAATTGGTGAGCCTCCAGTCTCTTGATTATAGAGTCTGAAGGTTAGGTTGTAAGTCCCGTCAGGTAGAGGTGCTCCTGTAGTGTCAGTGAGTTTGCCTTGATAGGAAAAGAGTCTTGGGATGGAAATTTGTTTGGTTTGGTTTACTTTAGTGAAGTTCGATCCAGATATTCCTTGATCAGACTGCGGTTGAGTTGTGGGGCCTTGCGCCCACGTAATAGTACAAATTGCTATTATTAGAGTATATTTGAGCATTTACGCCTCCTTTTTACAACAGGTTAAAAGTGTAAGGTTAGCGCTTTTTTTTTGTCAAGTTTTCGGCGTTCCTCAAAATTAATCTACTCGAAATGGGATTGTTTCATCAAAAATAACAGAACAATAAAACGGCGACCATACTGCATTCTTTTACTTTCACAAAAAGGAGCAATGCAGTATGGTCGTAATAGAAGTGTATGATATGAAGGAAAGATATTCAATTATTGCTAAAAATGCGCCTATATACAGGAAGGCGAGGAAGAAAGAGAAAACGCAAATCCTCAACGAACTTGAGAAACACCTGTGCATGAACAGGAGTTACATAGCCTATCTTTTTTAAGAAACGCGGGCAAAAAGGTTTACTTAAAAGGAGGTAAAGTAGTGCTGGTAGGTAAATATTCTAAGGAGCTTTTATCAAGGAGGGGGAGGAAAAAGTTCTACACAAAGGATATAGAAAAGCCACTTTTTGAGATATGGAAGTCCAGTGGTTTTGTATCCTCAAAGCATCTTGAGGCCTACATAAGGATGAACTGGGATAAGATTTACAAAGAGCTTGGCCATCTATTTGAGACAGAGGAAAAGGTTTACAAGATAAGGGGCATTTCAGCTGCAACCATAGACAGGCTATTAAAGAGATACAGGAGGATGATGGAGCTTAAAAACAAGGGGAGAGGCAATCCTTTCAGCACAAAACTAAAGAGGTCTTTCCAGGTTGAGAGCTGGTTTGATAAGAAAAGGGAGTTAGGTGAAGTGGAGATAGACTTAGTTCACCATTGCGGTGAGAGTGGTTATGGTGAATTCATATACACCTTAACGGTGACAGAGATAACCACAGGTTGGACAGAGCTTATACCTTTAAGGAACAAGGCAATGGTGTGGACAGTAAATGCATTAAAGGAGGTTATAAAGAACTTTCCTATCAAGATAAAGAGGATACATACAGATAATGGGAGTGAGTTCATAAACAGCCACTTATTCAGGTTTTGCCAGGAGAGTGGTATAGAGTTTTTGAGGTCGAGGCCGTACAGGAAGAATGATGCACCCTATGTAGAGAGTAAAAACTGGAGTCTAGTAAGGCAATATACTGGGTGGAGAAGGTATGACACGGAGGAAGAATACAAGATACTGAGGAAGTTGATGAAACTTGTTTCCATAAGGCACAACTTAATAGTACCGCAGATGAAGGTGGTAGAGAAACACAGGATAAACGGAAGAAAGATAAAGAGGTATGAGATAGACACACCATTAAACAGGATATTAAGAGTTGAAGATGTAGGTGAAGAAGTTAAAAGGAGGTTTATGAGTTTGAGGGATAACATAAAGATATTAAAATTAACACAAGCGATAATCAAATTACAAAGTGAGCTTGACAGGGCTTACAACAGGAAAAGGAGCCTCAAATGGGCATCAGAACTACAATAAACAATAGTTCAAGTAGACTTAATTTTGAGGAAGTGCGATTTTGTTATTCAGTTTTGCTCATATTTTGACATTTTTATTAAGTGTGAGATAGAATTTAATAGGTGGATGTGTTCTTGCTGAATTGGAGTATAATTAGTGAAATGAAAAAAGTAGATGTGAGGGAAAGAATACTTGGAGGTATATTGGGACTGAGTGTTGGTGATGCCTTAGGTGTTCCAATAGAATTTGCGTATAGAGAAGAACTTAAAGAGGATCCAGTTTCCGAAATGATTGGATATGGTTATCACAACCAACCTCCTGGTACTTGGTCAGATGATACTTCTTTAACTCTTTGCACTGTTGAGTCTTTGTGCAATGGTTATGATTTAGAAGATATTGCTAATAGGTTTTTGAGGTGGTTTAAAGAGGGATATATGACCCCTTACGGTGTCGCTTTTGATGTAGGTAAAACCACAAGAGTAGCAATTTCAAGATTAAAACATGGATTTTCACCGAAAGAATCGGGTTTGACGGATGAATTGAGTAACGGGAATGGTGGGCTTATGAGGATTTTACCTGTTGCATTTTTTGTTCAAAATATGAATATAGCGGAGCAGATGAGAATTACTCATGAAGTTACTGCAATTACTCATGCCCATCCTCGATCTCTTATTGCCAGTGGGATTTATGTTCAGATTATTATTGGTATTATGGAAAACCTGGACCCTGAAACAGCTTTGTTAAGGGCAAAGAAAATTGCGATGGATTTTTATCGAGATGAGCCGTTTGCCCGTGAGTTGAAACATTTTGATAGACTGTTTTCTGAGAATTTTATGAATTTACCAGAGCAAGAGATATTTTCAGATGGCTATGTTGTTCATACCCTTGAGGCTTCTATTTGGTGTTTCCTTAATTCTGGTTCATTTGAGGAGGCTTGTTTACGTGCTATCAATTTAGGTGATGATGCAGATACAACAGGAGCAGTTACAGGAGGCCTTGCTGGAACTTATTATGGGGTTAAGGCCATTCCCGAGAGGTTTTTAAGGAAGCTTGCTAAGGCTGAAGAGATTTTCGGTTTAGTTGAGAAATTTTTCGAATCTCTTTATAAATAATTGAAGAAAACAGTGGTTTTAGGATTTCATTTTTAAAATACGCGTTTTTCTCATGAAAATATCAATATGAACGCTACAGTGATTATATTTTTTGTTGTATACCTTCTGATTCTTTTGTTTAGAAGATACCAACTTTTAGTTGCTTGGGCGGGTGTTCTTGTCCTGCTCCTCTTAAAATTAATTCCTCCTAAGGTTGCACTTTTCTCTATAAATCCCAATGTCCTGGCTATTTTCATTGCAACAAGTCTCATCACTGCCTTGCTTTATGAAGTTGGATTTATTGATTATGTGGCGACTCATACCATTAATCTCATTGCAGTTAGAATAAGGAATCCGGTTAGACTCAGAGTCTATGTGATGTTAACCCTTGTAGCACTTACTGGAATTATTTCAAGCTTTATGGAAAACGTGGCAACTATAATGCTACTTTATCCAGTTGGGCTGGAGGTCAGCAAGAAGCTTAAAGTGAACCCTTCTCTTCTCCTCATCGGAATGTCAGTAGCTGCAAATCTTCAGGGTTCTGCTCTTCTCATCGGTGATTCGCCTTCAATTTTAACTGCCGTTTTTGCAAAAATGGATTTCTTTGACTTTTTCTTCTTAAAGGCAATGAAATATAGACCTTCTTTGTTCTTCGCAGTCCAGTTGGGATTTATATTCGGGCTTTTGGTATTATATCTGATTTTTAAAGATAGTATGAAGAGGACTGAGCATTTTGAAATAAAGGAATTTGTGAGAGAAAAAGGTATCAGGTCTATAGCCCCCTTCTTTATTTTCGCCTGCTATGTGATGGCCTTAATTTTTAGTTCTTTTATCAAAAATAAACCAACAAATTACATCGTATACATTTGCGCATTTTTTATTGTTGTTTCAGTGGTATGGACCCTTGTTTTCTTCAACAGAAGGGTAGAAGAGGAGATTGATCTTTTAAAACACATTGATTTTCAAACTTTCTTTTTCCTGATAGCAGTGTTTATTCTCGTGGGGTCATTGAGTTATAGCGGTTTCATTGACAGCCTCGCCAATTGGTTTGTTTCAGCTTCGAAACGCTTGGGTTCTAATCCAATTCTGATAGGTTATTTCTTGATTGTCGCCGTTTCTATGGTTGTCTCCGCCTTTGTTGATAACATCCCCTACACGATGGCAATGCTTCCAGTTGCAAAGTCTATGGCAGATTCCTTAGGAGTAAACATGTACCTATTTATTTTTGGGATGCTTCTGGGAACTACAATAGGCGGTAATATAACGCCTATCGGCTCTTTGTCGAATGTGACTATTTTGGGAGTCTTAAAAAGAAATAACTTTGAACACAGCTTTTGGACTTTCGCAAAAGTAGGACTACCCTTTACACTTGTTTCCTTAGCGGTTAGCAGTGGATTTATTTATTTGATTTATCGCTAAAACAAAGAAGGGGCGAATAATCACCGCCCCTTCTTTGTTCTTTTTATTATTCTTCCACTTTTTTGATCTCGAATTCGTTTTCTATGGCATCGATAAGAATGGTATCCCCTTCTTTGAATTCGTTTTTCAGCAACATGCTGGAGAGTTTATTTTCGATTTCTTTCTGGATAAGCCTTTTGAGGGGTCTTGCACCCATTGTAGCATCAAAACCTTTTCTCGCAATGAGAGTCCGAGCGGTATCACTCAATTTGAGCTTAATGTTCTTTTCTGCAAGTCTCTTCCTCAGATTGTCGATGAGGATGTCTACAATGGACAGAATCTGGTCCCATTTTAACGGATGGAATACAACAATTTCGTCAATTCGGTTAAGAAATTCAGGCCTAAAATATCTGTGCACACTCTCAAGAACGAGTTCCTTAGCTCTGTTGAAGTCTTCTTCAAACTCCTTCTCAAGTCCCTGTCTCTCTTGTTTCAGCCTCTCAAATTCTTGCTTGTAGTGCTCTTCATCTATGAGGTTTGCCTTTTTCTTTTCTTCAAGTGCCTGCATTTCTGTGAGAATTTTCTCATATCTCGTATTAAACTTGGATGAGACCTCTCTCAAATATTCACTCCCTATATTGGAAGTCATTATGATAACTGTATTTCTAAAGGACACAGTTCTACCTTGAGAATCAGTGAGGCGACCATCATCGAGTACCTGAAGGAAGAGGTCGAAGACTCTTGGGTGTGCCTTTTCGATTTCGTCAAGGAGAATTACAGAGTAGGGCTTTCTTCTCACTGCTTCAGTGAGTTTACCTCCCTCTTCGTAGCCGACATAGCCTGGAGGAGCGCCAATGAGCTTTGCAATGGAGTGTTCCTCTTTAAATTCGGACATGTCGAGTCTTATGAGGGCATCCTCGTTACCGAAGAGAAATTCGGCAAGGGTTTTGGCAAGCTCAGTTTTTCCAACGCCAGTGGGTCCAAGAAACAGGAAAGTTCCAAGGGGCCTTCTTGGGTCAGATATTCCAGCTCTTGCCCTTCTAATAGATTCTGAAACTGCAGTTATAGATTCGTCCTGTGCAATTACTCTCCTGTGGAGGTAACTTTCCATATTTAATAGTTTGTCTTTTTCCTCTTCCATCATCTTGGAAACGGGTATGCCAGCCCAGCGAGAGATTATTTCCGCCACGTCTTCATAGGTGGCAACAGGCTTCTCCGTTTCTTTTTGCTGAGTCTTGGCTTTCTGAAGTTCCTTCTTTAGTTTTTTCAATTCATCTATGGCCTTTTCCCACTCTTCTATTTTTCCTTCCTTGTCAACTTTTTCGGCCTTTTCCTCAAGTTCCTTTATTTTAGCCTCGAGAGTTTCAATCTTGCTATTATCTGTGGTTTTACCTCTTGCTTTTATTGCTTTCCTTGCACAGGCCTGATCAAGAGCATCAATCGCTTTGTCGGGAAGATATCTGTCCTGAACGTATCTATGTGAGAGTTTTACCGCAGCTTCTATAGCTTCATCAGAAATTTGGACCTGATGATGCTCTTCGTATTTCGGTTTTAGCCCTTTCAAAATCTGGATCGTGCTTTCAATGTCAGGCTCTTCAACCCAAATAGGCTGGAACCTTCTTTCAAGAGCTGGGTCTTTTTCGATGTATTTCCTGTATTCTTCTGGTGTGGTTGCACCTACAACCTGGAATTCGCCACGTGCTAAGGCGGGTTTAAGAATGTTTCCAGCATCCATTGCACCTTCGGCTCTTCCTGCACCGACAATATTGTGAATTTCGTCAATGAACAGAATTACATTCCCTGCCTCTTTTACTCCGTTTATTACATTCTTCAGTCTTTCTTCAAAGTCACCTCTGTACCTTGTACCTGCAAGAAGACCCGCCATATCAAGCTGGAGAATTTTCTTGTTTTTAAGCTGTTCTGGAACTTCGTCCTTCACGATTTTTTGGGCAAGTCCCTCAACTATTGCAGTTTTTCCAACTCCTGCTTTACCTACTAAGACAGGGTTGTTCTTCTGCCTTCTGGAAAGAATCTCTATCATTTGTTCGATTTCCTGTTCCCTTCCGATAACAGGATCGAGTTTTCCTTCCTTTGCAAGTTTTGTTAAATCAACCGTGTATTTTTCAAGGTCGGGTTTTTCAATCTCACTCAATTCACTCTTAACGTCTTTCATATTTTCCCTCCGTATACTTTGTAGTGATTGCAACAGCTGTGAGAGATAGAAACCTCCTACACTGGAAGTGTTGTTTTTAAGAGCGTCAATGATACCGGAGATAGTAATTTCGCCATCTTTCTCGGCGTCTTTAAGGATCTTCTCGAGATAAAGGGAATTTTTGGTTTCTTCGCTTTTACCTGTAATGTCATATTTCAGCCTGTAAACGATTCTCCGGGAGTCAATTCCATTGTGGTAGAGGTCTATAAGAGTCGATAGCATTCTATCTTCCATATCAGCGAGGTCGTATATGACCTTATTTGTGGAATCTTCGTCCAGGGAATGCTGCTTACAGACGTCGCGTACTTTATTGACAAAAGACCTCGGGACTCGAATAGTCTCTTCTCGCATAACCCAGTTGCCTGTAGATTCTGATGGGAAGAATTCTTCAAAAAAATCTGCAAAGAAGTCTTCAAAGGTTGAGAGGGTGCGAGATCTGGTCGGAACCCATCTTCTTACTCTTACTGTCGCAAAATCCCTTTCGCGCTCCCCTCTGGCCTCTTTTTCAAGCTGTGTTGTAAGATGATCAAGGGAAGCTTCAAAAATGGATTTGCTGAAGGATGCGCCATGTCTTTCTGAAAATTCTTCTTTTTTGGAGAGTAGAGCTTCTTTGAAGGAATCGGTAATTTTTGAGATCTGATTCTGAAGATTGGAGACGATTTTCTCGATTTCCCTTTCGGCAGCATCAGGATTCACTTCATGTTCCAAAAGCCATTTTCTGAACGGGTTATCCTCCTTGACTTCAAATAGCGCAAGCAGCAGATGGTCAGTATCAATGACGAAGTCTTTACGTTCTTCTGCTAAAGCTTTTGCAAAATTCAAAATTTCTCTAACTCTTTTGTTTTCCATTTTACCTCCTGCGAGTGTGTTTTTTTAAATTATAGTGATTTAGTATGAATTGTAAAGGGCTTGGGGAATGAGGGGATCGAGTAGTAGAAAGCCGTTTTGAGAAAAACAAAGTTTTTAAGCATGGTTTTCTTAGTGGATTTGAAGGTGTCCGTTTCTAATTCGCCTTTGTTTCTGGTGTACTTTGATCTGCCTTTGTTGTGGCGTCTAAGACGGTCTTCGAGGTTGTTAGTGTGACCTATGTAGAACTTTCCGGTGGATAAACTCTGGATAACGTAAACAAAGAAGGGCATAAAGAAATACACGGGGCCGACGAGAGTTGAACTCGCGACCTTCCCCCGTGACGGGGGACGTTCTAACCAGGCTGAACTACGTCAGGATTTCTTTGAGGACTTCTTCACGATTTAAACGTTTAAGCTTACGCTCAAAACCCATAGCTTCTGCACGTGTTTGGAGGGTTTTGAAGCCTATGAGCTTCCAGGGGCCTTTGTTTCTGGTGTACTTTGATCTGCCTTTGTTGTGGCGTCTAAGACGGTCTTCGAGGTTGTTGGTGTGACCTATGTAGAACTTTCCGG
>DIJZ01000020.1 GCA_002421425.1 Caldifarciminota bacterium UBA5631
ATTTCTACATACCTCCATTATATTATTATTGATTTTTCTTTCTTTGCTGGTGCATAATGATGCAACTTCATCCAGAAGCTCGCTCTCCCCTGAGTTAATGACCTCAAATCTGTCACGTAACCCAGCAGTTTTTTCAACGGCACAAAGGCACGGAGCTTCTGGATTCTCTCACTCACATTTTCAATTTTGTCGAGCTCACCGCCCCTCTGGCCGATATCACTCACAATGTTACCTATATAGTCAGAAGGGCTCACAACCTCAAGCAGAACCACAGGTTCAAGCAATACGGGCTTTGCTTCTTGAAGCCCCCTCTGAATAGCCCGCCTCAAAGCCAATTCGTTACCAAGATGAGTATATTGCCCTTCTTCACCTAGAGATACGACCTGGACCTCAACATCCGTAACAGGATACCCCATTATTGGTCCAAAGGAGATGGATTCATATGCCACATTAATAAAATACTCCTTCATCTGGTGATTCAATTCTATAAGAACAGTAACCTTATTCCCGTCTCCGCCGTGTCTCGGGATCAGTTTAACCTTTGCATAACCTCTTTCTTTGCTGTTTGCCATTTCTTTCTCAAAGATTTCTTCAACTTCCTTTTCTTCAGTGATGGTCTCTCTGTATGTAACCTGTGGCTTTCCGGTTCTCACAGGAATTTTAAACTCTCTAACGATTCTATCAACTATAATTTCCAGATGGAGCTCTCCCATCCCGCTGATCAAAAGCTGCCCCGTTTCTCTATCTTTCCCCACACGAAAACTTGGATCTTCCACCTGAAGAATCTCAAGAACTTCGTTTAGTTTTTCTTCGTCTTTCGAAGTTCTTGGCTCTATTGCCATAGAAATCAGCGGCTCAGGGAAATGCATACCTTCAAAGAAAATCGGATCCTCAGGATCGCAGAGGGTATCACCAGTTTTCACATCTCTTACTCCGACAATTCCCACGATCTCACCAGCTTTTGCCTCTTTTAGAGGCTCCTTCTTGTCAGCATGGATCAGGTATATCCTGAGTGCCCTTTCCACCTTTCCAGTTGAGGCATTTAATACTTTCTGATTCACAGATAACTTACCCGAATAAACCCTTGTAAAAAGAATATTTCCTGCGTGAGGGTCGTTCTGAATCTTAAACACCACCGAAGAAAAAGGCTCAGTATAGGATGGCGTCCGGGAACGGTGTTCCCCACTCTTGGGATCAACACCTGGAATTTCTCCCTTGTCCAGCGGTGAGGGAAGGTAATCAACGATGGCGTTGAGAAGCGGCTGGATACCTTTATTTCTAAGCGCAGAACCCATTAAAATGGGAACTGCTTTTAAACTGAGAGTAGCTTTTCTCACGGCTTTCCTTAGTAGATCTGCGGGCACCTCTTCTCCATCCAGAACATACCTGATAATTTCTTCATCAACCTCGGAAAGTTTCTCGATCAATTCATTACGTACTCTGTTTACTTCCTCGGAATCCGCGTGTTCAATCCTGAACTGTTCGCCTGTTTCATCAACATCCCAGATGTACTTTTTTTGTTCAATAACGTCAATTATGCCTTTGAAACTTTCTTCAATGCCAACAGGAATCTGAACAGGAAGAGCAACTTTGTTAAACTTCTCTTCAATTTCTTTAATGACTCTAAAGGGATCTGCGCCAACTCTATCAAGCTTGTTCACAAAGACAATTCTCGGGACTTTGTATCTTTCTGCTTGGTGCCAGACAGTTTCTGATTGAGGTTGAACTCCAGCAACGCCACAGAATATGACTATTAAACCGTCAAGCACTCGAAGGGACCTCTCCACTTCCACTGTAAAGTCCACGTGCCCTGGAGTATCAATTATATTAATTCGATGACCATTCCAATAACAGCTAACGGCCGCACTTGTGATGGTAATTCCCCTTTCCTTCTCCTGTAACAAATAATCGGTGGTGGCAGTACCCTCATCCACGTCGCCCAGACGGTGAATTTTTTTCGTATAATATAGAATTCTTTCTGTAGTTGTTGTTTTTCCAGCGTCAATATGAGCAGCGAAACCGATGTTTCGCAGGTTAGTTATGTTATCAATCACGTTATCCATTCTTACCACTTATAATGCGCAAATACCTTGTTGGCCTCCGCCATTTTGTGGGTATTTTCTCTTGTCTTTATGGCCCCACCTTGATTCTGGGAGGCTTCAAGCAACTCATTTGCAAGACGTTCACACATCCTTCTTTCAGGTCTGGACCTTGCAGCCTTTATGATCCATTTGATGGCAAGAGAAAGCTGTCTTTTCGGACGCACCTCAACTGGAACCTGGTAGGTGGCTCCTCCGACTCTTCTTGGTCTTACCTCAAGTTTAGGCTTTACGTTCTCAATGGCCTTTTCAAAAACCTCAATGCCATTCTGTTTTGTCTTTTGTTCTATTAAGTCGATTGCTTCATAAAAAAGGTTCTGAGCTGTAGACTTCTTACCATCCCACATCAAATTGTTTATGAACTTTGCAGCAATCATAGAGCCAAATTTAGGATCCGGCGTGACTTCTCTCTCTGGTGCTCTTCTTCTTCTCATCGGATAGTCGCCTCCTTACTTTTTGGGCTTCTTGGCCCCGTAGAGGGACCTTGAATTCTTTCTATTCTCAACACCTGCGGTGTCGTATTTCCCTCTTATTATGTGGTACTTAACACCGGGAAGGTCTTTCACTCTACCGCCCCTCACGAGAACTACGGAGTGTTCCTGAAGATTATGACCTTCTCCTGGAATGTACGCAATGACTTCCTTTCCGTTAGACAAACGAACTTTGGCCACCTTCCGCAGCGCAGAATTAGGCTTCTTTGGTGTAGTGGTATAAACTCTTATACAAACACCTCTCTTTTGAGGGCACCCTTCGAGCGCAGGCGCCTTTGATTTTTTCCTTTTTGGCATCCTTCCATGCCTCACAAGTTGACTAATTGTTGGCATAATACTTCCCCCTTTAAAAAGCAGTGTTAAATTTTACTGCTATATCAATAAACGTTCAAGATTTATATTCTTTTTTATAAATGCGATCTTGAAGTTATTCCTCCCTGTTCTCTTCAAGTTCTTCTTTTTCCTCTAACTCTGCTTCTTCTTCCATATATATGTTCCTGTATTTCTTAAAGCCCGTACCTGCAGGAATAAGGTTTCCAATAATCACATTCTCCTTGAGCCCTTCAAGTCTATCTTCTTTCCCTGCAATGGCTGCCTCTGTGAGCACTTTCGTAGTCTCCTGGAAAGATGCAGCAGAAAGGAAACTTTCCGAGGCAAGGGCAGCTCTTGTAATTCCAAGAAGCTGAAATTCGTAAGTTGCAGGCCGCCCTCCTTTATCAAGAACTTCTCTGTTCTCATCCTCCACAACATTTATATCGACAATGTCACCTTCAACAAGATTCCTGGTATCACCTGAATCCTTAATTCTTACCTTTCTCAGCATCTGCCTTACAATGATCTCCACATGGGCGTCATCGATTTTAACATTTGATAACCTGTATACCTCAAGAATCCTATCCAGCAAGAACTCCTGAACCGCATCAATTCCTTTTACTTTGAGAATGTCGTGGGGGTCTATTGGACCTTCAGTAATAGGCTCTCCTGCCTCAATCCAGTCACCATCAGCCACGTGTAGATATTTTCCATAGGGAATTGTGTATTCTCTAGTGTCTCCAGATTCACTTATTACTTTAACAACGATGCCCCTTTCTCGGCCTTCTCTGACAAACTCAACTTTTACTATACCACTAATCTCCGAGAGAACAGCCTTGTCTTTCGGGACTCTCGCTTCAAAGTAGTCCTCCACTTGGGGTAATCCACCTGTGATATCTCTGGTTTTCGCAGCACTCCTGGGTACCTTTGCAACTATATCTCCAGGTTCAATCCGGTCACCATCTATAGCTATCAGCGTTGCTTCTCTAACAAGGAGGATCTCCTCAAGGATTTCGCCTGTTTCCGGATCAACAATGTGCAATCTCGGGAATAGCTTCTTTTCTCGATCAAGTTCAATCATTCTCTCAATCTTTCCAGATGGAAGGGCTACTTCTTTAAGTGTAACTCCATCAATAACATCTATAAACTTCACAATACCTTTAGACGTTGATAAAATTGGCAAACTATAGGGTTCCCATTCACAGAACCTGTCACCTTTCTTAAGTTTTGCACTGTCTTCGAAAAGTATTCTCGCGCCGTAAGGTATTCCATACTTCCTCTCGAATTTTCCATCAGTGGTTCTAAAGATAATATTAGCTTTCCTACTAATATTCACTAAACCAATTCTGGGGTTCCGCACCACTCTCACGCCATCATAGACAATAATTCCGTCGTATGGAGCTTCGTGATAAGATTCTTCAGCGATTCTTTCGGCAGTACCACCGGTGTGGAAAGTCCTTAAAGTCAGCTGAGTACCAGGTTCGCCGATGGACTGAGCAGCCATAACACCTACTGCTTCACCTACCTCAACCAGTCTTCCTGTAGCAAGGTTTCTACCATAACACCTTGTGCAAACACCTTTCCTTGATCTACACCTTAGAACTGACCTTACTTCAACTTCAGCAATACCAGCCTCTTCAATCTTCTTCGCTGCTTCCTCATCAATCTCTTTCCCTTCCTCTACTATCAGTTCCTCAGTTATAGGATGATATATGTCATTCACTGCTATTCTTCCTACGATTCTTTCAGATAGAGGTTTAATTACCTTCTCGCCATCGGTAAGAGCCGTCAACTTTCTTCCTGTGAGGGTTCCGCAATCTTCCTCAGTTACAACTATATTATGCGCAATATCTACGAGCCTTCTGGTGAGATAACCTGCATCTGCGGTTTTCAAAGCAGTATCAGACAAACCTTTTCTCGAACCGTGGGTTGAAATGAAGTATTCGAGGACTCTTAACCCTTCCTTGAAGTTCGAAATAATTGGATTTTCAATCAGCTCACCAGCTTCTTTACCTTTGCCAGGCCTTGCCATCAGACCCCTCATTCCGGCCAGCTGTTTCACCTGATCTTCGTTTCCTCTTGCGCCTGAAGTTAACATCAAATATATGGGATTGAATCCACTCTTATCTTTGCTCATCATGTCTAACATCTCTCTCTTCACGGTCTCAGCTGTCCTGGTCCATATGTCAAGAACGTTCTGATACTTTTCCATAGCAGAAAGAGTCCCTCTCTCAAAAGCACGTTCAAATCTCTCCACGTCATGCTTTGCCCTTTCCACAATGTCCTTCTTCCTCTCCGGGATTACCATGTCATCAATTCCAAAAGTAATACCTGACACTGTACAGTATTTGAAGCCAAGATCCTTCAGAGCATCAAGAAGTTCTGCGGCTCTCGCTGCTCCAAGACGGTAATGTGCCTGGGACACCAGATCTGAAAGTTCGTTCTTCTTCATTTCTTTGTTGATGAATTTAAGCTCGTCAGGTAAGTAATCGTTAAAAATGATTCTACCGATAGTTGTCTCAAGAAGTTCTCCTTTTATGAGCACCTTTATCTTCGCTCTAAGTCCAACAAGACCATTTTCGAAAGCCACCATTGCTTCTTCAGGAGAAGAAAATATCTTACCTTCTCCCTTGTCACCAGGTAACATTTTGGTTAGATAGTTCAGGCCAAGAACGATATCTCTTGTGGGTGCGGCCAGAGGACCACCGTGGGCAGGAGATAGAATATTGTTTATAGAAAGTATCAATCCGTAGCTTTCCAGCTGTGCTTCATAAGAAATTGGCACGTATACACTCATAGTGTCCCCATCAAAGTCGGCATTGTAAGCTGCGCAAACCAGGGGATGAAGACCAATGGCCTTGTTTTCCCATAGCACCGGCTCAAAGGCCTGTATGGATACTCTATGAAGTGTTGGGGCTCTGTTAAGAAGCACCGGATGGTCTTTTATTATCTTCTCCAGCATATCCCATATCGCAGGGTCCCTCTGCCTCAATTTCGCCTCAGCTTCTTTCATTCCGCTTGCAAGTCCCGATTCGTTCAATTTGTGCTCCACCATCGGTCTGAAAAGTTCCAGTGCCATCTCTTTCGGGAGAGCTACTTGATTAAGTTTGAGTTCAGGAGCAACAACAATGACGGAACGGCCAGAATAATCGACACGCTTCCCAAGGAGGTTCCTTCTGAGAAGCCCCTTCTTTCCTCTGAGGACATCAGAGATAGACTTGAGTTTCTTCCCGCCTTTTGGAGAGGTAACGGGCCTTCTCCTCTTTGAATTGTCTAGAAGAGCCTCCACTGCTTCCTGTAAGTTTCTCTTTTCGTTGTGAATAATGATCTCAGGAGCACCCTGTTCCATTAACTGTTTTAAACGATTATTCCGCATTATTACTCTTCTGTACAGCTGATTTATTTCAGTCGTGGCTATCTGCCCATTCTCCAAAAATACAATCGGGCGGAGGTCCGGTGGAATTACGGGCAGTACCTCAAGAATCATCCATTCGGGCCTTGTTTTTGAGTTAAGAAATGCCTCAACAACTTTGTATTTCTTTAAGAATCTCGCCCTCTTAATTGGGGACTGCTCTTTCTTGATTTTTACCCTGAGCTCATTTCTCAGATCTTCAAGATTGAGACCTGCAAGAATTTTCTTAATTCCAGGAGCACCCATTTCGGCTTCAAACTGGTTTCCATATCGCTTCTTATATTCCTCATATTCACTCACCGAGAGCACTTCACCCACTCTTAATCTTTCACCAGCCTCAAGGTATCTTTCAACATCTATCTCAACCGTCTGTGCGACTTCATTGAACTCCTGCACGAGGTCCTCTGGAATATTTGGAGAGTTATCTTCCAGGGCTTTACGGCATCTTTCAATATTCCTGGTTAAATCCTTTTGAATCCGCTCATCAGAATTATCGAGGGAATGCTTAAGCTCCCGGAAGTCTTTCTCAAGATCCTCAGGAATTACATCCAGAATGCTTCCCACAATCTTGGCTAGTCTGAATAGATTGATACCCAGTTCCTCTGGAACTTTTTGTTCCCCAAATCTTCTTCCATGCCTTGCGATATCCTCAGAAACCTTAGTTACAATATACGCATCATAATAGACAACCCGCTCGAGGTCCTTAACACTCAAATCAAGAAGTATTCCAACAGGAGAAGGAATTGCCTTATAAAACCAAATGTGGGCAACAGGAATAGCAAGCTCGATGTGTCCCATTCTTTCTCTTCTAACCTTCTTCTCGGTGACTTCCACTCCGCAACGATCACACTTAACTCCCTTGTATTTCTTGCCATGAAACTTTCCACAACTACACTCGTAGTCCTTAACTGGCCCAAATATCTTTTCGCAGAAAAGTCCACCGGGTTCAGGCTTTTGAGTCCTGTAGTTAATAGTCTCTGAACTCGTTACTTCACCACGAGACCAGCTTCTAATGGTCTCTGGCGAAGCTATTTTAACCTTAATTGACAGTAAATTTTTCGGTAAAATTTTTTCCATAGCCTTCTCCATTATTGTTGTTTTTCCCTCAAGCCCTGTTTTGTCTTACTTTCCAGAGTCTTGAGTTCCACGTCAAGACAGAGCCCTTTAAGGTGATTCACAAGAACATTGAAGGATGCAGGAAGACCAGGCTCTTTCGGCCTCTTCCCGAGCTGCAAGTCTTTATAAAGAATGTTCCTTCCATCAATGTCATCGGATTTTATCGTAAGCATTTCCTGAAGGGTGTAAGCAGCTCCGTGAGACTCAAGTGCCCATACTTCCATTTCCCCGAATCTCTGGCCTCCAAAGTGGGACTTACCACCCACCGGCTGCTGAGTGATCGAAGAATATGGACCAATGGCTCTTGCGTGGAGCTTGTCCTCCACCATATGTATTAACTTGATAATGTACATGAAACCAACGGTAACTGGATAATGAAATCTCTCACCAGTTCTTCCATCTCTGAGATGAACCTTCCCTGGGTAAGTGAGGCCCGCCTCTTCCATTTCTCTCTTTATTTCATCAATAGTCATACCCTCAAAGACCGGAGTCGCGTAATACTCACCTTTAATTTTCCCTGCCCATCCGAGAATAGTTTCAAGAATCTGACCGACGTTCATACGAGAAGGAACCCCAAGGGGGCTCAGCACAATATCCACAGGAGTGCCATCCTCAAGGAAAGGCATATCCTCTACAGGTGCAATCTTTGCCACTACACCCTTGTTTCCATGTCTTCCCGTGATCTTATCGCCCACTTCTAACCTTCGCTTCTGGGCAACGTAAACTTTGATCAGCTGATTTACACCAGGAGGAAGTTCGTCGCCTCTCTCGATTTCTTCAAACTTCTGAGTCAGCCTTTCATCAATCTCTTTCTCTTTGCTGTGCGAATCTGCAATCAAATGTCTTATTCTTTCGAGGGTATCTGCCTCCACTACGGGAATATCATAATCCAGTCTCGCAATATCTACGTTCATTTTCTCCGTTATTTCCTCAAGGACTTCCTTAGTCATTACCGTGCCTTTCGTCAGTATGACCCTGCCATCCTTTGTTTTGAGGTCTTCCAGTAAAATCTGATCTAGAAGGAGTTCAAATATGAAGTCCCTTAGCCTTGCTCTAACCATTCTCTTCTCTTCTTCAGACCTTCTCTGTGCTTTTTCCTTACGTTCCTTTATAACGCTTAGAGATAGAGAGTCATTTTTCGTCTTTGTTAAAATAACTACATCCACCACATAACCTGAAACTCCAGGAGGTACCCTCTTCGAGGTATCCTTTACTTCCTGTTCGTATCCAGCCACTGTAAGAAGTAATCTCTTTTCAGGGGGCAGTTCCTCTTCCTCACCCTTCGGAGTTACCTTACCGACCAGAATGTCCCTGGGTTTTACCTCGGCTCCGATTCTAATTATACCAAAGTGGTCAAGGTTTCTGAGATCCTCATCTCTCACTCCCGGGATATCTACTGTGACTTCCTCGGGACCAAGTGCAGTTTCCCTAACTTCAACCTCAAACTCGAGAATATGGAGTGAAGTAAAAGTATCGTTTTTCAGGACATTCTCAGAAACAACAATTGCGTCCTCATAGTTATAACCATACCAGGGGAGAAAGGCTATTAACACGTTCTTCCCGAGGGCGAGTTCTCCATTCTTTGTCGCTGAAGCATCTGCAATGATATCACCTTTCTTAACCTTTTCGCCAATTTTAACTAGTGGCCTCATGTTGATAAGGGTATTCTGGTTAGATCTCCTGAACTTTACAAGATTATACTCATCGAGTTCTTCTTCAAATTTCGATATTTTCTTACCTCTTTTTGAAACCCTTATCACGATCCGGTTTGCATCCACATAAACCACTGTTCCTGAATTTCTGGCAATAACCAGGGTCCCCGAATCCCTTGCTACCTTTCCTTCCATCCCGGTACCAACAATGGGTGGCTCAGGGTCAATCAGTGGAACAGCCTGTCGCTGCATGTTGCAACCCATAAGGGCTCTAAGAGCATCGTCGTTCTCCAAAAAAGGTATCAGCGAAGCAGACGGGGAAACAACCTGCCGTGGTGATATGTCCATATACTGGACCTGTTCCCTCGGTACAAGTGGATATCCGTTCTTCGCTCTAACCCACACCTTCTCATCTTTTATCAAACCAGTCTCAGGATCAAATTCAGTATCAGAAGAAGCAATGAAAGCATCTTTCTCTTCAATTGGAGACAGCTCAACGATTTTGTCCGTGACCTTTCCATTTTCAACCACTCTCAAAGGGGTTCTAATAAATCCGAGCTCATCGACCCTAGCATAGGTTGTCAGTGAATTTATAAGACCGATATTCTGGCCTTCCGGTGTTTCAATGGGACACAATCTACCATAATGAGAAGGATGCACGTCTCTAACTTCAAATCCTGCAGTTTCCCTCGTTAAACCACCCTTTCCAAGGGCTGATATACGCCGCTTATGCGTAAGCTCTGCAAGAGGGTTCGTCTGATCAAGGAACTGCGAGAGTCTTTCCCTCATAAAGTAATTAATGAGAGTGTTGGTAATCACTTTGGGATCAATTAGATTCTTCGGTACAATCCTTGATTCTTCAGTTATTGAAAGTATCTTCTCCGAAATGTTCCTGATAAGTTTTCTTGCGAAGGCCTCCCTGATCTGCTCATACAGTAACTCGCCAACGCTTCTAATTCTTCTGTTGGAAAGATCATCAACATCGTCTTCTTTCTCTTCACCTTTATACAGTTTTATAAGTCTCTTAACGATTTCTGCAAGATCTTCTACCGTCAGAGTCTGTTCCTTCCTATCCTGATTTTCGTATAGCCTTAGATTCAGCTTGTATCTTCCAACTTCACCAAGGAAGAAATATGACTCCTTAAGGAAGAAACTCTTTATGTAATCCCTCGCTTCCTCTATGTTGCTTGGTGGCTGACTGAATTTTAGCGTTCTGTATATGTTCCCGATAGCATCTATTTCCTTCTTAAGCCTATCCTGTCTGTAAGTCGTGTAAAGCACGCCAGCTTCAGGGGACTCGAGATCAAAAACCTCGATACTGCTGATCTTTCTCTCTTTGAGTTCCTTAAGAACACCTAAATCGATCTCCTTAAGAGCTTCGAAAATTACTTCACCTGTCTTCACATCTATAATATCTTCTGCAAGGATGTACGAATTACTCTCATTAAGGTCGCTCAACTTGAGTTTCTGAACAGGTAAAAACATTCTGAAGATTCCGCCCATAGAAAGCCCTGTCAGTGCACGAAGCAACCTTGTAAAAGGTATTTTCCTTCTCTTGGAAACTGTCACCGTCAAATTTCTATTTCCATCAATGTTAAACTCAATCCAGGGGCCTCTATAAGGTACAAGCAGAGCCCGGTACGTAACAGTTCCTTTCTCTTCCGTTTCAAAATAGACACCCGGAGACCTGTGAATCTGGCTGACAAGAACCCTTTCAACTCCATTTATAACAAAAGTACCCCTTTCGGTCATATAAGGTATTTCACCCATATAAACTTCCTGGGTTACACTCTCCTCAAATTCCTTCGTTTCGGGGTTCTTCTTTGAAAGTCTAAATCTGGCTTTCAAAGGTACGGAATACGTCAAACTTTTCTCCTTACACTCCTCTGGGTCGAAACGGGGACTACCAATGGAATAATCTAGATACTCAAGTTTGTAAACTCCATTTTTATCTGTCACAGGGAAATATTCTCGAAAAATGTACTCCAGACTGCCTGTTGCCCTCTCTTCCTTCTGAATTCCTTCAGAGAGAAGCCTCTTAAAAGAATCCAGTTGAATGAAGAGCAGGTCAGGCATCTCATACTTTTCCGGTTTGTAACCTTTCCTTATAATTTTGTCCATAATAGACAAAACCCACCTCCCTTCAATATTAAAAATAAATAGCTAAATGGGGCATAAGCCCCAACTTTAGCCCCCTCATTAATCTCGTAAACAATGCTTACTCGTGGGAAATTATTTTATCTCAATCTTAGCACCGAGCTTTTCAAAATGCTGTTTTATCTTTTCCGCTTCTTCCTTTGTGGCTCCTTCCTTAAGAGGCTTGGGAAGATTGTCAACAAAGTCCTTGGCTTCCTTAAGTCCCAGCCCTGTTAACGCCCTCACTTCTTTAAGGACATTAATTCTATCCTGTCCAGCATCTGCAAGAATAACGTCAAACTCTGTTTTTTCCTCAACCACAGCAGCTTGCGCAGCACCCTGAACAGCCACTGCCCCAGCCATAACTGGCATCTGTGCAGAAACTCCAAACTTATTCTCCAGTTCTTTTACCAGCTCTGAGAGCTCAAGAACGGATAAAGACTCGATCATCTCAACGATCTCGGCAACACTCTTCTTCTCTACCATTTTACTTAACCTCCTCTTTTTGTTTTCTAACCTGTTCCAAAGTTGAAACAAGGGCCTGTAAAGGCCAGTTCAATGCATACACAAGTTTAAAGATGGGAGCATTAAGGGTACTCACCACCTTTGCCTGAAGTTCTTTCTTTCCAGGTAAATTCGCAATTATGTTAAGTTCCTTTGGGCCGTAAACCTTCCCCTCAATCCACCCTGCTTTGAAAGACATCTTTGAGAGTTCTTTTGAATATTCAAAAGCAGCTTTTAGAGGTTCTAGCTCGTCCTGGTATGCAAACAGGACTGCCGTGGGACCAGGCAAGTATTCCTGCATTTCCTCACACTTTCTTTCCTTCAGTGCGAAATATAGAGTGGTGTTCTTAATGACTTTAAAATGAGCGCCTTTTTCACGCAGCTTTCTTCTAAGCTCTGTTATCTCGGCCACCGTGAGTCCTGCATAATCGCAAAGATAAAAAGCCTTTGCTTTATCAAGATGTTCTTTTACCTGATTAACTTTCTCTACCTTTTCAGTTCTTATCATATTACATCCTCTCCAGTTGCTGCATTATGCTGTTCAAATCTAACTTGATGCTTGGACCCATCGTAGAAGAAATATAAGCCTGCTTTATATAGGTCCCTTTCATGGTTTTCGGTTTTGCGTTCAAAAGTTCGTGAAAGAATGCCATTATATTTGCCTTCAAGGCATCTTCAGAAAAAGATACTTTCCCTACCGGAACGTGAACATTTCCTGTCTTGTCTACCTTGAATTCCACCCGTCCCATTTTCAGTTCTTTTACAACTTGTCCAACCTCTTTGGTTACCGTGCCTGTCTTTGGAGAAGGCATTAATCCACGAGGTCCCAGAATCTTACCGAGTTTTGCAAGCTCTGGCATTACGTCGGGGGTGGCAACAAGAGCATCAAAATCGAGCCAGCCATTTTTAATCTTCTCAATCAAATCCTGATAACCTACAAAGTCGGCACCTGCTTCAACTGCTTCCTTCTCTTCGTCACCTCTTGTGATAACTGCAACCCTTACTGACTTTCCAAGACCGCTGGGTAATACGGCAGAACCTCTAACCATCTGGTCAGCCTTTCTCGGGTCTACTCCAAGCTGCACAGCAAGTTCAACAGTCTCATCAAACTTGGCGGTACCAATTTCTTTGATCTTCTTTAAGGCCTCATCAAGTGAATATTCCTTCTCTCTTTCGATTTTCTCAAGCAATGCAGCGTATCTTTTACCATGTCTTCGCATTTTAACCCTCCACAATTTCTATACCCATACTGCGGGCAGTACCTTCAATTATCTTCATCGCAGCATCAATGTCATTTGCATTGAGATCTACCATTTTGAGCTCAGCAATCTTACGAACCTCAGACCTCTTAACTTTCCCCACCTTAACTTTGTTGGGTTCACCTGAACCTTTGACGATGCCGGCTGACCTCTTAAGAAGTTCCGAAGCAAGGGGAGTCTTTACCTCAAAAGTAAAAGATCTATCTTTATAAACAGAAACAACTACGGGAACAACTAAACCCTGTTTATCCCTCGTTCTATCATTAAACTCCTTAACAAACTGCATAAGATTAACACCATGCTGACCCAGCGCAGGACCAACAGGTGGAGCAGGAGTCGCCTGTCCCGCCGGTAACTGTAATTTAACCTGTGCAACAATTTCCTTCTTTTTCGGGGGCATCTTGTCCTCCTTTAATCAGCTTTCTCCACCCCGTCAAAATCAAGAATCACCGGAGTGGATCTATTCATTAAATTCACTACAACTTTTAATTTCCGCTTTTGAGGATATACTTCCTGAACTGTTCCAATTACACCTTCAAGGTTCCCCATAACGATCTTAACCCTTTCGCCTTCAAGATAGGGCACCTTTTGTTCCTTCTTCTGCTGTTCTACTTGAATTTTCTGTTTGAGGTCATTAACCTCTTCTTCTCTGAGGAAAGCATATATAGGTTCGCCCGTTTTTTCGTCTCTCTTTGTGAGAGCTCTCATAAGCCTTGTCTCAGTGAAAAGATTTACTACCTTATCAATAAGTCCCCTATCGCCACTGACTCCTACGAATACATAGCCTCTGTATATTGGCTTCTCTATATTTATTCTTACTCTTTCTCTGTGTTCACCTTTACCACGAGTTACAACCTTGGAAACAAATTCCATCGGAACAATAGGTTCTACGAGGCCTTCAAGATTGTGCTCTTTAATAATTTTATGAGCAGCGCTTAATGCCTTTTTCTCTTTCCCAGAGTATGTCTGAAAAATCAACCACTTCCTTTCTACTGATTCCACTGGCTTTTCCGTCATTGTATCACCCCAGCACCAACTGAATGAGCTTCGATACTATGAAATCTATAAGGAACATAAATAATATGAAAAACAGTGATATTAGCACGACTCCAAGGGTCCCACCCCACAGACTTTCTTTGGTGGGCCAGGTAATCTTGCGAAACTCCAGGAAGGATTCCTTCAAAAATTCAATGAGCTTCTTCATACCTTCGACTCCTTATGGAGTGTGTGCTTGCCGCAAAACTTACAAAACTTTTTCAGTTCAACTTTTTCCTTTTTGTCCTTATTTTTTGTTGTGTAGTAATTTTTGCGCTTACATTCCGAACAGACCAATGCAATTTTCACTCTCATATTTCCCCCTTAACAGGCCTGGAGGGACTTGAACCCCCAACCACTGGATTTGGAGTCCAGCGCTCTAGCCGAATTGAGCTACAGGCCTATGAAAGTTTCTCAATTATAATTTAAATACAATAGACAGTCAAGCGACAATGCCCCCGAGAGGATTCGAACCTCTGGCCTGCGGTTTAGGAAACCGCCGCTCTATCCTTCTGAGCTACGGGGGCAAGCAGAGAAAATGATAAAGTCAGGTGGCAGAAAATTCAAACTTGGTGTAATTTTACGCTTATAAACTTAAACCCCATGTGCATAAACTTTTCAAAACTAATTCAAGCAACCTCAGCTCAATTTAGAGACACTAATTTACGAGTAAGTTTCCCTTAATAAAACGTCATTATAAGCACCTCCGATGGGAAAACCTTTCCCATACAAAAGCCCACCTAAAGTCAATATCGAAATTAACTGTAAGAGCCTACGAAATATTATTACCACCCCCGAAATATTCTATTTCTTTTTTCTGGTTTGTCAATAGTGCCGCATTTCGCTAAACTGAATGAAAGGAGCTGCCATAATTTCCAAATTCACAATACTCTTGTTAAAATTCCCTTATGCCAGTATTCGAACCACCAATTAAAGAAGAAATCCTCGGCGGAGGCCTAGTTCTACTCGAAGAAATGTTAGGAGATGACCTGACTCCAGCAAAAATAGCTCGCATTTCTTATCTATCCGAAGGAGACGAAGAAGCCAACAGAAAACTCCTTATTAAGCTGCTCCATATGAAACACTTTTCACCCTTTGAACAACAGGTTTTCCGCTTTAAGATTGAAGGCATTCCAATGTATATTGGAGAACAGCTTCTCCGCCATAGAATTGCTAGCCCCCTGAAACGTTCCTTTAGATTCACCAGCCCGGACAAAGGCACCACCATCGAATATACTCCAGATAGCCTCAACAAAATAGTCCACATTCCACCCGAATTTTTCAATCTCAGAGAATCTCACATTGATAACAAAGATGAACTAATCCAGGATATCATCAATCACATTAGAAAATCTGTGGAGCTATATCAGAAACTTGTTGAATCGGGACTTCGAAAGGAGGCAGCAAGGACCGTCCTTCCCGCAGGACTGAGAACTTCCCTTTACTGGACTATAAATATGAGAAGCCTTATGAACTTTTTGGAACAGAGGCTTTCTCCAAAAGCACAGTGGGAAATAAGGGAACTTGCAAAAGCAGTGGTAAGAATCTTATACCGTGTAGTACCGTTAACAATAGATAATTTCCTGAAAATCAGCGGGTTGGAAAAATATTACAGGGAGTGAAGGTTCAACTCGAACTTCGATGTTCCTCCTCACTCAACAACTAGAACTTTTACCGACTTATCCAAGTTTTTGCTTTCAATCCTTAAGAAGTAAATACCACCTGGAACCTGCCTGATATCAAGGGTGAAGCGGCTTCCAGTCCCTACGGTATATCCTCTTACACGCTGCCCAAGGGCATCATAGAGCGAGAGATTCAACATTTCTTTTACTGGTTCCAGAAAAATCAATTCTATTACCTCTGAATTTGGATTATGGAGTAACTTTATCACTCCAGCTGGATTTCTGTATCGCTCTTCGATCCCTATGCCCAAAAACTCGCAAATCTGAATACCAGCTGAATAATCAGCAACAAAAATATAAGAACCTACAGCGTAAACATTCATCGCGCTCCCAGGCGTATCATAAAAGCCAACCTCATACGGATTTGATGGATCCGATACGTCAATTATTCTAACTCCACCTGCGTAATTTGCAACATAAGCGTATGATCCCGAAACGTGCAAACCGAAAGCATAACTTGGGGTCAAACAATATCCAATCTCAACAGGAGCTATAGGATTTGAAACATCAATTATCCGGAAGCCAAAATATTGATCCGTGATATAAGCATACGAACCGGAGACGCAAACGCTGTAAGTCTCACCAGGTGTGTCATAATACCCCACTTCATAAGGATTTGATGGGTTTGCAATACTAATGATTCGAAGACCCGAACTACCATCCGCAACGTATGCATAAGAGCCCGAAACATAGACATCGTTTGCAGCGCCAGGGGTATCAAAATAACCAACTTCAAAAGGATTAGACGGACTCGTTATATTAATTATACGAAGACCCTCAGTATAATCTGCAACATAAGCGTAAGGGCCAGAAACATAAATATCATTGACAATGCCAGGAGTATCATAATATCCAACCTCTTGAGGATTCGAAGGGTTTGATACATCAATAATATGAAGACCTCCGTAGCCTCCCGCGAGATAAGCAATAGTACCCGACAGGAAAACTCCATATCCGCCGGTAGGAACATAACAACGCCCGACTTCCATTGGACTTGAGGGTGTTGAAATATCAATAACGCGAAGGCCATACCAATAATCTCCGATGTAAGCATAAGACCCTGAAACACTTATTCCCAAAGCTAAACCGAGGGCACGGTAATAACCTACTTCCTGAGGACTTGAGGGGCTTGAAATATTTACTATACGAACACCCTCCCAGTCGTCAGCAACGTAAGCATAAGAGCCAAAAACACAAACTCCATCAGCATTACCGGGGGTATTACAAAAACCAGTTTCAGAAGGATTTGCCGGGTCCGAGATATTAACAACCCTTAAACCCTCCCAGGCATCTGCAACATAAGCATATGAACCTAACACATAAACACCACGAGCCACACCAGGAGTATCGTAATACCCAGCCTCCAAGGGATGTGATGGATTTGATATATTTATTATACGAAGTCCAGACCCCCAATCTGCGACATAAGCATATGAACCTGAAACAAAAATGCCCCGAGCGTCGCCAGGCGTGTCATAATATCCTGATTCTGAAGGATTTGAAGGATCTGATATATTTATTATTCGAAGACCCTGAAAAGCATCCGCAACGTAAGCATACGAACCTGATACATAAACACTATAGGCTATACCAGGAGTATCATAATATCCAACCTCTGAAGGATTTGATATATTCGATATATCAACTACTCTCAGTCCAGAATTTCCGCCTGCAACGTAAGCATACGAACCTGAGACATAAACACCGTAAGCATCTCCAGAAATGAAGTATGAACCCAATTTAACAGGATCTGTTGAATTCGCTATATTCCATATCTCGATACCACCCTGACCCGCTGCAATGTAAAGCCTTTGAGTTGCTGACTGATAAGAAAGCTCATGTACTACTCCCCTTGTGCGAATTTCTGAAATTTTCTGAGGATTTGCTGGGTTCGAAACGTCAAGTACATAGACACCACCACCTGACCCACAGAAAACAAGATTTCTCGAAGGGTCAAAACTTACTGCATAAGTAACGCCAAAGGGCCAGTTTCCAATAAATCTTGTATTCAGAGAATCAAAACCTGCATATGTCCGGGGATCCGATATCTGTTCAGTGCGATAACGAGCTACCTGTGCAAAAAGCACTGAAAAGGGAAGGATTATGATTACTACAACCTTTTTCAGCATAATCACCACCTCCTTTACATAGACTTCGTATATAATATAAATTACGATTTTTAGCCCGTCAAGATCCAATATGTGTGACAGAAAGATTATTCACTTCAGAAGACAAAACACAGCAGGTGTAGTTCAAACGGTTAATCTAAGGTTTTTAGTTCTACCGAGCCAAAGCTGCAAAACAATCCATAAAGTTAATTTAATAGCAGAACATCGCTCTTCCCGTCCTTCTTCTATTTCGTTCAATTTTCTAAATTTAATGCTTCAAAAAAGCACTTTCAACCCTCCCTAAGGCACTTTTTGACCAGGCAAACTTACGCGGCGAATGCGACACAGCAATTCCAAAAATTTTAAGCCAACACACTTGACTGCTGAAGAGTATGAATTGGTTTCTGTATTTGAAACAGAAGAAAAACCCCGTACGAAAAATCTTAAAGACCTCTCGAATATCCATACAATCGACATAATCGGTTCTCAAACTCTAAAATCTTTATTCGATGCATTACAGCAAATGCGAATAATCTGGCTTTTATGCCAAGTTTTCGGTATAATAAACACACATTGAAAGAAGCGAGATGAAGGGGCTTTTAGGAAGTGCTGAAGAAAGCCTCCTAAAATCAAAAGAGAGACCATGAATAGAAAACTTATCCTCGCCTCTGGATCTCCACGAAGGATTGCGGTGCTCAAAAAATTCGGCTACGAGTTTGAGGTGGTAAAGCCAAAGGTTGAGGAAGTGATTTTAAAAGTCGATGATTGCTTGAAGGCTGCAGAAGATAAGGCGTTAAGCATCGAGGCTGAAGGCATAATCCTTTCCTGCGACACCATCGTGGTCCTTGGAGAAAGAATTCTTGGAAAGCCACAAAACTATGAGGAAGCAAAAGAATTTCTAAAGAAACTCTCGGGCAAATGGCACGATGTTTATACGGGATATTACATTAAAAGCGATGAAGAGATTAAGAAAAACATCGTAAGAACCAGAGTAAAGTTCGCGCCACTAAAAGACTTCGAAATCGAATTCATTCTTAAAAATGGTGATCCCCTCGACAAGGCTGGAGGGTACGGCATTCAAGAAGTGGCAGGACTCTTTGTAGAAGAAATCAAAGGTTCTTACTACAATGTGGTCGGAATTCCAATTGAATATATTTACTGGGATTTAAAAACCCTGGGAATCCTGCCTAAGAGATAAGTGTCGGAAGGTACAGGGTAATTTTTATAAAAACGAACCTTTTAAGGTATAATATCTTTGATGCAGGACGAAAACATATTACGTGAAAAAGCCGCAGAACCCCTGAAAAAGGCTGAAAAATTACATCCTCTCTATAAAGGAAAAATAGAGGTAATTCCGAAAGTCCCCGTCTCAAATCTCGACTACTTTTCCGTATGGTACACTCCGGGCGTGTCATCGGTGTGCCGGAAAATTGTTGAAAACACCGATAATTCTTTTGAATATACGTCTCGTTGGAATACCGTTGCAGTCATCTCAGATGGTACAAGGGTACTGGGGCTTGGTAATATTGGCCCAGAGGCCGCTTTACCAGTTATGGAGGGCAAGGCTTTACTATTTAAATTCCTCGGCGGAGTTGATGCCTTCCCCATATGTATAAGAGAAAAAGACCCCGAAAAAATAGTAGAAATTGTAAAAACACTCGAACCATCTTTTGGTGGAATTAACCTGGAAGATATAGAAAAACCCAAATGCTTTTACATCCTGGAAACTCTCAGAAAGGAAATGGAGATCCCTGTGTGGCATGATGACCAACAGGGTACTGCAACCATAACCCTTTCAGCCCTCTACAATGCATCAAAAATTGTCGGAAAGAATTTTAGTGATTTAAAGATCTTCATCTTAGGCGCGGGGTCAGCAGGTATTGCAACTCTCAAACTTTTAGTAAAGGCGGAAGTTGACCCCGGAAATATTCTAATGGCGGACAAAAAGGGAGTTATAAGCAGAGATAGGACGGATTTAGAAGAAAAATTCGGGGTATATGCTGAACTAATTCGCCAAACCAATCGGGAAAATAAAAAAGGAGATTATCACGAGGGCTTCGAAGGTGCAGATGCATTCATAGGCTTTTCCACCCCGGGACCTGGGGTCGTTACTAAGGATGACATAAGGAAAATGGCAAAGGATCCAATCGTTTTCGCCTGTGCAAATCCAACTCCAGAGATATGGCCATGGGAAGCAAAAGAGGCTGGCGCAAAAATAGTGGCCACAGGCAGGTCTGACTTCCCCAATCAGGTAAATAATTCCCTTGTATTTCCCGGTATGTTCAGGGGTGTCCTGGATGTAGCCGCAAAAACTATTACCGACACAATGTGCATTGAGGTGGCAAAGTCAATCGCCGGATACGCTGAAGAAAAAGGCTTAAGTGAAGAATACATCGTTCCAAGAATGGACGAATGGGACTTATTCCCGAGAATTGCTGCCTCCGCTGCCTCCTCAGCAGTCAGAGAAGGAATCGCAAGGAAAGAATTGACCCATGAGGAAGAACTGGAAAACGCTACCAGGACAATTACAAGAACCAGAAATCTCATGGAAAATCTTGAAATTACAGGTTTGGTAAAAAATTTTTTCCATGAGACGGATTAAAACAGAAGAAATTAAAAATAAAATTATAGATGCTTTAACTAAAGCCAATTTTTACCTCGTCCCTGAATTCCATGAGTTTCTAAAATATGCTCTCACCGAAGAAACATCGGAGACAGGAAGACAGGTACTTAAAGACCTACTTGAAAATGCAGAAATTGCGGAAAAAGAAAGGCTACCCCTGTGCCAGGACACCGGAATGGTTAATGTTTACATAGAGCTCGGGCAAGAGGTATTTCTGGAAGGGAAACTTCTCACCGACGTTATTACAGAAGCTGTTCGAGAAGTGTACACTCAAAACTATTTGAGACCTTCAGTGGTAAATGACCCTTTAAGAAGGCTAAACACAAAAGACAACACTCCTCCAATAGTCCACTTCGAAGTAGTACCTGGTGACAAAGTAAAAATCCTTCTGGTTCCGAAGGGTGGAGGAAGCGAGCAGATGTGTCAGGTAGCAATGCTTGCACCTCATCAGGGAATGGAAGGTGTGAAAGAGCTTGTTATCTCTTCAGTTAAAAGAGCAGGTCCAAATCCTTGCCCGCCTGTCATAGTCGGAATCGGAATAGGAGGTAATTTCGATTATGTCGCCTATTTGGCAAAGAAAGCTATATTGAGGCCCTGGGGGACGAGAAACACTGATCCTTTCTACGCAAACCTTGAGCTTGAACTGCTTAAAGAAATTAATGCCCTTGGGCTTGGACCCGGTGGACTGGGTGGAAAGTTCTACGCCATTGATGTGAGAATAGAAACTTATCCCACCCATATTGCCCAGCTCCCGGTAGCTGTGGCTTTTAACTGCAACAGTTTCAGACTGGCAAAAATTGAAATTTAGGAGGGTATTATGGCAAAAATAAATGAAGCAAAGTTCATCTGGATGTCAGGTAATATGGTCCCATGGCATGAAGCGAAAGTACACGTGTTAACCCACGCCCTCCACTATGGTTCAGCAGTCTTTGAGGGAATCAGGGCTTATAAAACGAAAAGGGGGACCGCAGTCTTCAGACTGAGAGAACATATGAAACGCCTTCTGGATTCGGCGAAGATTTACAGAATGGAATCCCCTTATACCCTCGAGGAACTGATTAACGCAACCATCGAGATCATAACAGCCAACGAACTGGAGGAGTGCTATATAAGGCCCTTAATTTACAGAGGGTACTACAATCTCGGAGTTAACCCAATGGAATGCCCCGTGGAAGTTTCAATCGCAGCATGGAAATGGGGAAAATACTTAGGTCCTGAAGCCCTGGAAGCTGGAGTCGATGTGATGGTTTCCAGCTGGAACCGAATGGCGCCCAATACTTTTCCAGCAATGGCTAAAGCCACTGCTAACTATGCGAACTCGCAACTTATAAAGATGGAAGCTATTGAGTACGGTTTTTCGGAAGGCATTGCCCTTAACGCATATGGAACAGTCTCAGAAGGGTCAGGAGAGAACATCTTCCTGATAAAGGATGGAGTAATCTACACCCCAACTCTTGATTCAGCGGTACTTCCTGGAATAACTCGCCTCACCGTGATGGAAATCGCCAGATCGATGGGGATAGAAGTGAAGGAATGCCTGATTCCCCGTGAAATGCTTTACCTTGCTGACGAACTCTTCTTTACTGGAACCGCAGCGGAGGTTACCCCAATTCGATCCGTAGACAAAATTACCATCGGGAACGGAAAAATTGGACCCATAACCAGAAAAATACAACGGGAATTTTTTAGAATCATAGAGGAAGCAGATGAAAAATATGAGCACTATTTTACATGGGTGAGGTAAAATGAAACTGGCTATCGGTTCAGACCATAGGGGTTATAAATTGAAGGAATTCCTGAAGCAAAAACTCTCAATTTCTCATGAAGTACAAGATTTTGGAGTATCAAGCGAAGAACCGTCAGATTACCCTGATATCGCAATCCCGCTTGCTGAAAGAGTGGCGAAAGGAGATTTTGCCTTCGGAATTTTGATATGTTATACCGGAATAGGGATGTCTATTGCTGCAAACAAAGTAAAGGGAATACGTGCAGCCCACGTGACTGATGAAAGATACGCAATCATTTCAAGAAAACACAACAATGCTAATGTAATATGCCTTCCAGGAGGTTTTATCAAAGAAGAAGACGCGTTGAACGCTGTAATTCTTTTCCTTGAAACAGAATTTGAGGGCGGGCGCCATAACAGGAGATTGGATAAAATAGCAAATTACGAACGCTCCACTAAATGAAATTTCTATTCCCCCTCCTCTCATTCAAAAAGCACGGTGGCATCAGGGTCCTCTCTGCTCTAATGAACGGGCTGACTCGAAACGGTCACGAAGTTTATCTAGCAGTTCCAAGGAATAATTATGAAGACTTTTATAAACTTAACCCTTCTGTGAAAAAGATCCTTCTTGATTCCACAACTAAGGGCCCTCCCGGAGTGATAAAAACCCTTCTGCGTCTTTTCCTTAACACACCTAATGTCGACTTTGTGGTTGTCAGCTTTTTCCCAACTTACTATCCTGCGCTTCTTCACAAAATTTTCAAAAAATCAAGGATTATCTATTTCCGTGAAGACGCTGAGCAATACTTCTATCCATTCCCATTTTCAATTTTTGCCGAACTGTCTTATCTTCTACCCCAGGACTATACACCCTCCATTTCAAAATGGGTCTTAAGAAAAACCAGAGCAAAAGGCCCTATCCTTCACCCTCCTATCGACAGAAATTTCATTGAACATCCACAAACGAAAGAAAGAGACTTTTCAACCATCATTATATTCTTTCGAAAGGATCGGCGTAAAGGTCCTGGAGCCGCATTAGAAATAATGAGGAACTCCCTTTTCAACAATTACCAATTTATCGTGGTAGGTGAAGACCCAGAAATAAGAGCCCAAAACATAAAACACCTGGGTTTTCTAAGCACTCGAGAACTGCTAAAAGTTTACGACTCCAGCGGATTCATTATACTCACCTCAAAATTCGAGGGTTTCGGCCTACCGCCCCTGGAGGCAATGGCCAGAGGATGCATACCCTTTATTTTTACTAAAACTGGACCCCTGGAATATATCAAAAGCGGCAAAAACGGTTTTTTAGTCAGCTCACCTCATGAGATAGCACCGATTCTGGCTCGACTTAAAGATGACATACCAAAAATTCAGCAGATCTCGAAGAACGCCATAGATACTGCAAAGGAATTCACCGAGGAACGATTTATCTCAAACTTTCTGAAAATGCTGAGCTAAATAATCTCTTTCTTTTGAAAAGCCATAACCTCTTCTTTAAGATTATTCAATGCCTGATTTATTTTACTTTTTAGAAAATGTTTACAGACTCAAAAGGACTCCCCGAGCTGGATTCTGGTATTACGGAGTCAGAGACCCCGAAACCGTGGCTGATCACATTTTTGGTGTAGCTATTCTTACTTACGTCTTCTGTCATCACCTGAACTCTGAACAAAAGATGGAATTAAACATTGAAAAAGCATTAAAAATGGCAATAATCCACGAACTCGGGGAAGCCCTCATCGGTGACCTGCACCTTGAATCACGAAAATACCTTGGTAAATGTGTCGAGGAAGGTGAAAGAAAGGCATTCAGTGAAATGGCTGAATCCCTCCCTGAAAATCTAAAAGAAGAAGTAAAGAACCTGTACGAAGAATTTGAAAAAGGCGAGACACCTGAAGCAATGCTGGTAAGGTCTTTGGATAAAGTGGACCTCCTGCTGCAGGCTTACGTTTATGAGAAGTCAGGGTACAGGAATCTGGACAAATTTTTTGGCGAAAAGAAAAACTTCGAGTTCATTGAAAGAATACCCCAGATTAGGGAATTCATTGCGGAAATGAAAAACAGGAGAGAAAAATGAAGGTATCACCATCAATTCTTGCATGTGATTTTTCAAAACTGAAAGAAGAGGTCAAAAGCGTGGAAGGTGCTGATTTTCTGCACCTCGATGTAATGGATGGCGTTTTTGTCCCGAACCTCACCTTCGGACCATTTATGGTTGAAGTAATAAATAAACTCACCAGTATTCCGCTGGAATCTCATCTAATGATTATAGATCCGCTGAAGTATATAGATGCTTTCGCTGAAGCAGGATCAGATACGATTATAGTCCATGTAGAATCACGCTCCGACATGATCAAGACCCTGAAAAAAATAAAAAGCAGGGGAATAAAGTCTGGAATTTGTTTAAATCCTGAGACTCCCTTGAGAACTCTCCTACCACTTTTTGAACTGGTGGATCTGGTTCTCGTGATGACCGTTAATCCGGGATTCTACGGTCAGAAATTTATGCCCCAGGTCCTTCCAAAACTTGAAAAACTAAGGGAAATCAAAGAAAGTAAGAAATACAATTTTTTAATTGAAGTTGATGGTGGTATTAATGAAGAGACCGCAAAAATTGTAGCACCCTACGTGGACATTATTGTTTCTGGAGCCTTTATCTTCTCTTCAGAAAATAGGGAAGAGAAAATCAACTACTTGAAAAAACTGTCGTGATAGGCTATAATATTGCACAACGGAAGAGGAGGTAATTGTGGTAAAGGTCAGGCTACAGCGAATCGGGAAAAGCGGAAGAGCTATCTACAGAATTGTTGTCCAGGAATCAAGGGTTCACAGAGATGGCAAAGTAATAGATGTGATCGGTCATTACGATCCTGTTAAAGACATAACGGAAGTAAATTGCGAACTCCTTGAAAAGTGGCTTTCACAGGGGGCACAGATGACCCCCAGAGTCGCAAAACTCTACAAATTTTACAAAAAAACAAGGGAAATAGGTGTACAATAAGGAGGTATAAAGATGGCTGAACTGAAAGAATTGCTCGAGTACATAGTAAAAGAACTCGTAGACACTCCGGACCACGTATCAGTAAAAGAGATACCCGGCGAAAAGACAGTGATATTCGAACTGAGAGTAGGCTCTGGCGACCTCGGAAAGGTAATTGGCCGTGAAGGAAGAACAGCAAAAGCCATTAGGCAGCTCATCCAGGCTGCTGCCATGAGGAGGGGCAAGAGGGCCCACATAGAGATCCTTGAATAAAGAGAATCTCACTGTTGTAGGAAGAATAATAAAAGCCTTTGGACTTCGGGGTGAACTCAAGGTTCACCCCGAAGTGTTTTATGACCACTTTTTCAAATTCAAGCGCTTTATTGTTATAAGCCCGAGGGGCGGTGAAAAGGTCCTGAGGCCGCTGGAATTTCGCAGTGGTGCAGGGAAAACAATAATAGTGAAGTTCAAGGAAATTGACTCCCGCGAACTTGCTGAAAAACTTGGGGGGCTTGAACTTATGGTCCCCACTGATGAACTCCCCGAAACTGGTCCCAACGAGTTCTACGTGAAGGACCTTATTGGCTGTACCGTCTTATTCAATAATGAAGTGGTTGGAAAGGTAAAAGATTTTCTTTTCCAAGGATTTACAGGAAGTATTGTCGTTGAAACCAACGAGCAAAAGGAAGTTTTCGTTCCCTTCGTTCGACGGTTCGTGAAAGAAGTTAAGACAATGGAAAAGGAAATCTTTTTGGTTGATTTTGATGAACTTTCAAGCATAAATCCATGAAATTCAATATTATCACACTCTTTCCCGAAATCTTTAAGCCATACCTTGAAACTGGTCCTGTAAGAAAGGCCATCGAACTTGGTCAGATAAATGTTGAGACTTATAATCTCCGTGATTTCGCTCCTTCTCCAAAGGAAGTAGACGATTACCCATTTGGTGGATTCAGCGGTATGGTTCTTAAAATTGGCCCTATTCAGAAAGTATTGAACAGCATTAGTGATCCAGGCTTTGTAGTCCTTCCATCGCCTCAGGGTAAGATTCTCAATCAGAAAATTGTCGAGGATCTTGCAGAAAAAAATGTAATTACAGTTATCTGTGGAAGATACAAGGGTATCGATGAAAGAATTATGAAATTCGTGGATTTAGAGCTCTCCTGTGGAGATTATATCCTCTCAGGAGGAGAAATTCTTGCCTTGATTCTCATCGATGCTATTTCGCGCCTTAAAGAAGGAACACTTGGTGATAAGGATTCCTGTTTGACCGATTCTATCATTTCCAGTATACTTGATGCACCTTATTATACTCGCCCGAGAAGTTTTATGGGTGAAAAAATCCCTGAGGTTCTCGTATCAGGGGATCATGCGAAGGTAGCAAAATGGGCGAGAAAAGAGGCGTTAAGAAGAACGGTTTTAAAAAGGCCGGAACTTCTATATAGTGCAGATCTTACAAAAGAAGATGCGAAGATCTTAAAGGAAATTGAGGAGGAGGCTAAAAATGGCAGAAATCAGAGAGATTGAAAAAGAATTTATGAGGACTGACATTCCAGACTTTGGACCCGGTGACACTGTCAGGGTTCATGTGAAGATAAAGGAACTAAAAGAAGACCCAAAATCAAAACAGCTGGTAGAAAAGGTTAGAACCCAGCCCTTCGAAGGTGTTGTAATCAGAAGAAGGGGAAGTGGACTTTCAGAAACTTTCACTGTCAGAAAGGTTACCCAGGGAGTAGGAATTGAGAAAGTTTTTCCTGTCCATTCGCCAGTCATTGAAAAGATCGAAGTTCTTAGAAAAGGAAAAGTTAGAAGGGCAAGGATTTACTATCTAAGGGAAAGAAAAGGCAAGAAAGCAAGAATTCGTGAAAAGATTTGAGGTAATCTTTTTCCTTATTGTCTTTGCCTGCTGCTCCGGACCGAAGAAGATAAATATAGCAAAACCTCTAACTCAAATCAAGATTAAAAATAGGATTCTTTATGTCCGTATAGCTTCTTCTCCAGAGGAATGGGAAAAGGGATTAATGTTCACTGAATCCCTTCCAGACTCCGAAGGGATGCTCTTTATTTTTCCTGAACCCAGAATAGCATCCTTCTGGATGAAAAACACCCCCATAGACCTTTCCATCGCATACATTGACTCCTCTGGAATTATTCAGGAAATTCACGACCTAAAGGCATATAGCGAAGATCCAGCTATCTCAAAAAGCCTGGTCAAATATGCCCTTGAGGTAAATAAAGGATGGTTCACGGAAAACCAAATCCACATATTAGATACTGTAGAATTCCCTGAGGAATTTAAATCTCCCTGAAAGTCTTCAGGCGTAAATTCTTATATCTTTAGAACTGAACTCTTGGTGCTTCCCTCTCTCCAGGCTCTCCTATCTCGAAGAAAGTCTCCGCTTTAAAGCCAAACATTGAGGCTACGATATTAGATGGGAACACCATGATTCTCGTGTTATAGTCTCTGACCACAGCGTTGTAATATCTTCTCGCACTCTGAATAGCCTCTTCAATGTTGGAAAGCTCCTGCTGAAGCATAATGAAGTTTTCGTTGGCTTTGAGATTGGGATAGTTTTCAACAACCGCAAAGAGCTGGCGCAGGGCCTGGGTCAACACATTCTCGGACTTCATCTTCTCATCTGGTCCCTGAGCTTGCACGGCCATTTGCCTTGCTTTAATTACGTTTTCAAGGGTTGTCCTTTCATGGGCGGCATAACCTTTAACGGTTTCTACCAGGTTAGGAACCAGGTCATGTCTTTTCTTCAGCTGAACATCAATATCTGCAAAGGCATTCCTGACGAGAACTTTCAGTCGCACAAGGCTGTTGTAGATGGAAATGAATACTACGAGAAGAATTCCAATTATTAAAAGTGCTATTAGAAATCCGCTCATTTCAAAAATCCTTTCCTGAAATACACGGCGTCATCAAGGTTCCTCGCACCGTATATACCTACTTTCTCTTTCCCTCTGACCTCCATCCGGATGAAGACGTCTTCCCCAAATTGCGGTAAATCCTTAAAATTAAAACTTCTCTTGTCAACTTTCACAGGTCTTTCGTTTATGTACACGTAATTAGAATCACTGGAGACCCCCATAAACATACCGCTAACGGTATTAATGAGCGCCTCATGCTCCTCCTCGGTAAGTACGCTTTTCTGCAGAACCTTAGGCATTATAACACTCTGAGTAACCTCTATGCCGCCGGTCTGCCCAAAAATTATCATTGAAAATATTATCGCGATCATATTCAAACCTCCTTAAAAGTTTGCTGGTCTCCAGATTCTGGCACCACTTTTTGGACTGAAAGGAAGTTCCGTCTGAATCTGAACAATTTCACCAGTAGCCGTTTGCACAAAGGCCGTAGCTTCCTGTCGAGAACCAATCTGAACTGCAGGGGATGCAGGCATACCTTCCACCTGAATTTTCGTGATCGCATATTGCTGCAGGTTCAATCCAAGAGGTGCATTAGAGGCGGCAGTACCAGTTTTGTAAAAGAGAACATATAGCCACCCCTGACCACCAAATCCGCAGGGATCATCTACAACCTTGTATGTAGTGAAAAATACAGCGCCACCAAGAACCAGAGGAAAGTTTAGACTTTTCTCCCCGGCAGCCAGTTGAATGTACCAGCCCTTATATTTCCGGTTCACTGAATCTACGAAGGCCGCATAGGAGAGATTCCCCATTCCCGGAATATTTTCTACCGTAACATTTCCCGAAGCTGTATCCGCTTTGACTCTTATGGCTGTGGCATTTAGAAAATCTGACAGGGAATGGCTTGGCGATGTTTGGCTTGTGTATCCGCCATTCCAATAGTTATCCCTAAAACCGATGAAATAATGGTTCAGGTTATCCGCCTCATCCTCGTCGGTGAAGTACTTTCCGCTTCCGAAGAAGACCCAGAGGTTTCCATACTCATCCATTGAGACTGCAGACCCGGACGTAAGTGGCCTGTCAAGCCTTACTGCCATTGAAAGCTGCCAGTCATTAGGATTTATTTTGTTACCTGTAACAATTCTGTAAAGAGCACCTTTTTCATTTACAGTGTTGCCCTGCGTTTCAAAATAGGTTGTCGGAAGATAGATTACGTCACAACTATAATCAAGCCTGACGTCAACTGAAACGGGGTTACCACAGAAGGCCCCAACAGTCTGATTTGAAGGGTAAGGAATCGTAATTTTTCTAAGAAGCTGACCAGTGGCAAGGTCAAGGATATAAAAATATGCATTCTGATCAGAACTATGGCCAGTTGGAGTACTGGTGGTACCTGATCCAAATACAACAAACCACTTTTCCTGACCGCCCTCTATAACTTTCAGCACCGACGGATAAGATATCGTATATCCAAGATCTGGATCTGTGAACTCCCACAGAATTCTCGGGTTATCTGGGTTTGAAATGTCCAGCATAAAGTATGAAGACTTAAAAGTATTTATGCCAACAGTAATTGGAGTTCCACCAAACCTCATCCCTACGATGGCCACAGTACCCCAACCCTCAGGGTGGTCTCCATCATCAGCAAAGATCTTGACATCGGTTATCTTTGGCTTCAGATCAACGTAATACACGTGGCAGTACCGTGGGTCCCTAAGCCATTTGAGATGTGGTAAAAGGTTCATAGGAATAACTGCCCAGAGCTCTTCTCCAAGATTCTTTCCCAGGCCTCTGAGCTCCCTTTGAGCAGTATCAAACACACCCGCATTGAAGGCATGGAGCATGCCGTCGTTTGCCCCAACTAATACAATATTTCGCCTGTCTTTCTTCTCGTTATAGAACTCTCTGTAGGAAACGTCATCATAGATCAAATCATATCTTTCTGTTGGTTTCCCAACAAAAGACGGCGTCGAATAAACTATATCACCAAGTTTCCAGACTTTGTTTGGCTCATAAAGTCTTGAACGCCATTCAGGATTATTGTATTCAACACCTCTAATGTATTCAATCAAGGAATCCTTGAAGGCATCAGACCCCTGCAAATACTGTGAAAAGACAGTCCGGTTGGAAACTGTAAAGTCCACAAGATTAAAGGTAGACCCACTTTTCACTACAGCTTTTATGTTTCTCCGAGCTGGGTCAGCGTTCAGAAGTCGAGTACCCGCGTTCCAGAGAAAGTTCAACTCCCAGATTCCTTTCTCGTCAACCTTGTAGATAGGAGTATCATTTTCCACATACCATCTCTCAGCCTTTGTTTCGTTCCCTTCAACCTTGAATTTTATTATGTAATCATTATCAGTGAGTTTCGCATTACCGTCGGTATCTTCTCTCAAATTTCCGTATTTATCAACGAAGTAAGCGCCAAGCTGACCAATCCAGTTCAACTCACCAAAAACAGTGTTGATGGAGGGCTGGAAGAAGGCCTGATACATAGTTCCCTCACCTTTTTGAGTTTGAGAAATGACCGATACAGCAGTAGCAGAACCTACTCTTCTCATAATGTCGAGAATAGCGTTCATTATTGCTCTTTCTACTTCCCATCCGTCCTCAGCTTCATAGTAAGTATCAGGTACACCATCGCCGTTCTGGTCCCACTCTCTATCCAGATCCGGCCTTCTATTTCCATTGTAGTCGATAAAACCGCCATCCTTACAAGCTTCTCTTAAAAGGCCATGCCCTCTTCCAAAGACATAGACACCGTACAGTGTAAGTTCCTGGGTACCAGCTATGCCTGCTCTAAGGTCATTGGTGTGCATCCAAAGAGCCACATCGTCAAGATAGTGTCCGTTGTAAGGATCAATACTGCCATCTATGTAAGAAGGTTCGTTTCCATCACCATCGTAGTCACCCACATACTGCTGAAGTTTAATGTCCCTATCCCTTGTAGCTTCACCATCGGTGAGCAGTAATACAAAGGACTTTCTGCACCAGTAGGTGCTATCCATCGGATCCCATTGCTTCCCTGTTTTATAATTTGTTTTATCAAAATAAGGTGCCCTTTGCTGGAAATACCCTGCTGTTTCAAGAAGACACTCTGCCAGAGGTGTCCAGGTTTCCGGGCTTGTATTTTGTATTGCATTTACAAAGTCACTCATCGAGGAATTGTCCTGATAATAGCTCGTCACGCTACCTGCATCATGGTCGTTTAAACCACTCACTTCCTGCCCTGACGCATTCATCTCCTTTCCATTACCTTTATTGTTAAAGTTTATGAGCCAGAATCTCGCTGCATCATCATCCCATCTGCCGTCGGCATCTTTATCACCAAGCTTTTGAATTACACCTCGGGAGAAGGTTGAGTCAATCTCAACCTTATTTGTAGCGGAAGAGATCACCGTACTCCAGTTTTGGGTCCCTACCTGACGCCTTTCTATTGTAATATTATTTGTCTGTCCTGCAGTTCCCCATACATAAAATTCGTACTGATAATCAATTCCCCCCACTCTGAAAGTTGCATATTTTGTCCAATTACCTCTGGATTCACACTCAATCGTATGAGCAAAACCGCGAACACTTCTGGCCAAAGCTTTACCGCCAACTAAAACCTTCTTGAGAACGCTCATTCTGGACATTATCGCCCAGTTCAGTACGTTTCCTGGCCAATAGTTATAATAATCTGCAGGTTGATTTACAGGCTCCCAACCGTTGGAATACCGATAAACGGCGTTCGGATCAAAATATCCATAGTAACTCCGAGATGGATCGTAATTATCATATGTGTTTGCAGACCAGTTCCAGTAGGCAGGATCCCCCATGGAACCGGAATTATCCATTATTACAAAGATATTGGGATTTACTTTCTGGGCTAAAAAGGGTGGAATGTTGCAGGGCATTCCAGCCTCCTGAGCCCATAGCCACGACATTCCTAACAATATAATTAACAGAATTTTTTTGTTTAACATTTTGCACCCCTTTCCTAATTTATTGTGCTATTACACCAATAACCCTTCTATATAGGACTTCAAGTTCAATTCTATCCTCAGGTCCAGCCTGGGCCCGAGAAAGAATCCCGTAGAATATCGCGGCACCGCCTCCACCCACTCCTCTACCCAATCCTTCATAAGCTGCTGCAAATTCTAGAGAACCTCCCTTCTCCGTTACCACAAAAAGCCTTTGAGGAGTTGCCACTACGTTTCTTCCCCCGATCTCCCGATTTATCGCATCCATTTGTCTCCCCTCATTCTCTGCAGCCCAGATCTCACTTACCGCCAGTTCAACCCCTCCCTCAGCAGCTTCGAAAGTAGTTAAAGCACGTCTTGAAATTCCGGTTATCTTCATGCCTCTCTGCACCAGAACCGCTGTAATACCAGCTATAACTACAATAAATGCAGTCACAAGTATTACCGTAATTAAAGCAATTCCCTTTCTCATCGCACATTCCTCACTTTTACGTCTATGGAATAAAATCTTCTCCGCCTCATCTTTGCTTCTGTTCCGAGATTGTAGGTATGGTCCTCAACTGTGATCTGGTCTTGGGGGAACGTATATTCTCTGTCTATGTTTCCAACAAGAACGATATTGGGCCTTACGGTCTTTAGTAAGGAATTGAAATCTGCAATCCCCTGAGGATTCCATAGCCTTTCACCCGTGTTCTCTACACCATTCCTGTTAAAATCTACCCAGTACGCCAGCTGAAAGTCCTCAACCCCCGTTAGAAAAGGTTCATTGTTCCTGAATAATGTGTCATTTCGAAGCCAATAGATTACCTGCGCTACCTGTCCGCCAGGAACTGTATATACGAAGTTTCCTGCAGCAGTCTGGACATTTTGCGAAAGAGAAAGCCTGTAGGCTGGCAGGGTATTGTAGGTGAGAACCTCTCTATCTGTCACACGAACGGGCTGGGTAACTATAAGGTTCTTTTTATCGTCCATAACAATAACATAGTCATCCTTATGGATATCTACCCTGTCGTCACCCCACCTTCTCACAATAATCTCATTAGCGGCAAAGATATCAAGGGTATAACTCCACCTTGTGGTTCCACCAACCACGAAGCCGGTGCTTCTAAGTATCAAAGAGTCTGGAGCATTGCTTTTGTTAATTCCGGCAACCGGGTTTACCGACGCCGGGACTCCATATCCAGCCATCAGAATATCCCACTTCATAATGTTAAAGGCCTGCTGAATGTCGGTTTGAAGCATCGAGATGCTCTGCTGTGTAGATGCAGTTCGGATCTGAGAACGGTATACCACAAAAACACCCGTGAGCAAAACACTCAGGATACCTAATGCTACAATTATTTCAATTAGTGTAACTCCCCTTCTCTTCATGAGTTAAGAACTCCTTTTGCAGTGTAGCGCATATTTCAGGATCCCCTACATCTCATACTGGCTCCTTACCGTTGTAACTCTGTATTCCCTTTGAATTCCGGTCCTCGCATCAAGCCATCGGATTATTGTTCTGATAGTGCGAGTTCCATCTGCATTTTCTGCAATATTCCACATTGTCGTGAAAGCGATGTTATCAAGAGTATCAACCACGGAATGGTCTGGGTTGTCAACATCATCAAGATCATTGTTATCTCCGTCATTAGCAAGTTCAGGAGCATCAAAAGATACTCCCTTCAGAGCTTCAGAATGGCGCTCTGCCAGAAACCGGGCATTTAACATCTGATTCTGGAGATTGTTGAGCCTTATCGTAGCAATGGCCAGAGGAATCACGCCCATAAGTCCAATTGTGAGTATAGTAAGTGCCACCAATACTTCGATCAATGTGTAACCTTTACTTTTCTTCATGCCATGCTCCCCTCCAGGAGTATACCCTGACCTGTCCAAAGGCATTTACTCCGATACACATCAGATTCCTGTTATCGTTGATGTAAATTTCACCCGGCGTCTCACAGAGGCCGAAAACGGAAAATACCACCATGTTGTTTTCAGACCCCGTGCCAAACATAATCCCATCGGAGTCAATAGTACCTCCACCTAAACTAGTAGCAGAACCCAATCCGCCAAGATTCACCCTAGGACTAAAATAATTAGGATAACTGGCGAGGGTAGAATCAAGATTTGGCAAAGGCTTGTTCTGGTCCTCTATTCTAATTGTCACATTTTTACCATTAAAAATCAACGCTCGCCTGTTGCTGGCAGACATAGCTGTGGTTCTCTCTGTCTCAAGAAGGGCTTTGACCTTGAAGGCCTCATTTCGTAGCCTGTTTCTTGCAACCCACCGGTTACCTCCCCAGAAGGGAATCGCAATAACGACACTCATAATAAAGATCACAAGCAATATCTCAATGAGAGTCATGCCCTTCTTGAGCTTCATCTTTCACATCCTTATTCTCTCACAACACTTGGTGTGAGGAATATCAAAATCTCTGACTTGCTCTTATCTACTTGATCTCTACCGAACAGATATCTGATAATAGGGATCCGCAGAATCAGCGGTAATCCTGACTTTGCTCTTTTGTCCTTGTCAACGATAACTCCACCTATCATGACTGTTTCGCCGTCGGAGATGGTAACTTTTGTCTCAGCCCCTCTTTTTGATGTAATAGGCTGACCTGCAGCTGAGTATCCAGTTAGATCGCCTGTCTCGGTCTTGATAGCCATAACTACTTTTCCATCCGGGATTATATGTGGGGTGACTTCCAGAAGAACACCCGTCTCTTCAAACTGGACAATGGTGTTTCCAGCCATATCCCTTGATATTACCGGAACCCTAATTTTTGAGTAGATGGATGCCTTTTCATTATCAAGTACCATAATCTTCGGTTCTGATATGGTATTTGCTTTGCTCTGCCCCTCAAGAGCTTCAATGGCTGCAGCAACTCTGTGCACATTCGTTCCGATGTATGCAACGGTAAGGAAATTTGGATTTTCGGGTGCATAATCATCAAGATTGACCGTCTGCCTATTTACATTCAACTGAGCACCCGGGTTACCACCATAGGTCAATCCAAACTGCGTACCAAGTTTTCTTGATTCATTGTAATCAACTTCGACAATTTTCCCCTGTATTAGAACCTGGGGATAAGGTTTATCTACCTGACTCAAAAGGTCTTCAATCTTGTAAATGTTGACTCTCAAATCGGTTACAATAAGGGCATTGGAAGATTCGTCTACCTTTATGTCACCTCTTGGAGAAAGTTGTGACTTCAGGACTTCAGCAACTCTGCGTGCGTCGGCATACCTCACCTTCAAAACCTTGATATCCAGATCTGCGGCGGTTTTCAGCTGACCGAACTCCGATTGAGTCATAATGGTAATAACCCCCTCACTCTCTATCATTGCAAGACCATACGCATCGAGTAGAGATTTAAGTGCTAGCCTCCACGGAACATCCTTGATATTGAAAGTAACCTTCTGCGTAACGGAGGGGGTAGTAATTATATTAACTCTCCCGACTTCTGCAAAAGCTCTTAAAACAGTCTTTATATCCGCCTGCTCAACGCTCATAGTAATTCTGGCTTCCTGCGCGTAGACCAGCGACACAGCCATCAGTAAAAACACAAATTTTTTAAATAACTTCATTACTAAACCTCCTTTTATTTTTTCTCTTCTGCTAATTTTAGTTCAATCCTTCTTGTGAATCCAAAATCTACAGTGGCAAAAATTACACGGTCGGACTCAATTTTCACAACCCGACCGTTTCTAACCCTATCCCCTTCTTTGAGTACGTAACCTACTCCCCTCCGATCCTGCAGCAGGGCAACGTCTCCCTCTTCACTTCTAATCACACCAAGGAGTTTTGCCTCACTAACGTTCAAAAGTTCCTCTTCTCCTTCCATAGCTTCGGGCCGGAAAGGATCTTTTTTACCTCTTGACGAGTAGAAATACTTTTCTCCCAGTTCCAGTTTGTAAGCCTCTGCTTTGGGTTTCTCGGAAGGTTTCGCAGGCTCAGTATAAGTTTTCTGAGGTTCTTGCGTCTCCGTTCTATACGGTTCCTGGGTAACGCCTCCTACGAGAATCGTCAGCTTCCCCTCAGACTGTGCAACGGTGTAGGTCCGAAAGCCATCTACATCGAGGACAACTCTAGCCACAGGCACCGGGTCTCTTTGAAACTGTGCTCCTCTCATACGCTCAATGCCGCCTCTACCAACTACAAAGAGCTTCTCGCCGAGACCATAAGATACATTTATAAGGTCAATGACAATCCTGGGAGGGTTGGAAAGAGTAAAATGTTTGTATTCAGGGATACCCCCTGTGAATTGAAGCTCAACAAGAATACCTTCAGGTGTCTCCTTTATCGAATATGCACTGAGAGTATTTTGAGCCTGCAGAACTCCAGCAGAAAAGACAAAAAACGCTATAAAAGATAGTATTCTCTTCATTTCTTAGCACCTCCGCTAACACCGGCCGCAGGGTTGTATATGTAGCAAATCACTGTAAGTCTACCTCTCACGGTCTGCTGACTTTCCTTGTCAGAACCAGAAAGTCGTTCAATCTGCAAATTTTCCACACTCATTATTCTCTCGGAGTTAGCAATAAAACTTATGAAGGTCCCGAGTTCATGAAAACCACCCTGTACATCCATACTTACAGGATATTCCACGTACAACTCTTTTGGCCTTGCTGCCTGGGGTTTGAATCCCGTAATCTGAACTCCAGAAGTTATTGCCATACCCGTTATCTGAGCAAGCCACTCCTCCATTTTCTCTTCCTGTGGAAGGTATTTCTGAGTTTCCTGCCACAGAGCAAGGAGGGAATCTTTTTCCCTGATTATCCGGTCATAATCTTTGACATAATCCCTTAGATTCTGTACTTTTGTATATTGAGTTTTATACTGGCTCTCAACTTTCTTCAGTTCCCTGGATTTTGAAGCATAAACTGAATTCCAGAGAAAAAGAAAGGTGAGAACATAAACTATAACAGCTAACAACCATATTACTATCGGCGATTTAAGTTTCTCCATATTCCCCTCTAATCAGTTTGGCGCTTAAGGTAAATTGTTGGAAGATTAGCATCTTTCCCCGGTGTGAGAGTATATCCAGTAATTTCTCCGTATCCCGGACCCAGAACATTATCAAAATAGAATGCCTGAATTTTGACACCAATGTTTGATACCGGAGGGAATCCCTCGTAACCTGTTGTTGGATAAACGACAAAAGAATAATCGCCAGTAGAATTGGTAGTAGTTTCAAGGACTGGACCCGTATATGGGTAGTCAGTAGATGGATCTCCTACAAGATAAAGTCTTGCGCCCACAGCCGGTGTCTCCACAAAGGTCGTTTCATTATGAACCGTATCTATGTACGCAATGATATAAGCAACCTTACCATTTAATGTCACGGACTTGTCGACATAATCACAAGACGAAAATAAAATAGCAACCACTACTGCAATACCAAGATATAAATACTTCTTCATAATTGAACCTCCTTTTATTTCAGTTTTACATTTAACTCAAAACTTGCGTACCGCTCCTCCTGACTCCCTGCAACTTCAATAGACAGGAGGCTCACTGAATCTACAATTGCTGATTTCTTGAGATTTGTCATAAATTGTGAAATTCTCATGTTAGAAAGGGCCGCACCGGAAATATTAAGATAATCCCCGCTTCTCTTCAAAGAAGAAAGCCAGCATCCTGAAGGTAGCACCCTGTTAACCTCATCAAGAAGTTGTACGTACCTTGTCCGGCCAATTTGAAGTTCTTTTATCAAATCAATTTTTCTTCTTGCGTCTTCGATCTCTCTTTTGAACCCACTAATTTCATCAGCCTTCTTCTGAAGTTCCACCTCTTCAGCCTGAAGAGCCACAATTTGCTTCTTCAGTCCTGAAATTCTTCTTGAAGTGCCTATCGTAAGTCCCAGAATTCCAATAACGATGAGTAACCATATAAACAGAGCTCCGACTACATGCGGGAGTATTGAGACCTCTTCTACAGCACCCACCGCTTCCATGCCACCTTCTTGTGGTATAAGGTTTATCCTGTGTTCTTTTCTGTAAAAGTGCAAAACATCCCCGAGGACTATTGGAAGTAGATGAATATTCTCCTTGAGTCCTTTGACTGGCTCTTCAACCGCAAACAGAGTCCCGAGATCCAGGAACTTTAGGTCTACTCCGTATTTGTTCTTAACAAAGGTACCAACACCGTAGAGCTGGCTTCCTCCTCCAGAAAGATAGAAATTGAATTTTGCACCAGCCTCTCCAAGGACAGGAACGAACTTCTCCGGGGAAAGGAACCGGTCGTGTAGGGACTCCATAGTCTCTTCGAAGGAACTCTTTTCGATATTAGCAGTCGGACCATTTATAGCAACCTCTTCAGCTTCTTCTACCCTGAGATCATAGAACCTCGATAGGTTATCGACATAGGATTTTATTCCCGAGGGAACTTCGAGCATCTGTTGGATTTGTCCATCTTTAATATGGATCAACAGTGCAACTTCGTACCCCATATGGAAGAACACATTATCACCGGGTATGTTCTTAAGCCCAAGAGCTTCTATCACCCTGTACAGAGAGACAAGATCCGTAGTAACCATTACGGGTTCCAGTCCAGAAGCTCTCACGATGTCCATTATATCGTAAATAAGGCTTAATTTTGCCGTCCCAACAAGAATATCCACTGACTCGGCAATCTGGCTCATGCCAAGTATTTCATAATCCCTGACAATTTCCGTCGGATCAACGTGCAACTCTTCTTTTATCTTCCAGTCCACTGCTTCAGCAAGCTTCTCTTTCTTCTTATAGTAGGGAATCACCATCGCTTTAGACTTTACCTCTCCGCCGGCAACATTTACAATAACATTCGATACATCGGTACCCATTTTGGCAAAAGCATCCCTGATTTTATCTATTAAGACTTGCCTGTCAATTATGTCCTTCCCGAGAATGACATCAGGAGGAATTTTTTCCATGGAGAAAGCCCTCAAGATGATTTCTTTCTTGACTTTCTCAAAAAGAGCTAATTTTATGTACTTTGACCCTATATCTAACACAATCACGGGTCCTCTGGCTTTCCCCTTTAAGCCTTTCGTTACATTACCGATAAAAGCCATTCTAAAACCCCCTTTTATTTGCTTTCCTCAACGAAAGCATTCAAAACCTTGTTTAATAAAACTTCATCGATCTTTTCCCCTAACCTCTTGTACGTCAAAAGCTCTCTAACCACTGTCTCAATCTTTTTCAGATTCAACCCCGGCCTTTTAACTATTTGATCAATTATGCTCACCGGAAGCCCTTCTTCACCCATAAAGTTCTTAACAACTTCTCTTTTGAGTTCCACTGTAGGCTCCTCAATCCCTATGCCCATAAATCCATTTAGTAACGACTTTATTTTCTTACTGAGAGTAGGCATATCTTTTAAAGGCTGGGCGGAAGTAATAACCACCTGTTTATCCTGCGAAACAAGTTCAGAAAGAACTGTAAAGAGGGCTTCCTGAGCGAAGTCTTTTCCAACCAGAAAATCAAGATCATCAAAAAGAAGAAGGTCAGTGTCGCTCAACATGCCAAGGTACCTCTCCAGCTCCCTTTCAGTCTTAAGCCCTTTCAAAGTCGTTACAAACTTAAAGGCATCAATGTATATAAAACGCCTTAGCGCTTCATTCTCAAGAATATAGTTGGCAATGGACTGCAAAAGATGTGTTTTGCCCGTTCCATCATGTCCGTAAATGAAAACCCTTCTTTCTGCTACCCCTCTGGTCTCTGCAAGGTCTTTACACAATAGAAAAGCATGCCGATTAGATTCACCGGTAACATAATTCTCAAAGACTTTATCCTTCGCTATTAGAACTCCAATTTCTCTTCTCACTCTCTCCACACCAAACGGTTCCTGGATTCTCTCCTCTCCTCCTGCTTCGACGTAATATTTTTCGATGGCTTCCCGGATTTCGCTGATGGTTGAGATAAATGGCCTTATCTTCAAATCAGTTACGTTCTTTATCTCAGCAAGCATTTCTTTGTTAACAGGGTTTGCCATGGCAACGGCGAGAGACTTGCCCTTCTTTCTTATTGGAATCAAAAGATACTTTCTTGCAACTCTTCCTGGGATATGCTCAACTGCTTCGGGGTCTATATCAATATCCTTGAGCCTTACATAGTGAAGCATTGGAAAACTATCAAGAATGAACTTTACAAGTTGCTCCTCGTTTAGAAATCCCTTTTCCACTAAAATCTCTTCAAGGGTCCCTCCCCTTTCCCATTGCTCAGTAAGGGCTGTTTTTATAGCTTCCTTAGTTATAACTCCGCTCTTTTCCAGCAAATCTATAAAGGTAACCTTAGTACCGGTTTTCTCATCAGCTTTCACATCTTTCCTTATCATTGTACACTACTCCTTAAAGATTTAACCTTTTCCGCCACACTCTTAAAATTTGAATCAAAGACGTAAACCCTGGTATACAACTCCTTTGCCTCCAGAAACCTTTTCATGCTTTCAAGGGTCTGGGCAAGATAATAATACGCTTCAAGGTAATCCTTCTCCATATATCCTACCTCCTCAACAGCCTTTCTCAGTATAACCTCAGCAAATTCTAAATCACCCCTTTCATAGAAGATCTTCCCAAGGAGTATCATAGCCTGAAGCCGAAACCTCGGATCATTAAGCAGCTTCTGAAGTTCCTCCACCGCCGCCTGATAAAGCTTCATCTCATAGTACTCCTTCGCCACGTCAAAAGCAGGATCCTGAGGATATGGCCATTCTTCGAAAGTGAGGATGTCTTCCTTCAACTCTCTAAGTACTTTAAGTAAATACTCAAAATGTTCCCTGTCGGGTATTCTCTCAACCCTCTCATAAATGGGTTGTTCCTCCTTCTTGCCTTCTTCTGTCTCTACCTCAGGTGGTCTCTTCTGGGTGGTTTTTGTGACAGGTTCGGACTTTATTTCCATCACTTCCTGAGGGATCTTTAACTCCTCTCGCTTTTCTGTTACTTTACGCTTCTCTGTTTCTTTCTTCTCAGTAATCTTCAAAAATTCCTCAAAAGATTTCCTTAAAACTTCGGGGTTCTCTTCCGACTTCAAAACCTCCTCCAGAGCAGGGGGCTTCTCTTCGGTGATAATTTCCTCTTCCTTTTTCGGAACTTCTTCAGGAACAACTTTCTCCCACAGCTTTTGCTCTTCCTCAACTTCTTCAGGGACCTCCTCCTCCACTACAGTCTTGAATCCTTCCGCTGGAGGTGCCTCCTTCGCAATAACAGGCTCTTCAACTACTTGTGTTTTTTCAGATACTTCCTCAACGGGCATTGCCTCCTGCGGAGGCGGTGTCTCTACAACTTCAGGTTGCTGCAACGGGACTTCCTCAGAAGGCTTCTCAACCCCGAGGAAATCTGCAAAACCAGATGATGTGATAAAGGTTTCTGGTTCTTCCTCTTCTTTTTCCACGAATTCAACCTTTTCGACTTCTTGCTCCTCTTCTCTCTTTTTTGCAGCCTTCTTTTCCACTTCAGAAGTTCCACCGTGTTCCTCGGGTCCAAAAAAACCACCATATGAACCAAAATCACCCTTTTCAAAGAACTCCTGAGGTTCTGCAAATTCTATGCCCCCATCCAGACTCATTATAGAAAGGGACTCTGCCAGCTCCTGTAGTCGAACAAATAACCTCTCAAACTTTGCGGCTTGCTCGGTGTTCTCCTGAATCGCATTCGCAAATTCATTTATTAATCTTAGCAGTTTACCAACATATGTCGGGTCAATAGTCGGCAGCTTAATAAGTTCCAGTGCCCAGTCCAGTGCCTTATCGACATTCCCGTTCTCCAGTTCCATTTCTACGAGGTCAAGATACGTATCATATTTTTCTTTATCGAGTCTAATTATCTTCTTTGCAATGGAGATAGCGATTTCTCTGAAGTCCTGTTCCTTATACATTCTGTAAGCTTTTTCTAAGTTTTCCAGCGCAAGTTCGTGGTTCTGCTTCCGAATATAAAGGTCTCCGATAGAGTTGAATACTTCGGGATCCGCTGTAACTTTTGCCAAATCTTTGAGAACCTGCAAAGCTTCATCGTACTTGCCCTGACCAATTAGTTTTTGAGCCTGCAGTTTTAGTTTTTTAACGTCAGAACCACCACTCTTAAATATCATAATGTTTAATTATACTCAAAATGCTTGTCAGTGTCAAGAAGTAATTCAAACAATCTCCTGAGAAAACAAAAAAAGGCGGGGAATCTATCGCTGAAAACTGCTACATCTGAAACCAATAAGGAAAGACCAGAGGGAATGAACTTTTCAAAATATTTCTTTCCTTTAACCCTTGATAGATATCCGTATGCACCCAGAGCCTGCATGTGCCTCTGAATCCTCGTAAAGTTCAACTCTTTATATAAGTCCTCAGAAGAAAGATCTATACCCGATAATTCGGAGCAGTTGAGTATATATGAATTTATTGCATCCTCTCTAATCTTGCTGGATACATCTGTGTATGGGTCAAACAGCAGGGATGCCAGGTCATAACTTCTTGGACCCCATCTGAGCCCTATGAAGTCCGTTACGCCCAGCTCCCCGTTTTGTCTAACCATCAAGTTCTGGCTCTGAAAATCTCTATGGAGAACTACATGCGGAAATTTCGAACATTCCACTGCAATAGAGTCAAGTTCCTCCATAACCTCTTCAGGAACTTCCAGGCGCCCGTAGGGAAGTACAAAATTATTGATAAAATGAGCCTGTTCCCAGCGGAAATATTCCACGTCAAATACAAAACTGCCGAAATCTTTTGATAAAGAAATAGTGGGACCCAGGGAGTGAAGTTGCGCAAGGATACGTGCGGCCTTTCTGTAATAATCTGGTGCGTTTTTCTGATTCGGAGGATATTTTAAAAATGTATACAAAGTGATATCTCCGAAGTCTTCCATCCAGATCAGGTTTCTTAAAACATCCACGTCGAGTATTTCCGGCACAGGAACCCCACAAAAACGAAGAAATTCTGACGCCTTAAGGTGCTTATTGAAATTTTCAACATCATCACCGTAATCGCACAAAATTATTCTCTTTCTACCCTGGAGTACTCTGAAAAATTTTCTGTCTGACCCACCATGTCCAATGGAATATTTGTTCCCGTGGCCACCCATAGCCAGAACTTCATCAAAGGAAAGTTCTCCAGACGGTGATAGGATCATGTTCTCGTAGCGCCCCACTCGTAGGCTGCTTCCTGGTAAGATTATTGCATTTCTGAAAAACGCCCTGCCCTCAATACGACACTCCCCTTCCATTATTAGAAATCCATCAAACTTAATATCAGGAAACTCCGGCTTACGCAAGTTCTGGAACAGGTTCTCACCCCTCTTCTTCAGCAAATAAAACACTGTGCGGGCATAACCTTCCGGAGTACCGATGTCAGACCAGAATACATCCCCAATATCGTATACACTCACTTTAAGACCTCTATTGAGGGCGTCAAGCCAGATGGTTTTTGCATCGAGGAATTCGACAGTGAATTTCTCAAAAACATCTTTTTTGTAAACTGCTATCCCCGCAAATCCAGTTAAGCCTGTGTGTTCGTCAATCCCGGTAAACCTTTCATCCGAAACTACGAGGTTCCTCTTAGGAACGTTCCTGCTCACTGCGAGAGTAATATTAGACTCCGTTCTTAAGAAGAATTCGATTATCTCTCTAAGATCAGTTTCACAGTACACGTCTCCATTATGAACAAGAATTACGTTACTTCTAAAAAGACTGGACATATTGACCAGCGCACCTCCAGTCCCGAGAATTTCCCGTTCCTCAATAAAAGTTAACTCATTTCCAGTAGAACAAAGGTGTTCTCGAATTACATTACCCATATAATGGAGGTTAACCAGAACCTGAGTGGGATTCAACTCTTCAATTTTTGAGTGAATCTTTTCAAAACAGGTCTCTCCGAGGATGGGAAGTAGTACTTTTGGGATCGAATAAGTAATTGGTCTGAGTCTCTCTCCCAGCCCTGCAGAAAGAATCACGGCATCAAAATTAGTCATAAAGCAGAAAATCCTTACGTATGTTTTCGTTGAAACTTTCGCTTTGGGCTTGCCACCAGGCTTCCATCTCGTCCAGCTTTTCACGCCTCTCAAGTTTCAGTCGCAACTCATCGGTTCCCACAAGGATATCGAAGGGAAGCTTCACGTACTCGTACTCATAAGGGGGCTGCTTCCAGCGAAACTCTTGAGGGTAAAGCTCCATCATCGCCTTTATCACGGCAACCCCAATTTTAAAGGGCTTCACTTTTTCTTTGCTTAAGATGTGAATCTGCACTCCACCACACTTTTCGCCAGCAAATTTATTGAAAGTTGGGATAAAATAAAGGGGGCGAAACGTTGTGCCATCAAGCCCAAGGGTACTGAGATAGTCTGCAAGAGAAAAAGGCTCTATAAATGGTGCACCAAAGATTTCAAAGGGTCTCGTAGTACCCCTTCCCTCACTGATATTCGTGGCCTCAAGAAGACACATACCTGGGTACAAAATTGCCGTCTTCTCTGAAGGCATATTGGGCGATGGATTCACCCAATCAAGCCCTGTATCCTGCCAGAAATGTCTTCTACTCCACCCCTCCATTTTTATTACTCTCAATTCTAAGTCAGAAAGGTATTTGTGCTTGAAATAAGATGCAATTTCGCCAATAGTCATTCCATGTCTAACAGGCAGCGGCTTAAGGCCAACAAAAGAGGCAAATTCTTCTTTCAAAACCGGACCTTCAACAAGAGAACCTGAAATTGGGTTTGGACGGTCTAGCACTACAATAAATTTGCCGCATTCCATGGCAGCTTCCATGGTGAGGTATAAAGACCAGATATAAGTATAATATCTTGACCCAACGTCCTGAAGGTCGACCACCACTCCATCAACCTCCAGAAGGACTTCAAGGGGCGGCTTCCTTGCCTTCCCGTAAAGGCTGTACACAGGAATGCCCGTCCTGAGATCACGATAACCTTCCCACTCTATCATATTGTCTTGCGTTTCACCAAAGAGGCCGTGCTGGGGAGCGAAAACGGATTTAACACTAACTTTTTCAAACCCCAAAAACGCATCCAGAGTGCTCTTCAGATTACCAAGGTAAGAGGCAGAGTGAATGAGGAGTGCAACTCTCACTCCCTCAAATTCCGAAGGCCATTCTTTTTGAAACAGGTCCACACCCAGTTTAGTCACAGAGAGACCTCTCCTTGAAAAAAGAACAAATGGCTTTTAAAGGGCAGCCAGGGCAGTCTGGGTCTCTTTTTGTGCAGTGAGTCTTCCCCAGGCGCACAAGTAGCGCATGATACTCATTGAACTTCATAACATCGTGATCCAGATTTTCCATAAAAAAACGCTGGACTTCCTGATAAGAAAGGTCTGAACCTTCGAAAATCCCCAACCTGGAAAAAATTCTCCGCGTATAAGCATCTACAACGAAAATTGGCTTACCAAAGGCGTAAAGAGCTATGGAATCCGCCGTTTCAGGCCCAATTCCATCAATTTCAAGAAGCCTGCCCCTCAGCTCCTGGATGCCCATCCTTTTAAACCTTTCAATACCACCCGAATCGACCAGCGCCTTTATCAATTCTTTCAGCCTCGCAGCCTTTATCCGGTAAAAACCGCTGGGCCTTATCAGTTTTGCAAGTTCTTCAACGGAAATTTTATGCAACGAATCCAGGTCCAGAAGACCTGCTTCCTTTAGGTTCCATATTGCCCTTTCAACGTTTCTCCACGATGTGTTCTGAGTAAGGACAGCTCCTACGATAATTTCAAGTTCCCCGTCCCCAGGCCACCAGTGTTGAGGTCCGAAGCGAGAATAAAGAAGTGAAAAGACCTTCTCAAGAATCTCCCTCATCTTCTTCATAATCGAGGAGACTTTCACCTTCCACAATATCGTAAAGCCCCGATACAAGTTCGCCCAAAAAACCCATAAGGAAGAAAATAAGACCAGAAATGAGCAAAAACATTACCAGGTAAAGCAATGGCCTATAGCCAAAATGCTTGAAAATTCTCAGATACAAAGCGACAACTCCTGCAAGTACACCAAGAACAAGCGATGCAAGACCGAGTCCACCGAAGAAGAACATCGGTTTTCTTCTAAAAGTAATTAAGAATTTCACAGATATAAGATCAAAGACACCCACCAGTACCCTTCCCACACCTCTGTACTTACTTACACCATGCATCCTTGGCCTGAGAATAACTCTCTCTTCTCCTACCCTGAAGCCCAGTTCCTTTGCCCATGGAATAATATAGCGGTGCCAATCTTTACGAAGTGGAAGGAGTTCGAGCACTTCGCGCCTCATAACCTTTATGCTATTCATATCGTGGATTTTGATGCCGAACAACATTCGCACAAGGAAGTTATATATACTGGATACCACTTTCTTCTCATATTTACCAAGTTTCCAACCTGCCACGAGATCTAATCCATCGGTCTCAATCCTGGAAACCATCCTTTCCACGTCCTCGAGCGTGAATTGGAGGTCGGCAGGGAAAAAGGCCACAAGGGGCGCCTCAGAGTGCTTCAGGGCAGTTTTAAGTGCGTGAGTAACGCCAAGATTTCTTCTGTGGCGGAAATACTTGACATTTCTATATTCCGGCACCAGGCGCTTCAACTCTTCATAAGTTCCATCGGTAGATCCGTCGTCTACGATAATCATTTCCCAATCAACATGCCGCCTTTCAACAAAGCCCTTGAAATAGTCAAGTAAGGGCCTGATGTTGTCCCGTTCGTCCTTTGCAGGAACCAGAATTGAAAGTCTCATGCTTCAATTATACATTCAACGGAAAGCCAATGCAACGAAAATTTCAGGTTTTTTCGATGTCATCCTATTTTTCCCTGAGTCGTCCTTTTTCAAAAAAGGCGAAAGCAAAAAGGAATAATATAAAATCACCAAGCACAAGAGCTACTCTTGTTAGGATTGAAAAAGCAGATGCAACCTCTCCGCTGTATGTACCTCTGAGGAGAGTCATAAGAATTGACTCCCTGACGCCAAGGCCGGCAGGTGCAATAATGGTCAGATATCCAAGAATCCAGGAGATAGGGTAAGTTGTTACTGAATCCAGAAGGCTTACCCGAATAGAGGACCCCTGAATCATTACCCAGAAGGAGACGCCGGTTAGTATCCAGAGCACGAAGTATAAAACAAAAACAACAAGGTTTCTCCTTAGGTTGAGGTTTATTCTGGATAGATCCATTTCCACTTTTCTCAGACGCGCGTACAATTTTAAGAAGAACTTAATAAAAGAAGGGTGCTGAAGGGTAAGAAGTACAAGAAAAAGCAAAGAAGCATATAAAAGCCAAAGCTGAGATACATTGCCGCGCAAAAAAAATCTAATGAAAAACACCATAATAGCTGCTGCACTGGAAATTATCACTTCAAGGAAAACGGTCGTTAGTGTAATTTCGGGTTTTATTTTCTTGGTTAGAGCAACTCTCCCGACGAACTGCCACACTTTACCAGGGATGTACTTTCCTACATTAGAGTAAATCCAGGAGATAATTGAAGTCTTCAGAGGAAGTTCATACCCAAATCCCTGGACTATGTACCTCCACACAAAGGGATAGGCAGATATTATGAAAGCCAGCATAAGTAAGCCTGCGCAAAGACACAGAGGTTTCAATGTTAGGAAAGTATCGCTAAAGGCTTTAGCATTCCTGACAAGAGGTGAAGCAACATAGTAGAAAAGAAACAGAACTAAAAGAACCTGTGCTACTCTAAGTAGAATTACCTTTGCGCTCATCAGGGTTTTCTTATAACCAGTACCAGGGCGAACAGAGATATCAAAAATCCTGCAGCAGATAGCGCAAATCCAACTTTGTGGAAAATTGAATCAAACTTCATCAAAATTGTGTGTTCTCCTGCAGGGCAATATACGGCTCTGAAGGCGTAGTTTGCAGTGTACACTTCCGTTTGCTTGCCATCAATGTAGCATTTCCAGCCAGGATGATAGTTTTCAGAAAACACGACAAATCCCGCTTTGGGAAGGTCTACTTTCACGTCAATTCTATTTGCATCATATCTTGTAAGTTCAATTACTGGACTTCCCGCTTGCGTAGCCGCTGAAACGGGAATTCGGGGATCTTTTTCCAGAAAAACGAAACTTTTCAGAGAATCTGAGGGTAGCACCTTCAACATCGCCAGGATTGAATCCGGAGGAAGAACTCTGTACGCCTCAGCAAAGTACACCCTCCCAAGATTACTGGAGTTTTCATAAAGGGCAAATTGCCCCAGGGGCGATACCAGTCTGAAATTCCCCAGATACTGGATCCACTCCCTTATAGCCTTTCTTGTAGCCTCATCGTACCTTAAAGTATCGATTATCTGGAAGTTATAAGCAATTACATATTTAACATCCAGGAGATTTAGCATCTCCGGGTGTGAAATTAGGTTCTGCGGGTTGAACATCACGCTCTGCCCAGCCCCAATAAATTCCTGATACCTCCTTGGTGGAGAACTTGTATACCCTCCAATAGAGCTAACTCTATGTATTATTAGTGTCCCATCGTTGGCCCTCGGGTACATAAGGGGAAAGATTCTGAAAATACCTGCTTCGTTCTTAATTGTTTTTATCACAGGATCTTCTCCATACATTTCATCCATGCTGCGTCCCGTATCAACAATGAAATTTCTATTCACAAGATACAGGTCAAGGAAAACGAGCAAGGATAGCCCTATGGATAAAGAAAGTGCCTCTCTTCTTTTCTTTGAAATAACCACAAGAATCGCATATGCAAGTCCTGCAATGACCAATGAAAGTAAATAGGATCCGAGAAGTTTCCCGTACCCTTCACCAAGAATGAATATTTTGTCCTTCACATTGCCTGCATCCTTTGCTCTTTGAAGCATTCCAGAAAACATACTTATTATTCCACTCTTGAACATCAATAGAATAAGAAATAGTACAGAAAATGCACCCAGGAGATAGAGACCTTCTTTCACGAGCTTTTTTAATTCTAACTCACCCCTCAAAACACCTTTTATACAAATAGAAGCCAGTATGACCGATATATAATTAAAGATAAAAAACATTAAACTTGGAGCTCTAAACCTTTTTACCATCGGAAGAACATAATAGAAAATTTTATAGAAAGGCGTAAAACCTCCCCACACGTAAAGGAGCACAAATACGGCATAAATTGTCAAAAATCTTACCAGCTTATCTTTCTTCATTTTCGTTACTATCGTCGTCAGAGCGAGGAAGAGTGTAATTATTCCCATATACTCTGTGTGCAGCTTGAAATAGTTTCTTCCCCAGTATTCATCAAGAATTCCTGAAAAACGGGGCGTAATTAAATTGAGAATTTCCTCGGGAGGCATTGACCAGCTCACCGCATATTCATATCCCCTCTCAGCACCCCTCGCAGTGAAAGGCAAATTTTCAAAGACAGGGAGCAGGTAAAAACTGTACATTAGTGCCGCAACTAACCCTCCAAGAACTGAATATAGGGCATAAATATAGAATTTTTTGCTTTTCAGGTTGTTTCCCTGAGTGATGTTGTAAAAAACGAAGAAGCATATCAAAAACAAGACTCCATAGTAAGTCATTTGAGGATGTCCGTTCAAAAACGAGAATCCTACCGCCGCACCCATTAACAAAAAATACCCCAGCTTGCCTGAGTCAATACCTTTAACAAGGAGAGCAAGATATAAAGGCAGGAGTGCCATGCTGGTCAGACGGCCCAGATGTCCAGCATAAGTCGTGGAGACAAGAACGCCAGAAAATCCATACATTACTCCACCAATTAAGGCTGTAAGGTCATCTTTCAGGAATTCTCTCAGAAAAAAGTAAGTAGAAATCCCCGCAATGGTTATCATAAATATAAAACCAAGAACGTGCGATATGTGCACTGGAAATACAAAAGTACTCAAGAACCTGAGAGTCAAGATTTCAGGGAAAAAAGCTCCAATTGTAGGCATCCCGGAGAAGACATAAATATTCCAGAAAGGAAGTGAATGATTCGCTTTAATGTAATCCCTCATAAAAACCCAGTTTGCGTATCCTCCATTCAGCCAGTCAGTACCCATTAGATTTTTTGATGGTGAGAGAAAAGCAACATACAACACAAGTGAAAGGGTTAAATAGGCAAGAAATACTACGTACGGCTTCAACTTGAAAACCTTCTCCTGAACAGTTCGTGCCATTGTTTCCTCCTCAGGGTAATAATAAAGATGGTGCTTTGACTATTCAAACCCTCCGATTTATAATTGCTTATCAATTAAAGGAGGTAAAATGGCCTTAAAACCTGAATTAAAAACTTCCCTTCCTGGACCACGAGCCAAAGAACTCTTGAAGAAAGACGAAGACTTTATATCACCTTCCTATACAAGAAGCTATCCAGCAGTCATTGAAAAAGGAAACGGTGTTTGGGTGTATGATGTGGATGGTAACCGATTCCTCGATATGGCTGCAGGGATTGCTGTACTTACAACAGGTCACTGCCACCCCGAGGTCGTAAAAGCAGTTCAAGAGCAGGCAGCAAAACTAATACATATGTCAGGAACTGATTTCTATTATCCCTATCAAATAGAACTCGCAGAAAAACTCGCTGAGATTGCTCCAGGATCCAAAAACAAAAGGGTTTTCTTCTCCAATTCAGGCACTGAAGCAAATGAGGCAGCTTTAAAACTTGCAAGGTACAAGACGAGAAGGCCAATTTTTGTTGCCTTCTTTGGTGCCTTTCATGGAAGAACCTTTGGTTCTATGAGTATTTCTGCGTCTAAGGCGATACACAGGAGGCACTTTAGCCCCTTGGTGCCCCAGGTGGTTCATGTGCCCTACCCCAATCCTTACAGACCATTTTTTGGAGTGGCTCCAGAAAAGCTCACCGATACACTGCTTGACTACATCGAAAACTACGTTTTTAATACCATTGCACCACCTGAGGATGTCGCTGCCTTCATTTTTGAGCCGGTTCAGGGTGAAGGAGGCTACGTAGTACCTCCACAGGATTTCTTCCCAAAGCTCAAGAATCTGGCCGAAAAATTCGAGATTCTTCTTATAGATGACGAAGTCCAGGCCGGGATGGGACGGACGGGAAGAATGTTTGCCATCGAACACTTTGATATAATTCCCGATATAGTTACCTTAGCAAAAGGAATTGCATCGGGATTCCCCCTTGGAGCTACAATTGCGAAAAAATCGTTGATGGACTGGGAATCAGGTACCCATGCCAGTACCTTCGGAGGCAACCCCGTTTCCTGTGTTGCAGCTCTCAAGACTATTGAGCTTCTCGAAAGGGGCCTTGTGGAAAACGCCAGGGTCGTTGGAGGATACCTGAAGGAAAAATTGTTGGAATTGAAGGAAGAGTTTGAGTTTATTGGGGATGTGAGAGGGCTGGGACTTATGATTGGAGTGGAGATTGTAAAAGACAAGACCTCCAAAACCCCCGATGCAAAACTCAGGAATAAGATCGTAGATGAGGCATTCTACAAAGGGCTTTTGCTCCTCGGTGCAGGACCGAACACGGTGAGATGGTGCCCTGCACTTGTTGTAACAAAGGAAGAGCTTGATGTAGCACTCGAAATCTTTAGAGATGTCTTGAAAAAAATATGATGAAGAGGAGGTACCCGTAATGAGGAAAAGAGTAATTATAATGGGCGCTGCCGGAAGAGATTTTCACAACTTTAACGTATTTTTCAGAGACAATGACGAATACGAAGTCGTGGCTTTCACTGCAACTCAAATCCCGGACATTGCAGGCAGAAAGTATCCTGCAGAACTTGCAGGGAAGCTCTACCCAGAAGGTATTCCCATTTACCATGAGGACGACCTTGATAATCTCATTAAGGAAAACAAAGTTGACTTCGTCGTATTTTCTTACTCCGACGTATCCCACGAATATGTAATGAACAGAGCTTCCAAAGCACTGGCAGCCGGAGCCAACTTCATGCTACTCGGCCCTGGATCCACGATGGTGAAATCTGTAAAACCTGTTATTTCTGTGTGTGCCGTAAGAACAGGTGCAGGGAAGAGTCAGACCACAAGAAGAGTAGCAGAAATCCTCAGAAAACTTGGCAAGAAAACCGTGGTGGTTCGGCACCCGATGCCTTACGGAGACCTTACAAAACAGGTGGTTCAGAGGTTCGCAAGTCTTGAAGATCTGGACAAACACCACTGTACCATTGAAGAAAGAGAAGAATACGAACCCCATATTGACCGTGGAAATGTAGTCTATGCGGGTGTGGATTATGAAAAGATCTTAAGACAGGCAGAGCAGGAGGCTGATGTGGTTCTGTGGGATGGAGGTAATAACGACTTTCCGTTCTTCAAAACTGACCTCCACATTGTTGTCGCAGATCCGCACAGACCAGGACATGAGGTTACATACCATCCAGGAGAAACGAATTTGCGGATGGCTGATATCATTATAATAAATAAGGTAGACACAGCCTACCCTGAAGACATTCAAATGGTTCGAGAGAATGCAAGATCTGCCAACCCTAAAGCGATAATCATTGATGCGGCATCTCCTATATACGTTGAAAACCATGAATCCATTAAAGGGAAAAAGGTGCTCGTGATCGAAGATGGACCCACATTGACCCATGGCGAGATGGCTTACGGAGCTGGCTATGTTGCGGCGGAAAAATATGGAGCCGCAGAAATTATTGATCCAAGACCTTACGCTGTGGGATCGATAAAGAAAACTTATCAAAAATTCACCCAGCTTGAGATGATCCTGCCTGCTATGGGATACTCTCCAAAACAACTCAGTGAACTTGAAGAAACCATTAACTCAGTACCTGCAGATCTGGTAATTGTTGCCACTCCAATTAACCTTGGAAAGATCCTCAAGATTAATAAACCTTACGTGCGAGTGAAATATGAACTTCAGGAAATTGGAAAGCCCGATCTTGAGGACATTATCAAGGAATTTTTTGCTACCAGGGAGAAATAATCAATGGAAGGAAACTGGGAAGAGTTCAAGGAGAGGATAAGTAAAGAGCTGGAGGAGGCCGTAAAGACACTCTTCCAGAAAACGACCCAGGAAATTGAAGAAATTCTTTCATCATCAAAGTCAAGGATAGAGGAGATCCTTAAGAACTTTGAAGATGAAAACCTGAACCCTGAGAAGATCAAAGAAAGCCTTAATGAATTTACTAAGGAAATTCTTGAAGATCGAAAGAGCCAGCTTGAATCTGTTTTGAAGTTAGAGGAAGACGCAATAAAGAGTGAACTTGACGAAACAAGAGAGAAAATTAAATCCAAGATAGAGGATCGTTTGACGCAGGTGGAACAGGAACTGGACTCCCATATCAGAGAAGCCATTGAACCTGACAACATAAGAGGGATACTGGAAGAAAAAATTAAACGGTTTATTGAAGAGGAGACCCACATATTCGAAGAAGAGATAAAAGGCCTCGCAAAGGAAGTTTTAGAGAAGAACCAGAAAGACATTAGAAAAAGCATAGACAAGAATCTGAAGGCTTTTGTTGATGCTGAAGATGGCCTGAGAAAAGTGATAGGAGAACTCGTCAGAAATCAAAGCGATTACGTTGCTTCTGAACTCAAGGAGAAAATTAGCGAGCTTATTTCTTCCAGCTCTAGGGAGCTCCTTATGGAGTCTCCACTTTCCGAGCGAATTGCCGAAGTCGTCGGTTACGAAATGAAAAAATACTTTTCAGAGATAGAGAATCTAAAATCTTCTCTTGATATCCTTGAGATGAAGATAAAAATTCTTTCGGAATCGCCAAAATCCGAAATGGAAACTTCAGTTGATAGGATGCCCCTTGCGGAAGAAGCCATTGAAATTCCCAAGGTAGATATTTTTCCAGAGGACACTGGCGTTGAAGAAGTTATGGAAAACCTTGTTACTCCAGAGAACATTTCCGATCTATCCATAAAAGAAGAACCCACAGAGTTGGAGAGGAAGGAACCTCAAGAAGAGGTTGAAAAGGTCGAACCCCAGATTTCAGAGATACAAATCGTTGAGGAAGCGCCTGCTCCAAAGAAAGAAAAAGGAGTAAAGGAAAGAAGGTTTAAACTGGAGACCCCCATTGAAGTTACTTATTTCGGACATGCTGCATTTCTAATTTCTGCTAAAAACGCAAAAATCCTGACAGATCCGTATAAACATATGGCCCTTAACAACTCCATAAAATACGCTCCCATAGATGTGGAAGCAGATTTTGTTACAGTAAGTCATATGCATATGGATCAGGGGGCATGGAAGGAGATTCCAGGGAGTCCAAAACTCGTGGAAGTTGCTGGAGAAAAAACTTTTGCAGATTACCCCTACCTAAAATTCAAAGGCATTCATACTTATCACGACAACGCTGAAGGAAACGTCAGAGGTTCAAATATGGTGTATAACATTGAGATTACTGGTATCAGAATTACGCACCTGGGCGCTTTGGGACATATCCTTACAAAAGAACAGGTCAGAGAAATCGGAAGACCTGTAGATATTCTAATAATACCCGTCGGAGGCTATGACACATTACCCGTGAAGGATGCCTGGGAAGTTGTCGGACAGCTGGATCCATTAGTCGTAATCCCTATGAGATTTAAGACCGACGCCTGCGATCTTCCCCTCGCTGAAGTGGATGCTTTTACGAGCCTTGCTAACTGCCCGGTGAAATTGCTGAATTCATCCTTAACCATCGAGGCGCTGCCGACCTCCCTTGAGATATGGGTTATGAAGCCTCTGAAAATGTAGTTAATGCCTGAAAATCTTGTAACACTGAAGCCTGCAGAACTGCAAAAAGTTCTGGGTGAAATCAAAGAACCCCCTTACAGAATACGACAAATTTATAAGTGGGTCTGGGGTAAAAGCAGTAATGAAATTTTAAATTTTTCGGATTTACCCACCCGACTTCGTGAGCATCTCTCAAGGAATTACTACATAAGACGGGCGGAATTGGTTTCTGCCCTTCATTCATCTGACGGAGCAATAAAATTCCTTCTAAGACTGGAAAACCAGGACCAGATAGAATCTGTTTTCATTCCAGATGCAGAGAGAAACACTGTTTGCGTCTCGTCCCAGGTAGGCTGTCCGCTGAAGTGCACCTTCTGCGCCACCGGAAAACTTGGATACACAAGGAATCTTAAGTTCCATGAAATACTGGAGCAGGTTCGAATAGTGCGGGATTATGTAAATACAAGGATTACAAATGTTGTTTTTATGGGTATGGGAGAGCCGCTCCTGAACTATGAAGAAGTCATTGAGGCCGCAAGGATTCTGAATGACAACTATACTTTTGGGATAGGTGCAAGGAAAATTACCATATCCACGGCGGGGATAATTCCCGGAATCAGGAAGTTAATGAAGGAGCCCGAACAGTTCAAGCTCGCAGTCTCTCTTAACTCTGCCATCCAGGAAAAAAGAGAAATGCTCATGCCAGTTGCAAAAAAATTCACCCTGTTGAGTTTGAAAGAGAGTCTTATTGAATTTTACGAAGCCAAAAAGCGATGGATTACCTTTGAATATATCCTGATTCCTGAAGTGAACGATTCGAAAGAGGACCTTGAGGCACTGGCGGATTATGTTAATTCTATACCCTCAAAACTCAACCTGATACCCTACAACCCTCATCCATACTCGGAATTCAGAGCACCAACGGATCAGGAAGTGGAGAAATTCCTGAAAGGACTCCGAAAACGCATTCTCAGAGCGGTAACCCTGAGAAAGTCAAAGGGACAGGATATTCAGGGCGCTTGCGGCCAGCTGGCTTACTTTGTGAAACCGAAAGAATAAGGCAAAAAATCCCGTACGGTTTTTTGGACAAGACCTTCAGAAGTCCTTATCAAAATGAGCATTTCCTTCGAAAACTCCGCAAGGACCTGCAGACATGCACCACACGGAAAAGGCGACACCGATGCGTTGTCGGCTACAATTGCAATAGCCTTAAAGTTTCTTTTGCCATCAGAGATGGCTTTGAATAGAGCCACTCTTTCTGCACAAATGGTAAGTCCGTACGAACTGTTTTCTACATTTACACCTGTATATACAGAACCGTCCTCGCATAAAATAGCCGCTCCAACCCTGTAATTAGAATACGGTGCATACGCATTCCCAAGGGCACCCTCTGCTCTTTTTACAAGCTCCTCAATCTCTCCACGTAGCATTGATCCTGACTCCTGAAATACTCAATCCGAAAGGAAGACCCATCTTCCAGCACTACTTTGTGTACTTCCCTTTCGTTTCCCATAAAATCTCTCACTGTTCCCACGGGTATCCATTTCTCCACCAAAAGCTTCTTCCCTTCTACAATAATAGCCACAGGTCGCTCACAGACCTTTTCTCCATCATGCCAGACCACGTCAAAAGGATCCACTTTCATTCTGTTCCAATGTTTTCGAAGAATTCCTTTACGTCTGCAAAATATCTTACCACATAGTGCTCATAAAAGGAAGATACTCTCCAGGCATAGACAGTCTTTTCAATGTATTGCCTTGTAAATTCAAATCTTCCCGCAAAATATAGAATTGTTCCTGCGAATACGAAACCTTCAAAAAAACCGAAAAGCAGACCGAGAATTCTGTCCATAAACCCTATTACTTTTGGCTTCAGAAGCTTCCTGAGCAGAAAAATAACCAGCTGGGTAAGCATTATTATGAGAACAAAAAGAATCAAAATACTCAAAACCTTGAGGAGCAGCGGGTCTTTTATACCTCTTAGATAAAAACCCATCACATCGTTAAATCTTAGTGAAATGAAGACTGCAAGTATGAGACCAACCAGGGAAAGAAGTTCTTTCAGGAATCCTACGAGAAGACCTCTCAGCGAAAAGAATAGAAGAAGAATCAGCACGAAAATATCAATACCATTCATATTCTTATTTCTCTTAATTCGTAAGCATGCTTCCTGGAATCGTAGATCACAAAAGTTTTGCTCCCCGTTAGGTACCCGCAAGCCTCCCCTGGATTTACGATAAGTGTTTTCCCAATCTGTTCCAGGTGAACCTTGTGGGTATGACCATAAGCGACAATATCAAACCTTTGAGTTTCCGCTAGCTCCCTGACCATAAAAGGTTCATGCATTACAATGAGCTTTAGACCGCTTATTTCAAGTTCCGTTGGGATTTTCAATATAGAAATACTATGCTCTTTTGCCATTTCCGAAAGGTATAACTTCTCTCCATCGTTATTCCCAAAGATCATATAAAGGCTCCCCCCGTACACCTCACGTACAAACTTAAAATTGAAGGGAGAAATAAGGTCCCCAAGATGTATTACATTCTTTATACCTTCGCTTTCAAAAATCTTGAACGCTTCGTATATTACTTCCTTATGGTCGTGGGTATCAGAAATAAAACCAATCTTCACAACGTTCCTCCCACCAGAATTGCAAGAAGCACAAATATCATAAAGGTTTTGAAAAAAACACTCAATCGGGAAAAGGACCTTTCCCTTAAAACCTTGAAAGCAAGATATACAAGAATAACCAGCATCGAAATCAGGAAAATAGGGTTATGAAATACACTTAGAAAAGCAACAAAAGTCAAAATCACCAGTACAGCCAACAGCAGTACACCGAAGATGCGTATCCCCTTTTCTCCAATGTAGAAGGGAAGAGTTCTGTATCCAAACCTTTGATCTACTTTGAAATCTTCCATATCTTTCAGAGATTCACGCACCAAATTATATAGAATTGAGCAACTAACAGGAAACCACAATATTCTGAAATTAGAAATTTCCAGACCCATCAGCAAGAACGGAAAGGAGGTGAGTATACTTACCGCGAAATTCCCGAAAAATACAATTTTCTTTAAATAAAAATCGTAGAGGACTGCAAGAAAGAAACCCGCAACGAAAATAACCTTTGTAAGATTTCCGCGGTACAACAAAGCACTACCAAGGGTCAGAACCCCGAGAGCTATTGTGAATAATCTGGATTCCCTGATAGAGATTTCACCACGCGGGATTGGCCTCGATGGATGCGCCTCAAAGTCAAGTTCTGCATCAAGACAGTCATTAAGACTATTGGAAAATGCAGCCAGCAAAATTAGAGGCGTCACAAAAGATAAAAATTTTGCAGGGTCTCCACAGAAACCAGAAATTACAAAGGAAACAAAAGTAGCAAGAATGACGATGAGTAAGTTCAACGGTCTTACAAGCTTATATGCTGCCACCAGTCTCATAAATAATTCCTTCCTGCTTCAGAATCTTAAAAAGACCCTCCCTTAATTCCTCAAAGGTGCCGTTATTTGAAAGAATGAAGTATTTCCCCTCTAAAACTTCCCTTTCCTGGTTCTTTAAAACACTTTCAATCTTCTCAGTGCTCCAACCTTTCTGCTGAAGTCTTTCTTTAATCTTTTCAGGAGAAGATTCGACTACTATGGAAAAATCTGCATAAGGGAAAAGCCCGAGTTTATGCGGTATAGCCACGTCCAGAACAATATGCCCTTTTCTTGAGTTTATAATATCCTTCAGCTTCTCCACAAGAATTGGGTGTACGACCCTTTCGAGAACCTCTAACTGGTTCTTATCACGGAAAACAATCCTTCCGAGAGCCTCCCGATTTACTTCGCCCGATTTTCCTACTATGACTGGCCCAAAGATGGATACCAGGTCGTCCTTCTTCTCTTCCAGTACTTCGTGAGCAACGTGGTCCACATCAACAACCTCAAATCCCATACCCTTGAAGATTTCTGCCAGTGTTGACTTTCCTGCACCTGCCTTTCCAGTAATAATTATGACCAATCCCCTTTCTTTCAAATCATTTCCCCTGTATAATTTCCCGGTGCCTGAGGACTTCGGGATCTTCTGCGCCCCCTGAAATCACTGCCTTTTCAATGTATTCCATCGCATCATCGATTCTACCCATTTTGAAAAGCACCCAGGCCTTCGTATCAAGAAAGTGAAAATCACCCGGCTCAGCTTCAAGAGCTTTGTTCACAAGCTCCAACGCCCTATCAAGGTCTCTTCCCACCTGAGCTAATGCATACGCAAGATTATTGTACTGCACGGGATCTGAAATTCCTGACTTCAAAAGGGCTTCAAGAATTAGAATTGCAAAGTTGTATTCCTCTACATCCATTGCTATGTATGAAACAAAGATGGAATCATCTCTGCTGTTTGCTACAGAGAGGGCCCTATTAAGAAACTCAGGATACGATACTTTAATTCCAGACGATCTGGCGTGCACTAGGTAATCAGCGTATCTTTTCAGATTCTTACTATCGAGGGTAAGAGCTTTAAGAAAGTTCCTACTGGCGTTGATCTTATCTCCTTTGCTGTTCAGAGCCTCAGCTTTCAGGTAAAAAAGATACGCATCTTCACCAAATCTTAGTTCAGCACTGTAAATCTCTCTAAGAGCTTCATCGACCTTTGTCCCTACAAGGAGCAAATATATTTTGTAAAACAGATATTCCCTGGAGTCTGGATTAATTCTTATAGCAATCTGTATTTCCCTTAAAGCATCATTATTTACTCCCAAGGCTGCAAGAGTTCTTGCAAGGTAGTAGTGCACTTCTGGGTCACTATCCAGAAGGCCAGAAGAAACCAGGAGTTCGGAAAGTGCACGTTCATAATCACCCTTTCGATAGAAATGCATACCCGCAACCTTTCGAACATCCCAGCTAAAAGGGTTACGCTTCAGTAGAAAATCTACAATAGTGTCACCTGCCTCGAAAATCCCATCTTCATCAAGAAGTTGCAGAAAAACTTTTAGAAAGTTCTCATCTCTATAATTCTGCTTATAGTACAGCTCGCGAAACATCTGAATCGCCTTTTCTCTTTCGCCCAGGAGTCGATAGTAAAGTCCTTTCAGAAAATTCACTTCCCTGTATTCTGAGTGCATGGCGTCGAGGTAAGAATATAACGAATCTTTCCTTTCCATCTTCCAAAGAAGGTCAAGATATGCCGAAATAAGGATTGGAAAATTCAGCACAAATCCCTTATTCCTTTCAAAATTAACCAAAGCTTCATAATTCTTACCCTGTAAGTAATAAATATATCCAAGGAAAACCGAGAGAGAGTCTGCAGAATATAATGACTTCTCAAGCACCTTGAGAAGAGTATCCAGCCTGTTAAGATTTTTCAAGATGGGCACCAACGCGAAGAATACCTGGGGATCAAATTCCCGCGATAAATACGCAAGCCCATATTTTAATCCATCCTGATTATTAGCAAGGGCTACCGAATAACCGAACATCTTTTTCAGGTAAAAGGGCTCGCGGGTCTTTTCGTACAGGGCTGAAGCCTCCTGGAATGCTAGATCTACCCGATTTTGGGTTTCGTAGTAATTCATCATCATTTCCTGGGCAAGGGTATCTGTCTCAGGAACAACACAAAGAAGGAATAAAAGAATTTTAATCAACATTGACCTTTATGTTCATAAGCATCTGCATCATAAGCAATTTTTTATCCACGGACGAGCTTTTCAGCTGCGCGTCAAACCTCACAGTAAGCAGAAGCATTCTCAGCAAATCAGCCTGGCTGAACTTCAACCCCCGCGCACCAAGTTTATATTCCCTGATAAAATGATTAATAAGGGAAGAAGTCAAATAGGTGGGCTCTGATTCCTCAAAAACGCAGAGAAACTTTGAAAAAAACCCGGACTCCCCTGAAAGAACATCGTGCAATACTTCCCACACCCTCGCCGTCTCGTAATCGCTTATGATCTGCAAATCCTCCGAAGTCAAAAATTGCCTGTCCATAGAATACAACTCGAGTTTCTGTATCTCGTAAAAGGCACTCCTCAAATCCTCGGGCATCAACTCCACCATCCTTCGAATCAGGGTTGGAGAATTCACCTGCTTACCCATCTTTTTGATCTTGTCCTCGAGCCATTCTCCGTAGGATTGGCGATCCAGAGGCCTAAAATTTATTACCTCAATATCTTTATGAATCGCAGGTTTTGCCTTCCATTCTTTCAATATGATAACAAAGTGCTCCCCAGCCCTGAGAAGGAGCTCAAGATACCTCAAAACCTTCTCTTCCCGATCCACAAACTTCACTACTAGAACCTTCGATTTCTGAAAAAGGCCACCCTGAAGATGAAGACCAAGTTCTCCTGCAAAATCCTTTGCGGAACCGTCGACAATATCCTTCTCAGCAGAAAGGGTCGCACAAATCTGGTCCACAGCGGTGTCCATCAGGTATGTTTCTGAACCCCAAAAAATATAGCCCTTTTTTATGGATGCAGGGTCCTTTAATCTCTTGAATAAATTTTTATATTCTTCCAGAGTTGGTGATTGCCTTGCCATCCAGAGAATTTTACAGTGGTGCTTATATTTTTCAAAATTCATTTCGGCCACACTATAATTAAAAACAAAGGAGACAGAAATGGACCTTAGATCAGAAATTATCAAAAAATTAAAGGAAATATACGACCCTGAAATTCCAGTGGATATTTATAACCTCGGCTTGATTTACGGAATTGAAATAAACGGTAACAATGTAAATATATTAATGACTCTCACAGCGCGAGGATGTCCCCTGGCTGGTACCCTATCGGAAGAAGTTCGCGAGAAACTTGCTGAAATTAACGGAATTGGTAACATTTCCGTCGAACTGACCTGGGAACCTCAATGGACTCCTGAGATGATAACGGAAGAAGGCCGGGAGAAACTCAGAAACTTTGGATATAATGTCTGAAAATATATTAATCAAGGCCCGATACATTCTGATAAACGCCGAAAGATACATTGAGAATGGTTATGTTCTGATAAAAGACGGAATTATCGAAGGGGTCGGCAAAGCAGAAGACTTAAATGAAGACGAAAATTACGCTCTATTTAATTTTGGAAATGCCATTGTTGCTCCTGGATTTATAAACACCCACACGCATGCCGCAATGGTGGGTATGAGAGGCATGGCTGACGATCTACCTCTCAAAACATGGCTGGAAAAATATATCTGGCCTGCTGAGCTGAAACTCGTAAACCGAGAGTTCATAATGAAAACCATCCCTCTGGCCATAGCTGAAATGCTCTCCTCGGGGATCACAACTTTCGTGGATATGTACTTCTTTGAGGACCTTACTGCTGAGATTGTAAAATCAACAGGTATGCGTGCTGTTCTCGGCGAGGGCATTATTGATGGACCCACTCCAGCCTTTGAAAATCCCAAAAACGTAATGGATTTTGTTGAAGTATTCGCCCGCAACTACGAGAAAGATTCCTTCATCTTCCCCGCCGTCGCACCTCACGCTCCCTACTCAACGAGTAAGGAGACCCTTTTGAAATCAAAACAATTGTCCGAAAAGTATGGTATTCCCCTCTTAATTCACGTAGCCGAAACCAGGTGGGAATTTGAAGAAATAAAGACCAGATATGGTCTTGCACCCTTTTCATATCTTAATTCAATTGGATTTCTGGACGAAAAAGTTATAGCCGCCCACTCCATATGGGTTGAAGAGTCGGAGCTTGAGATCCTGGGAAAAAGAAAGGTCAACATTTCCCATAATCCCGAAAGTAACGCAAAGCTTTCCTCTGGAATTTGCCCCGTAAGTGATTTTCTTAAACACGGAATAAATGTGACCATAGGAACCGACGGTGCCTGCTCAAACAATAATCTTGATATTATTGAAGAAATGAGAACGGCTTCCTTCATTCAGAAAATAAGAACAATGAACCCAGAAGCTCTTTCTGCAAGAGAAATATTCAAGATGGCAACAGAAAGCGGCGCCCGCGCTCTTGGTCTTGCGGAAAAATTGGGCACCATTGAAAAGGGAAAATGGGCAGACCTCGCCATCATATCTCTGGACAGCCCAGGGTTGCAACCCATCTTCGATCCCTATTCCCACTTAGTTTATACATGCAAATCCTCTGATATTAAGGCAACTATGGTAGACGGCAAGTTCCTTTACATTGGTGGACAGTATCACACAATAGATATAGACGCAGTCATGTACAACATTCAGAAAGTTGAGGAATTGATCCGGAAGGAAATCTTCAATGAACATTAGTTTTTTGGGAGCGTGTGGAACCGTTACAGGCTCTCTGTACCTGATTGAGACCTCCTCGAATAAGAAGATACTTGTGGATGCAGGAATGTTTCAGGGTGAATTTGAAGACCTGAATTTTGAACCATTCCCCTTTGATCCTTACGAAATAGACTTGATTCTCCTGACTCATGCTCACCTCGATCATACCGGTCTAATTCCGAAACTGGTCCGGAATGGATTTGAAGGAAAAATCCTTGGCACAACTCCCACTCTGGACTTGACCAGAATCATCCTGATGGATGCAGCAAAACTGCAATCAGAAGAGTTCGAATCCCTTGAAAAGAGAAATCTCAGAAAGGGAATAGAAACTCGTGAGCCACTGTATACCCTGGAAGATGCAATTTCTGCAATGTCTTATTTCACTCCCATCAGAGCCTATGACGAGGAAATTGAAATCTTTGATGATCTCAAGGTAACGTGGCGTGATGCAGGTCATATACTTGGATCTGCTTTCCTCGAAATGAATGTGGATGGAAGGAAGGTTATCTTTTCAGGAGACCTTGGAAACAGAAACAAGCCTATCGTAAGGGACCCAGAGTCCATAAAGATGAAAGACGCCGATGTTATCGTTGTAGAATCCACTTATGGATCCAGAATTCACAAAAGCGTTGAAGATTCAAAGGAAGAATTGCTGGGGGCGCTGCAAGATACACTGGACAAAGGAAATGTTATAATTCCCTCCTTCGCCATCGAAAGAGCCCAGGATCTTCTATATTACATAAGAGAATTTAAGGAAACCGGTGAACTCAGGAATGATATCAAGGTGTTCCTGGATAGTCCGCTGGCAATTTCTGCCACCAACATTTTTAGAGCGCACAAAGAAGTTTTCGACGATGATGCAAGGCAGCTTTTGAAGGAAAAGAAAGATATTTTCAGCTTTCCCAACCTTTTCTTCACTCGTTCACGAGAAGCCTCCGTGCAAATTAACAACATTACAAAGGGAGCCATCATTATTGCAGGTTCCGGGATGTGTACAGGAGGACGCATCAAGCACCATCTGAAACATAACCTGTGGAGAGATGAGTGCGCGGTGATATTCGTCGGCTATCAGGCAAATGGGACTCTCGGAAGATCGCTGGTGGATGGCGCAAAGGAAGTTGAAATTTACGGAGAAACAATAAAAGTAAACTCAAGAATCTTCACCATAAATGGACTTTCAGCTCATGCAGACCAGCAGGAAATCCTTGATTGGATGGACTCTCTTGAAAGAGACTCACAAGTTTTTGTAACTCACGGCGAAAATACTGAAAGGGATACCTTAGCCGTGAAATTGCAGGAGCTGGGCTTTAAGACGGTCAGGAAACCGGCACTTAAGGAAAACTTTTTTTTGAAGGAGGCATAATGGCTAATTTCAAAGAAGTATATGCAAGACTTTCGGAAATTAAAGACCCGGTGACGGGAGAAACCCTTTTCAAACTCGGGCTTATGAAGGATATTTCCCTTAACGAAGACATCCTCACGCTTACCCTCATAGCATCCAGTGAAAGGGAGATGTCCAGCTTTGAACAGCTTACCAGAGAAGCATTAAAAGACACCGGGGTAAAGAAAATTGAAATCAATAAAGTAATCAAAGAAATCGAAAGACCTAATCTGGAAAGGAGAGGCAAGATAAAAGAGAAAACCATCGAAGGTGTAAAAAACGTTATTGCAGTGGGAAGTGGCAAAGGCGGAGTTGGAAAATCTACCGTAGCAGCTAATCTTGCAGCAGCTCTATCGTTGAAAAATTTGAGAATAGGCCTATTCGACGGCGATATATACGGCCCTTCCATTTCCAGGATGTTCGGAATTGATGGTCTCGCGCCGATGGTAGAAAATCAAAAAATGCTTCCCACTGAAAGATTTGGAATCAGAATCCTATCTATGGGTCAACTCGTAGAAGAAGAAACCCCGGTTCTATGGCGCGGACCTCTTGTGCATAAAGCATACGAACAATTCCTTTACGACACCGATTGGGGGCCCTTAGATATTCTTATAATAGATCTCCCACCGGGTACAGGTGATGCTCAGCTGAGTGCCATTCAGCTAATTAATCTGAACGGCGCGATCATTGTTACCACTCCTCAGGATGTATCATTAATCGAAGTCAAGAAAGCAGTGAATATGTTCAGGCAAACAAAGGTCAGGGTACTGGGCGTTGTGGAAAACATGAGTTACTTTAAATGCCCCCAGTGTGGCACGATAACTCACATATTCGGAGAAGGGGGAGCAAAAAAGCTCAGTGAAAAGATGGACTTAGAACTCCTGGGAAAAATTCCTTTATATCCTGTTATTAGCGAAAGCGGAGATGAAGGCTTACCTGCAGTTTTATCAGAGTCAGACGATTCGGAGATTAAGAGGTCCTTTATTGAACTCGCAGAGAGAATCATCAATCTCCTTAAACTATGAAAGCAGTATTCCTTCGAAGAGCAACGGAAGAACTTGAAATCAGGGAAATTCCTGCTCCAATTCCGGGAAAAGATGAAATTATCGTCAGGGTAAAGCAGGTGTTGCTAACCCCTGATTCTCTGAATTGCCACGCCCTCAAAATTGACGAAGTGATTCCGGGAAGATTTTTTACAGGAGAGGTCGTTGAAGCAGGTCCAGGAGTCTTAGATTTTGATACCGGAGATATGGTAACGTCTACACCAATTTTCTACTGCGGAGAATGCCGTTATTGTAATTCTGGGAAAGAACATCTTTGCCCTGACCAAAAAATTGCAGGAAGGGATAGAGAAGGATTTCTTTCAGAGTATGTTAAAGTGCCGCACAGATATCTCTGGAAAATCCCCCAGGAACTTACCCCCCAACGGGGACTCTTCCAGCCTCTTTTTGCGGTACTGCTCCAATTCATCCCCGAATCTATAGTCCCGGGAAATACCTGCATAATCGCAACGAACTGTATTGAAGGAATTGTATTCAGCAAAATTGCTCAGATTTCGGGAATTCTGAGAACTATTATTTTTTCAACCACGCAAAGGCTCAGATCTTTCATTCAGCCTGACCTGAGAACTCTTTACACTGATGAAATTTCCACTTTCACGTCAATTTGCTCTGAATTGCAAGAAGAGATAGAACTGGGCATTGAACTAGCAGGGAATCAAGATTTGTTGAAATTGATGCTAAAAAACGTAAAGAATCAGGGCACCATTTTCTATAGAAAGGATGGGGCATCGGAAATTGTAAATGATGAAATTCTTCGAGAGGCGGAGGGAAAAGGTATCGTGCTCAGGTCAGAAAACCACATCAATCAGCACAAAAGAATGCAGTACGCTCTAAGGTTACTTCTCACTCACGCCATCGAAGTAGACAGTTACATCACACATACCTTTGACCTGGAGGACTTTCAGAGGATAACGAGAATCCTGACAAAAGAACCCGCTCTGATCCGCGTGAATCTATGACTATGTTAGAATTTTCTTCAGGAAAAGGACCCTGGACTTATATTGGCAAAAGAAAAGTCCTGAATCTAACAGGTTGGGATATACTCGGAATAGTTTCAAATCCTGAGTTCCAGAGATTTCTGCTTCAAAAAATCGCTGAAAAAGATTTACTGAATCGACACCAGTACGTGAACGGCAGCCTCGAGACCCGGGAAGAAACCACAAGACTATTCTGCCAGTATAAAGGTTTTGAGGAAACTGTTTTCTTTGCGGAGCCCTATAGTCCTTTTCTTTCTATTATAGAAACCCTCATTCCCCAGGGATTTACGGTTTTGATCGATGAAGATTTTGATCCCCACATCTCATCCTTTCTTAGAAATCTGAGCGACAGAATTCAGTTTTTCCCTCATAACTCTGTCGAATCTCTTCAAAAACGCCTGGAAGAGTCCTCCTCAGACAAGCACCTCATCTTTATCCAGACTCTTTACCCTTTCTCTTCTGACTTTGCTCACTTGAAAGAGATCATTGAGCTTGCAGGAATAAACAACTTTGTTGTGGTTTATGAATCGTGGGGCGATGGCTTCATCGGAGAAAAGGGTGAAGGGTTGATATCCCTATTAAGAAATTTGCCAGCAAATCTGCTGGTTACAGGGTACTACTGCCATATTCTTCCTTTTCCGTTAGCTTACCTGGGGGGCTACAGGACATTCATAGAGCTCCTGAAAAACAATTCTGTAACCATGAAAGCCTGCCCTTCGGCCTCTGATCTTCAGTTAGAAGTGCTTAAGTGGTTTGTCAGAAATGTCGAAACCGACAATTTATCCATTAAACGCGTTCAGGATAATTCGAACTATTTGAGGTATGAACTCCTCAGCAGGGGATTCAAAGTGCTTGGAGAGTTCACTCCTCTTCTCCCGCTCTTTGTCGGCGAACGAGAGAGGGCGCTGGAATTTCAACTTGAACTTCTGGACAACGGCGTTTTTGTGAAAGAATTGACCTATCCATTTGTTGCACCCGGAAAATCAAGGCTACTTTTGATACCCTCCTTTCTCCATTTGAAAGAGGACTTAGACTTTGCTATAAAGAAGATTGAAGAAGCAGGGAAATCCCTTGGCGTTATTTAGTATTGACAATACGAAGTATAATTTCTATAATTTAACACTACCATAGGTAGGGTTTATGAAGTGTGAAAGTTATAAAAAATTGTGGGGGCTTCTATATGTGGATAATTGGTAAAGGGGTTAAACAAACAAAAAAGGAGGCAGGAAGAATTGAAAAAATCCCTGGGTGTGCATATCATCCTTGAATTCTTTGGATGTGATCCCAACTCTCTCACAAGACGTGACTACGTCGAAAAGATCATGATGGAAGCAGCTCAAAAAGCAAACACACATACCATTGGTACGTTCTTTCATCAATTCAAGCCTCATGGAGTATCGGGAGTAATTGTGATTGAAGAATCCCATATTTCCATACACACATGGCCTGAATACGGATTTGCGGCCATCGACTTTTTCTATTGTTCTGACCACGTAGATGCAGAAAAGGCCATTGAAATACTTACAGAAGGTTTTAAGCCTGCAAGGATATCAAGGATTGAATTTGCCAGGGGTAATGCTAAAGAACTCCATGCCCCACAAACCAATCCCGAACAGGTTTTGACCATAGCCTGAAATGTATGGCAGAAGCGGAAAACAACTTCTTTATAGAGGAGTTTGCCCCAGGGGTACTGATTAGTTACAGACTCAAGAGGAAACTCTACGAGGGCCATTCCCCTCATCAGAGAATTTCTGTCGCAGAAATAGACGGTTTGGGAAAATCCATATTTCTTAATGGAATTCTTCAATCATCAGAAATCGATGAACAGATGTACCATGAAATCCTTGTACACCCGGCTTTCCACTTTCACCCAAACCCGGAGAAGGTGCTGATCGTTGGAGGAGGAGAAGGGGCGACTCTTAGAGAAGTCCTTAAATACCCAGTAAGAAAAGTGGTGATGGTTGAAATCGATGGATTAGTTGTTGAGGTTTCGACAAAATACCTGCCTGAGTGGTCCAGAGGAAGCTTTAAAGACCCGAGAGTTGAGCTCATTCTGGATGATGCTCGCAAGTACGTGGAAAATTCCGGTGAGAAGTTTGATCTGATTATCTCTGATCTGACGGACCCTTTCCAGGATAGCCTATCCGCAGCCTCCTTTTCCCGAGAGTTCTACGGGTTGTGCAGGAACAACATCCTGAAGGAGGATGGTATAATAGCAATACAAGCAGGTTCCATTGACCCCTATTATAAGAAATTTTTCCTCGAAGTGGAGAAGAATGTCAGGGAAAGTTTTGAATTCGTGACTGGCTATGGAAGTTATATTTTTTCCTTCTTCAGCCTCTGGGGTTTTTTGCTGGCATCGAATAAGGATTACTTTTCCAGAGGAATTAACAAAAATAAAAACGTGAAATCTGATTTTTTTCAACCAGAACTTTTTGAATGCTTTTCAAAACAATTACAGATTTATTTAAACGTGGGAGTGAAATAATGGATAAACCACAATATGGCAAACTTGAGCACTTCACAGTGGTCGGGGGCATTGGAGAAGGGTCTACCTTCCTGAATGCCTTTGATTCGGCGCTTATTGCAGCAAAAGTTGGACACTACAATCTGGTGCGGGTCTCAAGTATTCTCCCGCCCAACGCTGAAAGAACAAATGAAGTAAAACTTAACCCGGGATCGATTCTTCCCATTGCATACGGCTATATTTACTCTGCGGAGAAAGGACAGAGGATAACTGCTGCCGTTTCTGTTGGAATCCCTGAAGACCCTGGCAACATCGGGGTAATAATGGAATATTCTGGCGACCTCGACGAGGCTGACGCCACAGAATTTGTGATCAATATGGCAAAAGAAGCGATGGAAAAGAGAGGGATTAAGGCAAGTGACATATTACACAAAGTGGTTTCAACCAAAGTCAACGACAGAAAAACCTGTGTCTTTGCAGGCGTTGCATTGTGGTGAGTACTATGGAACTATGGTTTAGTGAATTACACACTCCTTCTTCAGGAATCACCTTTAAGGTGAAGAACTACCTCTATTCGGGCAAATCTGCCTACCAGAAGATTGATCTTTTCGAAGTTGAATCCTATGGACGTGTCCTGGCTCTTGATGGGATGGTAATGGTAACCGAGAGAGATGAATTCATTTATCACGAAATGATCACACATCCAGCGATGCGAATTCACCCTTCACCGGAAAATGTGTTGATCATCGGTGGTGGTGACGGGGGTACCGCAAGGGAAACTCTTAAGTATTCTGAGGTAAAAAAGGTAACGATGGTTGAAATCGACGAAGAGGTTGTAAACGTTTCAAAGAAATTCCTCCCCTCAATTTCCTGTGCATTAAGCGACCCCCGCCTGGATATCAAATTCGAAGACGGGGTTAACTTCGTAAAAGAAACTTCAGAAACATTTGACGTATTGCTTCTTGATACTTCAGATCCTGTTGGACCTGCTGAAGTCCTGTACAGACGAGAATTCTACGAAAATTGCAAAAGGTGCCTGAAAGATGGTGGAATTCTTGTTACTCAAGCGGAATCACCCTGGGCACAGCTGAATATACTTAGAAACCTCCTCACCGAAATAAAAGGGATTTTTAAAAGAACATCGCTCTATATCGCACATGTACCCACATACCCTGGTGGTCTCTGGTCTTTCTTGATGATGGGAGAATTTTTTACCCCTGAAAAATTGTTGCGCCCAGCACCTCCAGGGCTTAAATACTACAACGATGATATCCATAAAGGAATGAGCTTATTGCCTCAATATATTAAAGAGGCCCTGGATGAAATCAATTAAAATATTTGGACTTCCCTATGAAGGCCCTGAGAATTTTCAGCCTGGGGTTCAGCTGGGACCTGCTCACATCCGATGGGCATATGATTCTATTGAATGGTACAGTATATACCAGGGTGCAGCTGTTCCAGACTTTGAAGATCTCGGTGACCCCTACTTCTATTCAAAGGAAAAGCCAAAAGATTTTCTAAGGAAAGCCTCAGTATGGCTGAAGGAAAATAAGATTACGCCTCCATTTATAGCTCTCGGCGGCGACCATTTCGTAACATATCCCTTGGTGAAATATCTTCTTGAAGCGGGAACAAAATTCAAGGTACTACACCTTGACGCTCACCTGGACCGCAGAGATTCCTATATGGGAAACAAATTTTCCCATGCCAGTGTTATAAAAAGGGTAGAAGAACTCATTGGTGAAGAGAACGTTATTACTCTCGGTTATCGCTCTGCCTTTATGGACGAGAAGCCCAAGAGAGCAGAACCCTTCAGGGTTGTTGAGCCACTCCGGCGAATTGTGGAAGAGGAAACCCCTCCTTTCTACCTCACCCTTGACCTGGATGTGCTAGACCCATCAGTATTTCCGGCGGTTTCAAACCCTGAACCAGGCGGCATTAATTTTTCTGAAGTTCTAGAAGCATTCAGACTCCTGAAAGGCAAAGTCCTTGCCATGGATATCGTCGAGCTGGATCCACTTCTGGACGCAACCCATCAATCGTCAATCCTTGCAGCTGAAATTCTAAGAGAAGCCCTTATACTTCTCTCAAAGTAAATGAAATTCTTGTGTGATTCTATGCTGGGGAAGCTGGCAAAACTTCTACGGATGTGTGGCTTTGATGCAGAGTATTACAAAGCTGGTTTGAACCCTGAAACTATCAAAAACTTCAAAGACGCAGAAAGGACAATCCTTACACGAAATCTGAAGTTTCAGAAATACAGGGGACCAGTACCAATTTTCTTCCCCGATAACGACGACCCCTTAATTCAGCTAAAGATCGTCCTGACTAAATTCCACCTGCATGATCAGATTCGATTTCTTTCCCGTTGCATGGAGTGCAATGAGGAGATTCGCCCCGTGGAAAAAGAAGCAGTTCGTGGAAAAGTTCCTTTCTACGTATTCGACAACCATGACACCTTTTTCCAGTGCCCAAAATGCGAGAGAATCTACTGGGAGGGAACCCACGTGGAGAAGATGAAGGAAAAACTCCAGAGGGCGCTGGGATGAGCCTGAAAGTATTGACTCCTGATGAAGCAAGACTGGCCGATAAATTAGCATCGGAAAACCTTGGAATTCCGTCCCTTACCCTTATGGAAAACGCTGGTAAGCGTCTATTCCAGGAAATCGTGAGTAGATTCGAGAAGAAGCTGGGCAGGATGAGGGTCGCTGTCTTTTGCGGAAAGGGCAACAACGGAGGAGACGGCTTTGTCTTATCAAGATACTTAAAATCCTCGGTAAAGAAACTAACAGTGTACACTTTTGGAAAAGAGGAAGAGTTGTCTCCCGATGCAGCACAAAACTACAGATTGATTAAGGATTCTGGCGTTGAAATAGTTGACGCATCAGCATTTCTCAAACAATACGCTGAATTCGATATCTACGTTGATGCAATTTTTGGTACGGGATTCAAGGGAAAACTAGAAAAACCTTACCTTGAAGTTGTGGAAAAGATCAACAAAAAGCCCGGGTTCAAAATCGCATGCGATATCCCCAGTGGTGTAAATGGCGAAACTGGAGAGGTGGCTAATAGTGCCTTCAAAGCGCATCTGACCTGCACCTTTGCTTTCCTCAAGACGGGTCTTTTATTATATCCGGGAAAACATTTTGCAGGGGAAATTAAGGTTCTCGATATAGGAATTCCAACCAAAAAAGTTAATGCGGACAAATTTCTCATCCAAGCGGAAGACATTGCTAGTTTATTGCCCAAATATTTCGGAAACGAGCACAAAGGAATCTGTGGAAAGGTACTGGTAATAGCAGGTTCAAAGGCTTATACCGGTGCAGGGTACTTTACGGCAGAGGCCGCTGTGCAATCTGGCGCAGGCCTCATATATTTAGCAGTACCCGAAGAGATAAGGCCCATAATGCAGGCAAAGCTAAATGAGGTTATTGTAATCTCTTACGATAACCTCAAAGAGTTTACACAAATTCTAAAAGGAGACTACGATATAGTTGCATTCGGACCTGGCCTGGGACGAACGCCGCACACCGTCAATATGCTCAAAGAAGTATTCAAGGTTCCGCAGCCCAAAGTGATCGATGCCGACGGAATATGGGCACTATCAAAGATTGAAGAACCCAACCTTGATGGCAGTATTATGACGCCGCACCCGGGAGAGGCTTCATTTTTAGTTCCGGGAGTTTCCCCGGGTGTTATAGATTCGGGAAGAATCGAATATGTTAAGAAAATTGCAGAAAAGCACCACAGCATCGCTGTATTGAAAGGCGCCCCTACTGTAATATCCAATGGTAGAGATATATACATAAATAGCACGGGAAATCCCGGAATGGCAGTGGGTGGAATGGGTGATGTGCTCACGGGAATCATCGCCGGGCTTTTACCCAGAATCAAAGACCCACTGCAAAGCGCTCTTGCAGGGGTCTATTTACACGGCCTTGCAGCAGATCTGCTTCTTGAAGATAACACCTTTGAAACCCTCACTCCAACAAAGGTTCTTATTGGACTTAGCAAAGCCTTTTTGGCTCTTCGCAGATGCAAGTAGTTCTGAACCTGCTGCTCTCGTATTATATGTGTCTTCCTGACCTTCTTGATGTGCGGAGCCTTTCATTACAACAAAATTTTCTTGTTATAACTTCCTCCACGGGAATCGGAATATACGATTTGAACAACAAGACTCTCAGGGCGTGCTTTGAAGTCGAGGATCCCAATTTTGGAATTATGACCCCCGATTTATCAAGAATCTACTTTATTCAAGGCAAATACGATCTCTCATACTTCGACATTCCTACAGGAGAGAAAGTGCCTCTCAGGACGCTGGAATTTCTACCTGATATTGTTGGTGTAGGGCAGAAAAGCATTATTATTGTGCATGGTTACGATGAGATCCTTCTGGATCAAGCAGGATTCGAACTTCCTGCTTCCGAAAAAGAAAGAAACTACACCTTTTCAAGTAGAAGTGTCACCCTGAGTTACATCCCACCAATTTTCAACCCCTTTGGCGAAAAGGTAAAAGTTTCTGCGGTGTTATATGATCCCCTGCAAAATCTATACTTCGTTGGAACGAGAAATGCTGGAGTTTATATATTTGACAACAAGAGAAAGATTTACGTTGACTCCATTAAGACGGGACTTCCGAACGATTTTCCCATTCTTGACGCAACATGTTTTAATGGCAACCTCTGGATTCTTACATCCAACTATTTATGTGCCGTCCGGAATGATTTTGCCTCAAAATTGATATCCGCTTCAATCCTTGGATCAGGCGAAGAACTCACGGGGATATTTAACGCTGATAGCACCCTCTACATCTACACAAATCAGGGCAAAATCTTCTCCGTAGAAAATGAGAGATTAATATTCGAGAAAAACCTGGGCATTCCAGTTAAGAATCTTTATAGAAACAATTCAGGTTTTTTAGTAGAAACTCAGAGTGGGATCCTCGAAGTTACAGTGGAGGGCGACTCAACGAATATCATCAGGAACTACAACATCAATGAAATTGACAGGCTACGCCCCCTCGGGTGCGGTTTTGCCTTCCTTTTAAAAGGTAAACTATACGTTAACCACGGTGATACTTTGTTTATTATTTCCGACTCCACAACCCTGGACCAGCCAGTAATAGATTTTGAGACCTCAGGAGACACCATCCTCGCCCTCACCTTTTCCCATCTTTTGAGAATAAGTAGTGCATCTACAAAGGTGATTGAATTACCCTTTAATGACCCCAGACGGATCTTCTTCGACCGTGAAAACGTTTTCATATGGAAATGGCCATTTTTAGCAACCCTTTCGGACGGAGAGGATTTTTCTCTGGAAACGATCCAGGAAGTCAAAGAGTCTGTCCTTAAAGTATTAAATTTCGAGAACTGCAGGGTGCTTGTTACCTCAAAAAGAGTATGGTTGCGCATTTGAGGTAGTTTTTCTCAGGGTTTTCAGTAGCTAGATGCCAGGAATACCGCTCTGGACCTATTGATGAAAGTGGCAATCGGGGAAGCACTTGTAATATATGCTTGGACTTTAAAGTGAGTTTATAAAAAATTTGGGGGACCCCTGCGGGGTCCCCCGAGACTTCCAGTGTCGTGTTCTACTACTTCACCAGAATCTTTCTGGAAGTGGACTTACCGTCCACAGTAACCGTCACGAAGTAGATGCCCTTGCCGAAGTTTGTATCGTAAGCCATTCTGTGTGTGCCGGCATTCAGAGTTCCTGTGAAGAGGCTCTTCACCTTCTGGCCAGCAGCGTTGTAAACTGTCACATCGACGTTAGCTGTCTTCGGAAGAGCAAATTCAAGATTCATGTTCCCAGTTACGATGGTCGGCCTTACGTTAAGTGAGAAGGTCGGCCTTGTTTCGTTAACCGAAGGAATTACCACCTGTGAGGTTGCGTAATAGATATTCACGTAATTAATGGAACCGCTTGAACATACGAAGTAAAGATTCAGATTTTCACCATCATCGTACACTGTGGGGCAGAAGTCGCCTCTACCCTCATCGAAGGTATCCTGAACAGCAAAGACCGGAGCATAATCTGACCATGTGGTTCCATCGTAAACCATAAAGTATGGATCTTTGTTAGTCAGTGACGCGTCGTAATTCATAAACATAGCAACAAGCTTGGAACCATCCTGAGTTACACCAGCGCTGGGTGTTCTTGCCTGAGGAACACCAACATCATATGCACCTGAAGAGGAATCAATTTCACCCACGACAAACTGTTCCGTGATAGAATTGTCGGCAGGGTCAAAGATGTAATCGTACAGAATCCCATTTTCGACACCAGATGGACTCATCACTGCTAATACATGGGCTTTACCCTGGTAGACTGCACCAGCGTAAGAATACCACCAGGATGCGAATTCATACTGAACAGCCGAGGATTCAAGTTTATATGGACCTGTCCAGGTCTGACCCCAGTCGGTGGACTTCCAGAAAATAATTGTGTCAATAATATCGCCGTCAAAGGAGTAGAAGACCAAATTGTCTCCAACAAGAAGCATATTGGGGTTATCCAGTACCTGGTTTTCATCAATTATAACCTCATCACCCCAAGTGGCGCCTCCATCAAAGGAAGTCTTGCAGGCTCCGAGGCTAAGGTCATATTTCATATAGGAGACTACAACTGTGTCGCCCTTGGCCACAACGGTAGGAAGCCACTCACCATAGGTGCCTATACCATCTGTCACCTGATACTCTGTAAAGAGACCGGGGGCACCAATAGAAAGTCCTTCATCCTTGGCAACATATATTTTGGATGCTAAGCCGGGGACTCTGATACCATAGGCGTACCAGGGTGTTCCGGTGGTTGCATCATAGAAGGCGTCAGGATACAATCTATTAATAATGGTAGGATTTATATTGTACTTAGTCCAGTTGGCGCCGTTGTCATCGGAATACCATACCGAGGCACCTTCCCAGTTGGTTCCATCAGGAGCCATATCTGCACCAAGGAAACCCAGAGTGTTTGGACCGATCCAGATGAGGTTGTTGTGGGCTTCTCCGGACATTATCACCGGTCTCCAACCACCGCCTGCTGGCTGGTTACAAATAATCACTGAGGGTGGTTGACCAGGCTCTATCTTGCCCGCGTCAACGTTCACATCTGGCCTTGGCAGGACAGGTATACCTGCAAGGAGCGCTGACAGTACTATATTTAACATTTAACACCTCCTTTTAAAGGTAAAAAAATTATATTGGGGTTACCAGGTTTTGTCAAGCACGTTTTCACCGCGTGGAATCAAACTGACATAGAACTCAGAATACTAAATATTTCCTGCGGTTCCTGAAAAGAATATTTCTGCCTTCTCGTCTCACTTTTCTCCCCGTGATATCAAGAGCCTCCGGAAGAGAGTCAACTACGCTGTTGTAATAAGGTGTATCAGATTCTTCCAGCACAAACGTATCTGGAAATACCGCAAAATATGCCAGGCGACCATCAAGAGGCGAAAAAACTCTAAGCTCAATACGGTAGTTGCCCGGCGCAAGTTTCAAAAGAAAGTATGAAAGCACCGTAGTCACTGAATCTCTGAGAAAATTATCCTTGTAAACCAGCAAGGAGTTATTCCACCTGGATGCCTTCACCAGCCCTGGAAAGGAAACTTCTATACCTCTTTTGCCGTATCTTCTTTCTGCAATGAGTGTATCCACCGAGGAAAAATATTCGTCTCTTATCGTGTTAATCACCACATCCAGGAAGTGTGTCTCTCTTTCAAAGGCTAATTTCCGGTACTTTACATAATTTTCCCTTATTTGAAGAAGGGAAAGAGGAAAGTAAGCAGATACACCACAAGCACTCTCAAAAACACCATTCCCCTTGGAATATATAATAAAGGGAAAAGGCTCATATTGAAATTTGCCCAGAAAATCTGTTAGATCAACAAAAGGCGCAAAACTGTCCTGTACCTCGTTGGAATAAAGATTGTAAGTTAAGGAAGAAAGACGGTACTTCATAAGGGTGAAGGAACTTGTGTAGTAACTTTCATTGACGAGTCTTTCAATTATAAATTTGGATTCGTTAAGTCTTTCAAGGTCATACAGTGACATTGAAACTGTGTAATCAAGGGAATCATACTCTACAACATAGTTCCATACTACGCGCTGCAGGAAAGAAACCAAACTACGTAAAACAGAATTAGAATCCATAAGGATTTTTCTATAGTTCAGCCCGGTGGCCGGCACCAGTGCAGGAGAGGCTACAACATACTTAGCTTTACCTTGCAACTCCCACAGAACTTCAATTCCACCCATCAAACACGCATCCATTATTATAAAAGAGAATATAGAATCCGGAATTGCCCACTTTAGTTCCCCGTTGAACACATCAATGTAATTCCCCGATGTGGCATCAAAGGCTATACTTTTCGAAAAGGGATTCGCCACCTTCATCCAGGAAGTTCCGTGTCCCCAGAGAACAAGACCATATTGATCCGAAGGATAGTTATCCCTTAGATATCTGATAAAGAAGTTAAGGGTGGAAGGGTCTCCACTGTCAAGATTTCCAAACTCTCTAATCTGTACGAGAAAAGTATCTCTTTTGACGTATATAAACGTACCGGGGTTGGTTGATCCGATTCCCCTGTCCGCAAAAATGACTACGTTTACTTTCTCACAGCAGGGTGAAGTCCTAATCTCCTCCAGATCAACGTCAGCCTGCGATGCGAGGTCGTTATCTGCAGCAAAGTACACCCCAAGAGTCAGAGGAAAACACTTCCCCGACACGATGGATACAAAAATAAAAAGGGGCAGGATATTGAATCCTGCCCCTTTCAAAGTCCTTTTCACTTTTCAGAAGGAGTAAGAGAGCGTCACAAAGTGGTTAAGTCCCAGAAGCCCATTGTCAGATACAGCGTAGTCAACAGCGATACGGGATGGACCAAATCCGATTTTCAGGCCAACACCACCAGAGAGACCGTAAGTGTACTTCTCTTCTTCCCATTCATCGTAGCTTCTGTCAGGATCAAGTCTATAACCTCCGCGCAAATATAGCATCTTGTCGAAGCAGTACTCAATACCGGCCATAACCTTCTCTGCACCATCATTGGGATGTGTAACATCAAAAGCAACTGTAAGCCTGTGCTGAGCAAAATCCACGAGGTCAGAAGCAAGCCCGATTCTAAACACAAGAGGTAATTTGTAAGGGGCAGTCTTAAACGTAGTAGGTAATGTTGAACCGCCGTAGTTGTAATAATCTACCCAGTCCTGGGGTATTGAACCTATGTCGAGATCAGGTCCCTTGAAAGACATATCTGCACCGAAGTTCTGCATGGACATTGCAATTCTGAGGTTCTTGAATCCAGTATTGTAATGTGTCCCCAGGTCAATGGCAAATCCAGAAGCGGACTCCCTCGCGATTGCTTCTCTTATTACTTTCAGCGTAAGCCCGAGGCCGAGCTTATCAGTAAGGGCTCTCGCATAAGAAAATCCCACAAAACTGCTCGAAGCGCTGAGCTCCGCTCCAGTACCATCGGGCTCATCCAGGGTGGTTTCTTCAAAGGAACCGTAGTTCATAAATCCAACCTGAATTCCGAAGGCCCCGTACGGGACAGGCATTGCGTAAGCAAGATAGCTGTAAGTAAAGTCGCCAATCCAGTCTGTATAGTTTGCAAGAGCAGCCGTTTCACGCACATTCTTGAGACCTGCTGGATTGATTGATAGAGCATTAATATCATCGGAAATAGCAATAAAGGCTCCACCGAGACCCTGGACTCTTGCACTGGTGTTCACTTTAAGGAATGATGCACCAGTGAAACCAACCTTGGTGAAGGTTGGTTTTTCCAGGAACGCAGCCGATGCCAGACCTACCATTAATAAGGTATATAAAAGTTTCTTCATGTCCCCCTCCTTAGAATATCAGCGCAATCTTGCCAGTTTTCTCTTTCCCGTCCGGAGTCTTTATATAGTAGATATAGATTCCGCTGGCTGGTCTGATTCCATACTCTGTCAGAAGATCCCACTTTACTTCTCCGTCATTTTCCGGAGTAACCTCTATTACCTTCACAAGATCACCACCAGGGTTATAAATCCTTATGGTTGCATTCTTAGGAAGATTTGTAAATCTAATTCCGCCGGTTCTGAACTGTTTATCCTTATCAAGAGGTGTGAGGACATAATAAGGATTTGGAACAACCTTTACGTTGTTCAGGGTGTAATCGGGCACTGACTGCAACCCAGAAACCTCAATTTCATAATAATCAACGCTGGAAGGTATTCTTGTGACGGTGGAAGGAGCAAGAGTTCCGATTATCCACTCCGTTCCGTCAGCAGGAATCCCACCCTGGGTTGTGAAGTCTGCAAATCTCATTAAGTCAGTACCAGGAAGCCTTATGGCCATCACATAGCGAGCAAGTCCCGTAGTAGCCGTTGCAGGAATCTTCTCAACTGCTTTGAGTCTCAAAGCAGCAGGAGCTCCTGCACCGCATACGAAGGACCAGCCAGTTGCAATGCTGTCCCTACCCGCCACTGGGTCAAAAGGTATCGTAATACCCGTCAGCGTGTCCACAACTTCAAGGGTTACTGAATCTCCGTTATCCACGTACTTCCAGGTAATCTTGTACGCTGAACCGGAGAAAAATGCACCTCTGGACTTAACTGGTTGTTTGTACATCTTCAGCGTAGAATCGTAGGTCCACTGAGAAGCAAGTAATTTCCAGGTGGTAGTGGGTGTTCCCACAAGGCTTGTGTCAACGGTGTAATAGCACTCAGGAAGATTAGTTTGGACCTCGAATGTGGGACCCGAAAGTACTGCACCATTGAAGAGAATATCCGATGGGAATATATACGTATATTTCGCAGCAAGTCCACCTGTGTCAGCAACCCAGAGAATCTGATTTGCAGGGATAAATGCAAGAGTATCGTGGGTCTCGTCTTCAAGGTAAGCAGAGAACAGAGGATATACAGTAAAGGTGGCCAGATCAGCTTTACGACTGCTCATACCTTCATAATTAAACCGCAAGTAGTATTTCCCCGGCTTCAGCAGAGCTGTATCTTTTGTAACAACAAATGCAGCATTATAGTTAAATGCATTTTCAATACCTTTCTTGGTAATCCTTACGGGATTATCAGGTATCGCCTCGTCTACAGGATTCTTGTGCGGAGTAACCAGGACTCTTCCAGGAGCACCTACAAGGGAGAACCNNTCCGCTTGAATAGTTTATGTCGTAAGGTAGAATTTCATACATATACCTTACGCCATTTCTGAGCCTGGTATCTCTGTCTACATAAGAATGTACAAGTCCCGAGTTCGTTCCAAGGTATATGGAATCGGTATAGATTTTATTTCCAAGGAAGTCCCTTACACTGTCGGTATAAACCACCGTGAACTGATTGGGGAGCNNTCCCATCTGCCGAGGGTATCCCACACCGTTCCATCCATACTTCTTCTCAGGATATAACCTTCAAAGTCGTATTCCCTGTAAAGTGGGTTGGAGCCGGACTCAATGTCATAAAATCTATCCCTGGTGATTTCTGCTGTGTTGTCCCAGAAGAGCACAACTTCACCATCACGTCCCCAGGCGTAAAGTGTTGGTTTCGCAGGAGGCTGAGGTGCAACAAAGTTGGCACTATAAACATCCCAGGCTTTCTTTGCAACGAACTTTATGTTGTTGGAATCCGCAGCAATAACCGCTGCAACGACGAGGTTGGCAGTGGCACCAGGCACCATGTCAAAGGGTCCTGACACCTGGATGAATCTCTTGTCTCCCGCACCGTAGACATCGTCCATATATGGATTATATCTTCCTCCAGCCGACACAGGGTCCCAACCGGACATTACTGTATACCTTTCTTTGTCATCTCTGGGGTCAATCTGAAGGGTGAAAATCTTGAAAGCGGTCATTCCAAGAGGGTCACCAGGATAAATCGTATCAGGTCCCACGGGAGTTCCTATGGTATCCAATACAATCACCTGTTTTGTAGCAATTGGGCTCTCAAGGAATACGCTTCCAATCACCCCTGGGAGGCCAGCGCCGTTAACACCAATCCAACCACCTTCAGGCACAAGCTGATACTGGTACGCAAGATTTAGGGTAACGGGGCCCGTCCCAAAATTGTAAGTTCTAACAAACCCTACGAGGTCATTGGCACTGGAACCCGACTCATTTCCAATATCGTCATCGTAGCAGGCCCCAATATAAACGTCTTTAAGAGTATCACCCGAAATATTTGTTACTTTGAACAAAAGAAAAGTAATATCTTTAAGTCCGGGCACATCAAACTGGTATGTCCACTGGTCGAAGAGGAGCCCTAATGGCCTTGAACCCGATTCCTGCCGAGCAGGGTTAAGATCTGTGTATCTCGTGTAGCTATCAAGGGTAGAGAGGACGTAATTCTTCAGGTTACCTTCGTTATCCCTTTCCTTTATGGGCCAGCCGTAGCCCGCATTGTCAGAGTTTGACAGGTATAGTCTTGCCTGAGCGCTGGTAACAGCTCCTGCATAGTCTGTAGAATCCTGTGGCTCGATTATAGAATCCCTCATTAACCAGGTGGGAACGAAGGCAGGCCCGCCCTCAGACTGACCACTATTCGGGTTGTACATAAAGGTCACTACGGTGTCCCACTTAGCTGGATTCGTAGCATTTCTTTTCAGAGCACCAACCCACACACCCGCGCCGTAAATGTACGTCTCGTTTCTTCTGTTTCTTGGCCACCAGCCTCCAGAGCCACCAGAAACTACGTTGTGACCAAAGCTTCCATAGTTAGTCATATACATACAGAGTTCCGAGCCATCAAGAATTCCATAACTATATATTTTGGCACCGGTGCCAGTAGTGAGGGTGCGGGCGGAGATAACGCCCACCATTACAAGCATTAATATGGATAATCTCTTAAACCACTTCATTTTGAACCCTCCTTAGAATCTAAAGACTACTGCAAATCTTAGCTGAATTGGAGAGCCGTAATTATAAGGTGTCGCAAGGAAATCTTTCATAGCAAGGAGGTAAGATTGATACATTTCCTGAGGGGTCAGTTCTCCATCACCATTCAGGTCTCTGAGTGGATTATATCCAGTCTGCCCAAGTGTTATAGATGTGTTACCGAATTGGGAAACAGTAATGGTCCTTGCCGATCCATCATCATCAGGTAACCCTGTTGTAGAGTAGACGTGAAGAACGTTCTTGATATTAAATATATTGAAACCTTCGAGTCTCAATTCAAGTGTCTTTCCAAACACATTGATGACCTTTGCAAGGGTCATATCCGTATTATGAGTCCATGGAGTTGTTTCTGAATTGATATCTCCCACAATATTTCCGCGGAGATCTCTCGGAGTATAAGGAGTACCACTCTGGGACCTGTGTATCAACGAAAGATTGATGTCACCAAGAATCCCATAAGGTCCAAAGCCCTTTGGAGTGGAGTAGTTCAAAGACGCGTTAACAGTATGTCTCTGGTCGTATGCGAGAGGAACTATGCTGGCAGGGCATGCAGCAGGTTCGCCTGTGATAGGGTCAAGTCCAAGAGACTGATAGTAAAGGTTTTCGTAGGCTTCGAAGGGGTCTGATTCAGTGCCTTCGGCAAACTGAAGGGTATAAGCAAGTCTAAAATTGAAGTTTCTCTGCATCAACTGATATGTCAATTCAACACCTTTAGAGTTTCCATAGGCTGCGTTGGTATAGATGTAGAAGGACATCGGAATGGCCTTCACTTTTCTTGAACCCACCCACTGATAAATATCCTTATAGAAGGCAGTGATGTCCAGAGCAGAAAAGTCGTTCAGCTGATTAGCCACACCGACCTCAAAGGCAATTTGCTTTTCTGCATTAAGGTCTGGGTTTCCAACAAGCTGGTTACCCCTGGACATAATTTCGTCGATATTCATATGAGTGGAAGAATAGAAATACTCAAGAGGTGGTGTCTGGAAGAAATATCCGTAAGCGAAGTGCAGTACCTGCCTTTCTGTCACAGGGTGAGAAATACCAAGCCTTGGAGAAAGCTGGTATTTGGGCTTCACTTCCTTGGCAACAGTGTCATCAGGGGAAATTACATACACATCATTGGGACCAAGTCCGGCGATGCTAACGTAATAAGTTTTCTTTGGATTAATGTAGTCGAATCTGAGACCTGCGTTCACGACAAGACCTTCAAACTCCATCTTATCCTGGACGTATGCTGATGCCTGATAGGGCTTCGTGTTGTAAACGTCCAAGAACGGATTCTGATCCCATGGGAGTGAGTTATGATAGAAGTTAATGTCATGCTGTCTGTATTCAATTCCAGTCTTAAACTCGTGATATTTGTTAGCCTGCCAGGTAAGATCCCATTTCCCACTCATTGTCTGCTCAATTCTTCTATGTATCACACGGTAATCACCCGTTGAAATGAAATTCACGTGAGCCTGGTCTCCAACGCCCCACGGGTTACCATTCCCGAAATTGTACATGTAATAGCCGGGAATAATCACCTTGTTTGTTGGTGGATCAGGAATGTAACCGATGAATCTATAGTCTGAGAAGAGCTCGTCAATCTTCCTTGAGTAAAGGTATTTCCTTACGCTGGGAAGATATTTTTCAAACCAGTATGGCTGATAATCGGGCTGGAGTATACCAAACCGGTTTCTGGAGTAAAAGTATCCAAGGTTCAGGGTATAGAAAAGATTGTTTCTCAAGATATGATTTATGGTTAATGTACCTTGATATCTACGGTTCAAGTTTACTCTGTTCCTCTCGCCGCGATATTTAAATCTCTGATCACCAGAGTAGTAGTAAGTTTGGCTCTGTTCTTTTGCAAGGTTACCTGCAAGCATAACCTTCAGATTTTCCAGAGGAAGGAAGGTTATTTTACCCTGAAGATAATAGTTTTGGGCAGCAGAATGTGGTAGAACATAAGGATGTTTCTCAAAGTAGTCTTTCCATTGCACTGCCATATTATAATAGTCTTTCCAGTAAGGCTTTACAGCGTAGTTCAGCGTTGTATCGGCAGCGGCGTTGTACCACCACACCTTCGCTGTGTCAACAAAGGCTCTAAATTCATCGGTACCATTTTCATAAGCATTTATAATAGGATACCACTCATCGTCCTTTGGAATATAGTTGAATGCACTGGCACCATCTCTCCAGTAGGTTTCGCCAGAAAAGAAGTACCTTACCTTCTTGTTTGTTCCAGGAATTGGACCTCCAAGAGTGACGGTGGTTCTCGTGGATCCGTAATCCAGCTTTTCAGGCATAATTTGATCGGTTCTGACGGTAAGGTCTCCAGATGCCTTCGTGCCACCTTCCCTCGTCACTACGTTAATGATCCCCGAGAGTGCCTGACCGTACTCAGCATTAAATCCACCGGTAATAAGGGACATTTCCTGAATTGCAGAGGTATTGATATAGCCATAGAATGTTCCGTAAACAGGAGAGTTGATGAGCATACCATCGACGTAGTACGCGACTTCATCGTCTCTTCCACCTCTAACTACGTTCACACCTGTAACTCCAGCCTGCATCTGGATCGCATTCTGGAAATTCGTATAGGGTAGTTGGGCAATATCCTGCTGGCTAACAACCCTACGGGTTTCCGTGGCAGTTCTTTCCACCAGTTCTCTTTGAGCCGTAACCACAATCTCCTCAGTTCTAATGGCAGTTGACGTAAGATAGAAATTAATATTTGTGGTTAAGTCTACCTTCACCACCACATTTGCGATTTCCTGAGGGTTGTAGCCAATCATTGAGGCTCTTAGAGTATAGACTCCAGGTGGAACGTTGATCAGGTAGAAGTAACCGTCGAGGTCTGTAGCGGTACCAATTTTAGTACCCACAATCACCACATTGGCTCCAGGCAGGGGGTCTCCAGATTCCTTATCGAACACCCTACCTGCGATCTTTCCTGTTGTGCCGGCGTATAAAAATCCTGAGAGTATTATGCCCGCCAGCACAACCCTCACAGCCCTTTTTATTAACATGGGGCTACCCTCCTTTTAGGTTCTTTTCATCCTTTGCTATCTCAAAGTGAATCTCACCGGAACCATTACCTTACAGGCAACGGGCCTGTCCTGCTGCATAGCAGGAGAAAACTCAAATTGCATAACTGCCGCAACAGCAGGTTCATTAAAGATAGGATTATCGCTCCTTGCCACCGTAGCGCTCCGGACCCTTCCATCGGGACCCACAATGGCAAGAACATAGACCATACCCTCGATTCCGGCTTTTCTTGCAAGATCTGGATATTTTGGAGACACGGCTTTTAATATCTGGGGCTTCACTTCTACCACATGGTATTCGTAGACCGTTGTGTCGGACGCTGGTGGAGGTGGAGCCTCCAACTCACTGAATACTGTGGTAGGAGCGATTTCTACTTCATTCTCTTCCCCGCCCGCTGCGCTTTCGGTAACCTGAACTGTCACCTGAGGTTTCGGCGGAGGTGGGGCTTCAATTTCCTTTGTAACTTCTATACCTGCTGCTTCTACGTAGGTGCTCTCCACCTGTTTTGGTTGATATGGGGTAACACCAATCCCTCTCACGCTCAAGAACATAATTATCAGTAGAATCTGGGCAAAAATCATACTCCTGGCCATATCGTCAGGATATTCATCAATTAACTCCTTGCCCCTCTCATAACCCTTCCTCTTAATTTCATCAGTCATTTTGGTCACCCCCTAACCCTTTTTAAATTCTGTCGCAAAGATGACCCTTAACGCCTTTGCATCGCGTAGTGCCTCGAGAATCTGGTCAACGTAATCATACTTAACGTGCTTATCGGCTTTAATATACGCGATAATTCCGGGATTCTCAAGTACTTTCAATTTGAATCTCGTTGATACACCTTCAGGAAGTACAAGAAAATCATCGACAGAGATTTGACCTTTAGAATTCACGTAGACCCTTGCAAGGTTTTCAGTCTTGATAATCCTCTCAGTGGCTCTTGCCTCGGGAAGCAACACCTTAAACCCAATTTCTTTTCTGAACTTGGTAGACACAAGGAAGAAAAGCAAAAGAAGGAATGCAATATCAGACATCGAGGCGGTGGGGATGTTTGTCCTTGTAGATACTTTTTGCCTCAGTCGCATATTTAACCTCCAGTCTTAATACTGGCTAATGAAACAGCCCGCGCTTCAGGTATCTGTTTGATAATGTCAAAGACGTCTATCATCCTTTCGTATGGGGCCTCTACATTGGTCCTTATAATAACCAGAGGGTCCTTCCCTTCGTGTTTTGCTTTGTAATCAAGAATCCGCTGTGTGAGTTTATCCTTCAAATCCAGAGGAGTCACAGCTTCCTCTTCAAGGAATATGTCTCCCTGGTCATTGATAGAAACCCTGATTACACGTTCACCACCAATGGTTACAATCTGGTCGGTCTTTTCGGGAAGGACAAGTTTGAGACCCTTATCTCTCATAAAAACTGTAGAGGTCATAAAAAAGATTATAAGGAGAAAGGCAATATCTGCCATAGAGGCTGTGGGAATTTCAGCCTCCGAAGACAATTTTGGTCTCGGTAAAATAGGCAAGTTTATCCCCCCTTATTTTTTATCTTTCCACAACTCCCGTTTCTACAAGGTACTCTATGAAAGCGTTGGAGGTTTCTTCCATTCCCCTTGTGAAATTATTAACTCTATCGGCAAATATCGCATAAAAGAGGGCTACAGGAGCTGCAATAAGAAGTCCAGTTGCTGTGGTGATAAGGGCTTCAGAAATACCCGAAGCCACTATCGTGGGTTCAACTTCACCCGCAGCGGCAATAGCAGTGAACGCCCTGATCATACCTGTAACTGTCCCAAGGAATCCGACAATCGGGGCAAGGGTGGCAACGGCCTGGAGGTAGATCATTCCTCTATCAAGGAAAGCAAATTCTGCTGTGGCCTTCATTGTCATGGCTTCTTCCACCACGATTCTACCCTTATCTACCTTCTCAAGGCCAGCCTCAAGAATCTTTGCAACAGGATTTTTCTCTTTCTTGAGGTAAGCAAGGGCTGCATCAATGCCCTGGGCTTCAATCTTCTTTATCACATCCTCCATAATTTCCCTTGGGTTTCCTCTCAGTTTTCCGAAGAGGGAGATTAGCCTTTCAATGATGAAAGCCAACCCAATGATAGCGAGGATCAGAAGCAACCACATCATTGTACCGCCTCTACTGAAGTAATCTATCAACGTTGCCATGCTTTATTACCTCCTCTATTCTGTTTAGCTAAAATTTTAATAGTAAACCTTCCCACTGTCAAGAGAAAAGAAAACTTATTGACAGTTCAACCGCTCAAATCCATACTTATCGTATGGGAGGGACAAAGATGAAGAGAATTAAAGTAATTTTAACCGTGGGAACTATCCTGTTGACCGCCTGCGGCAGCATAAAACTTACCTACGATTACAAATCCCGCTCGCTCACGTGGCCAAGAAGCTACGCATTGAAAATCTTTGTTGGAGAGTTTAGAGAGACCAGCGACTCGGTCTTTGGAGAGATGAAGCTAATCGGAACCGAACATAACCTGAAGAACGTGTTCGTCATAGAGCCCCGGGATTTTCTCAGAAGGGCTTTTATCAAAGAGATCCAGAACTCTAACCTTTTTCCTATGGCGGAAAGGGAAGAAGACGCAGATATTGTTTTGAAAGGGACACTGGACAAATTCTACGTGGATTTCACAATTCACAAGATTCCCCAGCAACCCAATGGACTTGAATACAAATTTACATCCAACGGCTGGGTCTATGCATCTTTCTACATATACCAGAAAGATAAACTGCTATACAGAATTAATGCAAAAAGTGAGGTAAAAGATAAAGGTGAAATGTTCCTTTTTGGGCACTGGGAAGATATGGTCAGGGACGAGCTGGACAGGATGTTGCAACCTATGATCTTTGCGGTTATGGATACTGTAGAAACCTTCCTCTCAAGAAGGTAACTTCTTCACCAGAGCGATAAAAAAACCTTCAAAATCGGGATTATGGTGTGTTTCAATTCTCTTGCATTTTGCTATGGATGGGTGAAAGTAAAAACGTTCCCAGTGAATCAGAGCGCTTCTGAAAACCACCCCCGGTAGCTGGAAATCAAGAATTTCAGCGTTGTTCCTCTCTTTTAAAAGATAGTTCACTATATATTCGTTTTCCTCAGGGGTGATAGTGCAGGTCGAATACACCATAAGGCCACCTGGCTTCAAAGCATCAAATCCGCTTAAAATAAGACTTTTCTGGGCTCCCATTAATCTTCCAATCTTTTCTCTCCCCCACCACTTTACGATTTCCATATTTTTGTTTAGAGTACCAAGGGCTGAGCAGGGTGCATCAATAAGCACTCTGTCAAAGGTGTCAGGGTACAGCTGTCCAAAACGGTACCCCTGTTCAAGGGTTACTATTGTATTCAGAACGCCCATTCTATCAATATTGTTTGAAAGAGCCTTTATTCGTTCTACGTCGATATCATTAGCGACGATAACGCCTGTATTCTTCATCATCTGTGCCATTTGCGTGGCCTTCGAGCCCGGCGCGCTGGCAATGTCTAAAACCTTTTCCCCTGGCGCAGGATTAAGAAGAACTGGAGGAATCATTGAGGAAAGACCCTGGACGTAGTAATACCCGACAAAGTGTTCCACTGTATTTCCAATTTCACCTGGGAGTTCCTCTACAACAAATCCGTCTTCATAAAAAGGTACTGGAACAAGTTTAAACCCTTTCGAAATTAACCTTCTTCGAAGTTCCTCCCTCTCAATTTTCAAAGAATTGACTCTGATCGAAGGCCTCAGCCTCTTTCCCATTACTTCAACGAATTTCGGATACTCTTCTCCATAATAATTATGAAGAAAATTTGATAGTTCAACGTTTTTTCTCAATAGTTCTTCCTTCATAAACCTGACTCCATCACTCTGATTTGCTCATCCAGAAGCGGCGACTTAAGTTTTTTTACCCTCCTACATATATTATATATAATATGTACATCACCTGAATTAAAGGCAGCCACAATTAAGTTTCTAAGAAACTTTGTGAAACCAGCCCTTATAACGGGTGTACCCTCAAAAAACGATTGAAATCCCGCTTCGTCAAGATTGTAAAGAGATTCAAGGGGCGGTGCAAGAAGTCGTTCTTTCAATGGAGAATCTGAAATCTGCGCAAGGGGGTTTTTATTAAAGGGACAGATTTCCTGACATATATCACATCCAAAGACCCATGATCCCATCTTCGTTGCGAGGTCAGCATGGATAACACCTCTGTATTCAATTGTTAAGTAACTAATACACCTTCGCGCATCAAGAAGGCCTGGCTGAATAATAGCCTTCGTAGGACAGGCATCTATACATAGATTACAATTAATGCAGGGATTGTCTTGCTCAAGCTGGAATTCATCCTCTGCCTCGATGTTCAAAAAGGCACCACCAATATTAAAAAAGGACCCCCTTTCTTTATCCACCAACAGTGTGTTGGCACCCATAAACCCAAATCCTGCAAAGAATGCAAGGGGTTTCTCGAGAACTGGTGAAGAATCCACAAAAATCCTGTATTGAAGCCCTTTTCTTCGCTCCTCCATCTTCTGCAGCAACTTTGATACCCTCTCCCGCAGAACATTATGATAATCGGCCCTGACCGCGTATTTGGAAATTAGGGCACCTCCCTTCGCAGCATTTGTCTCCCAGGAAAAGTCGTTGTAAAATATCCGTGACATCAATACTGCCTTTGCCCAATCTGGAGGTCTTGAACGCTCACCACTCCGTCTTTCGAGATAACCCATCTCACCGTGAAAACCTGCAAGAATCCATTCGTCGAATTTCGAGTAAAAAGGGTCCAGGTCCGGTAACCTGACTATGCGGAAGTCCATTCCGTCTATTTTAGTCAGAGATACTTCCTCAGACTTTTAATTTCTAAGCACTTCCCTGTGTTTTCGTCCAGACGTGCAATTACTCCTTCAAGGCCTGGTTCTGATTCTTCGGGCTCAAAGGCAACGGGCATCTGTGTGATGAATCTTCTTACAAATAGCTCTTTCCGCACACCAATTACTCCACCCAGTCCTCCGGTCATTCCTGCATCGGTGATATACCCCGTCCCACCTGGAAGAATCCTGGCATCAGAGGTCTGGACGTGAGTATGAGTCCCGACAATTAGCGAAACCTTACCATCAAGGAAATGTGCGAGACTCACCTTTTCAGAAGTGGCCTCAGCATGAAAATCAAGAATGATGATGTCCGCCTTATTGCTTTTAAGAAAATCCTCAGCGATTCTAAAAGGGCAGTCGAATCCATTCATAAAAACTCTGCCAAGAAGGTTGAAGACCAGAACCCTGTTACCCAGTACGTTATAATAACCGAATCCCCTACCTGGAGTGCCCGGGGGATAATTCAGAGGTCTTATGACCCAGTCGACACTTCCGACGAACTGGTATCCCTCCCTCTTGTCCCACATATGATTTCCACCGGTGATAACGTCCACGCCTGCAGATCGAATTTCTTCTGCTGTCTTTTCGGTAATTCCAATTCCACCAGCAAGGTTCTCCCCATTTGCAAGAACGAAGTCAACCCGATATTCGTCCTTGATACCTGGAAGGAGCTTTTTGACCACTTCTCTACCCTTGGATGCGACAACATCACCGATGAAAAGAACCGTAATCATCGAGCAAACTCCACTGCACGGGTTTCTCTGATCACCACCACCTTTATTTGTCCGGGAAATTCAATCTCACCTTCGATCTTCTGTGCTACCTGCCGTGCAATATCAAAGGCTTCCGTATCTGATACTTTTTGAGCCTCCACAATTATTCTTATCTCCCTTCCTGCCTGGAGGGCATAAGCCCTTTCCACCCCAGAAAAAGCAAGGGCAATTTGCTCAAGTTTCTCAATTCTCTTCAGGTAAGCTTCAATACTTTCTCTCCTGGCCCCTGGCCTCGCTCCTGAAATGGCGTCGGCAGCCTGAACAAGAACTGCAATGGCATTTTTGGGAGATTCCTCTCCGTGATGTGATGCAATTGCATTTACTACAAGATCGTTTTCACCCAGTTTTCTTGCAATCTGGGCACCGACAACTGCATGCGGGCCTTCGTAAGTCTCATCAGCAGTCTTACCAATATCATGGATAAGCCCCGCTCTGCGAGCGTACTGTACTGGAAGTCCAAGCTCGCCAGCCATGATTCCGGCTATATAAGCTACTTCCAGGGAGTGCTGAAGCAGATTCTGCCCGTAACTCGTCCTAAATTTCATTTTCCCGATTTGCTTTAACATATCCGGATGAAAACCCGTAAGTCCAAGCTCAAGGGTAACATCTTCTCCAATCTTTCTCAAATGCTCCTCAAACTCAGTCTCCACCTGAGCATGAATTTCTTCAATCCTCGCAGGATGTATCCTTCCGTCCTGGATCAGTTTCTCAAGAGTTAATTTGGCTTTTTCTCTCCTCACAGGATCAAAAGAGGAAAGAATTACAGCTTCCGGAGTATCATCAATTATCACTTCTACGCCGGTTATTGATTCAAAAGTCTTAATATTTCTCCCCTCTTTTCCAATAATCCTTCCTTTGAGATCATCGGAAGGTATCGGTACTATACTTGTCGTATTTTCCTGTGAAATAATCGTTGCGACCCTCTGAACTGCCTGAAGGACAAGGTCCTTCGCCTCTTTTTCCGCCTTTTCCTTCGCTTCTTCTCTTATTCTGTACATCAACTGAGCAGCTTCATATCTGACCTGCTGCTCAAGGCTCTGCAAAAGCTCCTGCTTAGCCTCATCTCTGGTTAACCGTGCTATCTCTTCAAGCTTTCTGGAGGCTTCTTCATTCAGCCTATCAAGCCTCTCTTCTTTGGCCTGAAGAGCCTTCTCCCGTTCTTTAAGTTCGGCCTCAATTTGCTTCAAAGAAATCTCTTTTCTCGTAATCTGTTCAGCCCTTTTATCAAGAGCCTGCTCCTTCTCAATGAGCCTTTTCGAAGTTTTCTCAAGCTCTTTTCGGGCTTCAAAGGCTTCCTTTTCAAACTTCTTTCTCTCCTTCATCCAGTAATCTTTTGCCTGAGTTTCTCCCTCACGCTTTATTTCCTCTGCTTCCTGCCTCGCCTTTTCCAGAATATCCTCTATGGTTCCGTAGGCTTTCTCAAGCCTTTTCTTATAACTTGCCCTGAAATAAATAACTCCAATTCCAAAGCCTGCAATCGCTCCTAGAATGATAAAAATAGCAACTATCATCTTCAATCCTCCTTTTCGAAAATCTTTCTTTCCTTAATTTTTTCAGGAAGGTAAACCTGCTTTACTCCCTTGTTTTTACCGTAAGGGTAAATGTAACCTACTCCCCTTCCTATCTTTGTAGCACCTTTATAGCTTGCATCCTTTAAGTGCATCGGGACCGGTAGATTCCCGGTTTCCCTTATTATTTCTCTAGCCCTTCCTAGAGTCCTGACCACCGCATTGGACTTCTTTGCCAGAGCGAGATAAAGGACTGCAAAAGTCAAAATTATATCCCCCTCTGGCCTGCCTACCATCTCAAATCCCTCTTTACATGCCTGAACAACCCTAACGGCTTCAGGGTCCTCAAGACCTATGTCTTCACAGGAATGTATGTACAACCTCCTGATAATGTACAGCGGGTCTTCCCCCTGTTCCAGAAGGCGAACGAGCCAGTAAACAGCTGCATCAGGATCTGACCCTCTGATGGACTTTATGAGAGCCGAGATCATGTCGTAATGTTCATCCTCAGTGAGTGAAAAAATTCTGTGGGGCATAATCTCATTAATAAGGTTTTCGTCAATAACGGGAATGGCTTCTTTCCCCGCAACCAGAAGGGCAACTTCTACAAGATTCAAAGCCCGTCTGGCATCTCCTTCACTCATATCTGAAATTATGTCCAGCACGTTTTGTGATACTTCAATAGAAAAACTTTCTTTCACATAGGTCGCCGCTCGCTCCAGGATCTTTCTTACATCGTCACGAGTTAGTGCTCTGAACTCGAACAAAATAGACCTGGAAATCAAAGCATTTGATATTGCAAAGAAGGGATTGTGGGTTGTAGAAGCAATAAGAATTAAACTCCCTTCCTCGGTAAACGGTAGAAAAAACTCCTGGTGCAAGCGATTCAGCCTGTGAATCTCGTCAAGGTAAAGAATTGCTGGCTTCCCTGATGTTTTATATAAACCCACCAGGTAGTCAACTAGATTCTTAATCTCTGAAGGCTTTATCCTGGCAGCATTTACTTCTTCAAATCTAGTATTAACAAGATTAGCAATAATTCTTGCCAGGGCAGTCTTACCACAACCAGGAGGCCCAAAAAATATGGAACTCTTTAATCTTCCATTTTCAATAAGCACCCTGAGGGGCTTACCCTTTCCCACCAGGTGCTCCTGTCCAACGAACTCCTCCAGTTTTTGTGGCGCAAGTCTGACTGAAAGTGGAACAAAATTTCCCTTTTTCTTTTCAAAAAACTCAAATTGCAAGGAAGTCCACCTCCTTTATGGATGTTATGCATTCTGAGGCCCTCCAAGCTTCGATTCAATTTTCTTGATATTGAACTGTACACTTTCCGTAAGTTTATCGGCATCTTTCTTCAGCAGGAGATAGCGGTAGGTCACGTCAAAAATTACATTGACAAGTACCGTTGCCCAATCCACGTCCGGTCTGGTCCTTGTTATTCTTTCCTCTTCCTGCTTGAATTTCTCCTGAACTTCCTCAATAACCTCATCCAGAAAGGCCTCATCTTCCTTTTCACAATAAATTTCAAACTCCATATTCTTGAATTTTATTTGCCTTCTACCCTTTACATTGCTGAAAAGATCCAACACACTCACTTCAACACCTCAATCTTGTTTTTCAAATTATTTAACTTCTTTTCAATTTTTTCCAATCTATCAAAAATTTCCTTCAAAACTTCATCTTTTTCCTTTGCAAGCTGCTCAAGATTCGCAACTTTCTCAAGCAAGAAATCAATTTTCTTACTTAGTTCTTCAGAAAGGTCAGCCATTGAGACCCCTTATTTCATAACCCCTATCTTTTACAAGATCCAGAAACGTATAAAACTTCTGATCTACTTCTTCCTGGGTCAGAGTCCTGTCCCCTGCCCGGAATACAAATTTTATCGTAATGCTTTTCTTTCCTTCAGGTATAGGCTTTCCTGTATATATATCAACGACCCTGTATTCCTCAAGGAATGGGGCGAGAACTTCCTCTGCCATCTTTACAACTTCAGAAATTGAAGAAGTTACATCCAGTACTATAGAGATATCTCTGCTGGTAGCTGGAAAGACAGGAATTCCCGTATACCTGACATCTTTAAGCTTCGCTTCAGTCAAATCCAGCTCCATTGCAAAAACTGGTGCTTTAACATCGAAGAGCTTCTTCACCTTGTTCGAAACTGCTCCAAGATAACCAATGCGCTTTTCTCTGCTTCTAATAACTCCTCCGTTCACCAAACCCATCTCAGAAAGTTCTTCAGAAACCAGGGAAAGCTCGGGTTCAAACTTTACCCTAATAGTGTTAAAGGCTGCAAGAAGATCATATATATCAATGGTCCTTTCCGTTCTATCCCAGGTCCTTGGAATCTCCCCGGCTACACAAATCCCCAGGAAGAGTCTCTCTTCTGGAAGGTTATCTTCACCGCGCCACTTAAACACTTTTCCGGCCTCAAATATTTTTACAAAATCTAACCCTCTGCGCAAGTTTATTGAAGCTACTCGCAGAAGTCCTGGAAGAAGAGATGTCCGTAGCACCGACATTTCACTATGGATGGGATTGCGTATTCTTACAAAATCTGAAGCACTCTGACCGAAGGCCTCCAATTCCTCAGGATCTACGAATTCCACCGTTTTCACTTCAAAAAACCCTGCACTGCTTAGAACTTTCTTTAACTCCCTGTCGATGGTCTTCAATTTCCTGCCACTAAAACTACCGCAGGTGGTCGTCCGAGCCTCAATCCTGTCATAGCCATAAATCTTCAGAATTTCCTCCGCGACGTCTTCCCACTCTTCTATATCCCTTCTCCTTGGAGGAACAACCACTTCAAGACAGTCTTCTTTTCGGTGAACTGCAAAACCAAGCCTGTCAATTGCCCGCTTTGCGAATAAAGGATCAATCTCTTTGCCAAAAATCCTGTTTAAGTCCTTAAAGTATACGTTAATTTTCTTCTGCTCCAGGTGTTTCTTTTTGACCTCGTGAATTCTGCAAACGGTTCCTCCTGCCATTTGTTTCACAAGGTATGCAACCCTTCGAGAAGCAACCTCGGTAATGGAGGGATCACCGCCCCTTTCAAAGCGCTTCGACGATTCGGTACTGACGCCAAGCATCGCCGAAGCTTTCCTTATTCTTACCCTGTCAAAATAAGCACTCTCGATAATTATATCTTTCGTAGTTTCTGTGACACTGCTGCCTTCGCCTCCAATTACACCTGCCACCGCAACCGGCTTCCTGTGGTCAGCGATGACGAGAATTTCAGGATCCAGGGTTCTCTCCACTCCGTCAAGACACAGGATCTTCTCTCCAGGCTTTGCCCTTCTAACGACTATTCCTCCCTCAACTTTTTCTCTATCAAAGGCATGAATGGGTTGACCAAACTCAAACATAACGTAGTTTGTAATGTCCACAACATTGTTAATTGGCCTCTGCCCAAGAATGCTTAGCTTCTTTACAAGATCAAAGGGGGATTCTCTTACTATGACATTTTTCACAATCCTGCCTGTGTATACCGGGCAACCCTCGGCATCTACTATTTCAATATCAGGAACGTCGGAACATTCCTCTTCAACGCCCACCTTTGGCCACACAATCTCGCTCTCAATATGGGCAGATATTTCGATGGCAAGACCAATAATTCCCATAAGATCAGGCCTATTTGGGAATACGTACAACTCGTAAGTCCAGTCCTTTAGGCCAAGGTATTCTAAGGGAGAAATACCCACCTTGAATTCTTCTGGTAACTCAAACACTCCTTCAGAAGATACAGGAAATCCAAGCTCCTCAAGAGAAAGGATGTTACCTTCAGACTGCACTCCCTTGATCTCCCTCCTCTGAACTACTGTATTCCCCAGGCGAGTGCCCGGGAGTGCCACCACCACCTTTAAGTTTTTCGAAACATTTGGAGCTGTTGAAACAAGAGTAATTTTCCTGCCACCAAGGGAGACTTTTGCCACCTTATACCCGGCTGCATCAGGCAATTCTTTAACTTCTTCCACAAGACCACTCAAAACAAAACCCTCAAGGCCTTCACCCAGATATCGAAACTCTTCTACCTCGATGCCAAGTTGCGGGAAGAGATCTACGAGCTCTTCTGGAGAAAGTTTCAGATCCCTGATGTATTCCTTTAATAAATTATACGATACCCTCATAATTGCCTGAGAAACCTTAAATCGTTCTCGCTAAAAAGCCTTATATCATCAATTCCATATTTTATCATCGCAATCCTCTCAATTCCGAGGCCAAAAGCAAAACCGGACCACTCTTCGGGAGAAATTCCTACATTCCTCAAAACCTGTGGATGGACCATACCACATCCGAAGATTTCAAGCCATCTGTCTCCAAATTTAACCTGACCCTCAGCAGAAGGCTCCGTGAATGGAAAATACGAAGGCATCATCCTGAACTCTGCCTTTTCACCAAAGATCTCTCTCACAAGCATCTCCAGTGTTCCACGAAGTTCTGCAAAACTTACATTCTTATCAACGTATAACCCTTCCATCTGGAAAAAACAGGGGGCGTGCGTAGCATCGAATGCATCAACCCGGTAGACTCTCCCCACATGTACGACCCTCAACGGAGGTTTCCTCTGAAGCATAGTCCTAACCTGAACCGGCGAAGTTTGCGTCCGCATCAGCATTTTTTCAGTGATGAAAAAAGTAGCCTGCATATCCCTCGAAGGGTGGAATGGTGGAATATTCAAACATTCAAAGTTGTAGTAATCCCACTCCACATCGGGAGCTTGATCAAGGCCAACCTCTTCAAATCCGAGACCAACTACCACATCCAGAAGCTCGTCAATAACCTTTGATAGTGGGTGAAGGTTCCCTAATTCCAGCTGTCTTGGCGTGATATGGAGATCATAAATCTCTACACTTTCAAGAGATACCAGTTCATCCTTTTTCCTTTGCACGAGCTCTTCGTACTTCCTTTTCAGCTCGTTAATTACCCTCCCCGCTTCCTTTCGATCATCCGGGGACAGATGTGAAAACTTCCTTATCAGATCCTGGATTTTGCCTTTCTTACCGAGAAACTTGATCCTGAAGTTTTCTAAACTTTCTGCATTGTCAACCAGAGCCCAATCTTTTTCTATCTCAGATTGCAGGGCATAAATTTCATCAAGAATTGACATGGGTTTTAGCTAGTTTGGCCAGTTCACTGAAAGCCGTTGCGTTATTTACAGCAAGGTCCGCTAAAACCTTCCTGTTGATATTCACATTAGCCTTACGAAGTCCTGCCATGAAGGTAGAATAGTTCAGCCCCTCTTCTCTACAAGCTGCATTGATCCTGATAATCCAGAGACGTCTCATATCATGCTTTTTCAGCTTCCTGTGAGCGTACGAATATTGCAGAGACCTCAGAACCGCTTCGCTTGCCTTTTTGAATGTGGAGTGTTTCTGGCCAAAGTAACCCTTAGCAAAGTCTCTAACCTTTTTATGTCTTTTTCTTCGAGTAAATCCAGTTTTAACTCTCATAACTCCTCCTGCAATGTAAAGTTTGGTAATTATAAGCGAAACGAAATGATAAGTCAAAAAAGATTGAAACCACGCTGCAGAGAACCAGGCATTTTCTGTATCTGTTTAAATTCCCCCGAAATCTAATTTGACATTTCGCGTTGGCAGAATTACACTCCGTTGATATAGGAGGTATAAATATTATGAAGAGGATCATAGAAGGTATGTTAGCTCTAGGGATAGTAAGTCTTGTCCTCATCACTGCGTGCAAGAAAGCCGAAATTACTAAGGACGAGACCGCCTCTTTTCTCACTTCCGTAAATAACCTCGGCTCGGACCTTATGCAGACACAAACCTTCGGAGTATTATATGATTTTATGTCGAAAAATCCTCCAATAGGTCTTGGAAAGAAATCCTTCAAGTACAAAGGGCACGAATACAGTTTGCCTCTGAAAATTGAGACCAGAGTAGCAAAAAGTGGAATAGAAGACTTTTACGGGACCTGGGAATGGCAAGATACTGGTTGGGTGCACATTAATCCAGCATATCCTCCTGACGGAATACTGTTCCAGTGGACATTTTACGACACCACAATGACTGCCCACCAAGCAAAGGTGTTAATAGACTCAGTGGAAACTTACGTTTATGGCTCCGATACGCTTCCGCAAAGGTTACATATAGCCATTTACCTCGACAATACCAAGATCGCCGATTTTAGTTTCAACGCCCAATACAACACTCAAGGTCAAATCACCTATCTGAAAATCGTTCTGACAATCCCTGGTGAATATCAGATTGGGATGGAGGCTAAAAACATCCAGTATGACTCCAATGGCGACCTTACGGGTATTACGTTACATTTTTGGATCATTAATTATAAAAACCATAATTTCCGAACAGACTTAACTATTACAATCAGAAGTGATGAGTCAATGACCATAACTTATACAGATTCCGATGACTGGAAAGTGGTTCTGAATTTCTCGGCTCCTGTTGAAGTAATCGAAAATAGTGTTCGCTATGAAAAGGTTACACTTACAGGAGAAATTACCAAGGATGGACAACATGCTGCAGATTTGAGAGGAACTATCTGGAGTCCCAGCGACGCGACCCACGTAACAGAAATTACTATCATTTTCAACGACGGAACCGAAGAGCCTCTTTCAAATTACATAACGATTACAGGTAAAAAGTAGGTAAGCTGAAAAGTAGAGTTCTTGCGGGGCGGACTGGTGTCCGCCCCGCACTGTAAATCAACATTAAGAAGAATACAGAAAATATCGCAAGCCTGAAACTTACTACCCATAGAAGAAAATACCGAGTCGAACCTCAGTAACTTCTAAAAATGTCCTGGTAGCTCTTACCCACTATTGGGGCAATCAGTGCATAGGGGAGAACAGATTCGTCCACATTGGCTTTAAGCCAGAATGAAGCTTCTCTGAACACTTTAAGCATTTCCAGAACTTTATCCTCAGAAACAAACCCAGCCAGTTCCTCAAGGTGTTCCTTTAAGTCGAGATTTATAATGAAATCCCCAAGCCCGCCTTTAATGTATAGCAAATCCCTTGCTATACTTCCGTAAAAGTCAATAAAATCATCAATATATCCGTTCGAAGGCTCAAAGGCTTCTTGTTCTTCCTGCATATCTTTCACGCGCAAGAAGGATCTAAATACTTTCTGCAGTTCTTCTGCATCACCGTTTCTAACTGCCTTCAAGATATTCAATCTTATCTGGAGAAAATCGGTCCTTATGAACCTCTTTGCCTTTCCGATAGATCCAAAGGTTATTCTGTAAAGCAGGGGAAGGGATATTCTAATGTCAAAGGATTCAAAATATTGCTGAAAATCTCTGAAAGAAAGCGCATCAAATCTCACCTTCCTGGCCCTCGAGTGTATCGTGGGAAGAATCCTCTCAGGCCTTGAAACGATAAATATTATGACTGTTCTCGGATAAGGTTCCTCCAGGGTCTTCAGGAATGCATTTTGAGAATACTGATTCAAATTTTCTCCGTTTACAACGATAACAAAACGATATTTACCACTGTAAGGTCTCTCCCTCCAGAGTTCCTTCTCCACATCTCTTATTTCATCAATCCTTATCTGCCTAACAGGATTGTAGAACATACGCGGTTCCCTTCTCTTCAAAACCTCAGCCCATTTCTCTGAATTCATATCAGGAATAAGGAGGATAAGATCAGGGTGTTGAAGGTGCTGCATTTGAATGCAATGAGGACAGATGCCGCATGGTATTTCATCATTTCCTTCACAATTAACAGCATTAGCAATAACAAGGGCGGTGGTGAGCTTACCAACGCCCTCAGGTCCCACAAATTCAAGAAACAGCGAATCAACTTTTTCTTCCCGAAGCAGACTTACCACAGAAGTTAAGTAATCCTTTGCCTTCTTTTGACCGTAGATTCCCTTGAACTCCAGCTTCATTTTACCTCAATATACCTCTTGATACTTTCAATCTTTTTATCACCAATCCCTTTCACTTCCTTAAGTTCATAAATATCCTTGAATTTCCTGATTTTTCTCCTCTCAATAATACTTTCCGCAATCTTTGGGCCAATCCCCGGAACAGAGAGCAGTTCCTCAAAAGACGCGGAATTTACATTGACTTTTGAACTCAAAGAATCAATTTCTGCCCCGGTTACTGACTCCCTAATATCATTATCCATTGCAGCAATCACATTCATAGCTCTCTCTTCCCTTCGGTTTAGGACAAAACTACCGATAAGAACCGAAAAGGAAATTATCAAAATACCCATTCTCTCTTCTTTAGTAAACCACATCAGAAATTAAAGTTCACGTTTACGCCAAAATTAGTATTCGAATTATACCTTCTGCTAAGGTTATCACGGTACTTTCTGTAACCAAAGGATGCTGAGCCCGAAATGTCACGCGTGATGGAGTATGTTGCATTGAAATTGAAACTCGTAGTCGTCTGATCTCTTAATTTGGTCTCTTTACCTCCAGAAAAACTGGATTGAGTACTCCTGCTCCACTGAGCATTCATTCCAAGCTGTAGCGGACTTTTAAGCTTCACGCGTACATCCTTCACCGGAAACTTGATTTCCTTGCCCGCAGGAATTGAGTACGTAGGATTCAGAGAAAACCTATTTTCATTGTTTCTGGTAGTCCTCTCTCCGAATCTGAAATCTGTATTTTCTTGATTAGTCTTATTGTAACTAAGCGTTGCACCTATTCCATTCCTGAAAAGCAGATTCAGGGTCGGTGAGAGGGCTAAAGTTTTGGAACTGTTGTCAGGAGCTTTGCCGAAATCGCCGGAGAGCTGACTCGTTTGCTGGTAGCTAAAACTAACGGAAAAATTGGTAAGTATTTTTTCAATAAATTTATTTGAAATTCTGAAGTTGGAAACAGTTATTCTCGGCCAAACAGCATTCTTGGTGTACCTCTTACTTATATACACGGTGTTAACGGCATTATTGAAAGACCCGCCCATATTTATTGAAACATTCAGTATTCTCAAACCCCAATCAACGCTGTACTGCCTCGTGAAACTGTTTGAAAATCTCTGTACTTCACCGGAATCTGAGAGCATATTACGATCAATGCCGAGTCTGAATCTCCAGTCGGGCCTCTCCACTGCTCTGTAGATCCCATAATTGTCAGTGATATTATAAGTGAAACGAAGTGATTGGATGCTTGAGTAGAATGTCTTCCACTTCTTCCTGAAGGGATGCTCAATTTTCTTACCAGTAGAATCGACCCTTTCCTTTAAGAACATATTGCCAAGCCTTTCCAGTGCTGTAGCAAAATTCAGAGACGCATTAAAGCCTGCTGTGGTTCCAGAAGTTAGATTGGCTCTGAATATTGAGTCAGCAGTCTGGAGGCTTCTGTCACGATTTTCCCTATATGATGTGGATAAGTTAAATGAAGGATCAAGGATGGAAAAAAGGGAAAACCTTAGAGAAGAGCTTAACCCTTCAGAATAACCCATCTCTCTACTTTCCCAGAGGTCTCTTGTGGATCCACGATCATAGCGCACATTCAGGAATGAAAATGGGTTGTAAGTCAAAGAATGTAAAAAGTCCAGGGATTTTACGGAATCTCTCTGAACTATGCTGCTCATAAAATCTTTATATATTGTTGCAACATCAGAATAGCCTGCATTAAAGCGATATTCGGGCAGCGGATTCATTCTGAATTTACCCTTCTTGATCTCCCACGGAATTCTGATTCCATGGCCAAAACTCAAACTCTTTGTGTATGAATTCCTTGCGTTCCTGGGATTTGAACTATTATCCCTGTTCACATACCCCGACAGAGAAAGAGGCTCAAGTGCATATCTGACAATTATATTCTTGGAGCCTGCAGACTTTGAGAATGAAAAGGAAGTCCTTCTAGACTCTGTGAAACTGATTTGTTTTAGCTGCTGATCAGGATTCAAAAGCAAATCAGAATAGGAACCGTAAAGCGGAAGAGACCTTCCAAAGTTCTTCATATGGGCAAAATTTAATCTAACTCCCCATTTTGGGGGCAGCAACGAACCCAGATCCGCATTTATGTTGTAAAGCAACGTACGGTCATCACTTTTACTCGCAACTCCCTGAAGTGGCTTGAAGTTGCTTTGAAGCCTTGAAAGCAAAACCGTTGCGCTCAAGAAGTTAGCCCAGCGAAAATCAATGCTGAACTGATATGCTGTCGCTCTGTCCCTCCTTGGATCCCCCAGGCGAAGGTCATTTATCCAGATTTCTCCATTAAGAGGGACCAGTTCGTCATTCAGGATTCCAAAAGAAATGCTCTTTATCTGGGTGAAGGAGGGATTCCCCCTGATGGCGATATTGCCCCTTATGTGAGGGCCAACGGTAGATACTGAATCTCTTATCATATTTTTCACCTGAGTAAGTGAATCTATATCGATAACGATCTCCTTCCATGAAGAATCGACCATTTTATATCGATACTCGTAGTAGTTCAAGCTGTCACCAAGCCTTATATAAACTACAGGATATGGAGCTTCAGTCCCTGGACGCGGTTTTAAGAAGAATCTGACGGTCTTGTAATTCATGAAATCCAGCGTGCTGCTTTTGGTCTGAGTAACCTGGGCGTAGTGTGAAGTTCTTATATTCTCATACTTCAGAGCCAGTGCATTTTCCTGCTCAAGCCTTCCTGTAATAAGGTCTCTCTCGAGTTCAATACCCGGCGGAGACGTATAAAGAGGGTCATCAGTGTTCCCAACGGATCTCACTCCTATTACCTCGTCACCCCCAACAGGAATTGTCGAATCCGCAGTCAATACTGGAGACTTAACATACCGGTTCCCCTGAAACTTCATCTGAGCAATAACCAGAGTCTCCGGTTCTGAAACATCATCGAACCATATCCTGACAAACCTCACGTAACCCCAGTTAGGATTACCAAACTTGCGGCTCCATGTAGTATCTTTAAGCGGAATCAAGAAAGTTTTAAACCCCTCCTCGTTTTCTCCAATGAAAATTTCAGGAGGGGGATTTTCAAGGTCGATAGTAATCTCATAATAATTGTTGTCAAGAGCAAGTTTTCCGTCGACTATCAATTCCTCTGTATCCAGCCTGCCATTCCCTTCCGTTCCATTCACCCTTGAATAGTCTCTTGAACCAGCTCTGGGATAATAGTAATCGTCAATTCCATCATCTAAGGAAGATGCTGACCAGAGACTATCAGCACCTGCATATCCATCAAGCCCGGTATCTTCACCCTCATCAAGGGTTCCGTTGCCATTTTTGTCCTCAGTAGAAATTACATAAGGGTCGTAGCTCTTTATCCTGAGACCTTTATCCCTCCATACCGAATTTTCAGAAATATCGGGACCAACATCGATTATCATTTTCCCTTTGTCTCCTTTGACAATTACGTTCAGGTATTCATAATTAGAAAAGTCCTGTCCAAGGCTGCTCAATAAACTGGATATTCCCAGAAACGAAGGGATTCCGGCCTCCTTCGGGTAAAGCTCAACATAAAAGACAAGCTGAGCTAGATTCTGTTCTTCTGGTGGAATATTACTGAAAATCTGACCTTTCTTGTACATATCATACACACCCGCCCAGACGATCTTCCTGCCAAGAAAGAAGGTGTCTTTGGCTATAGAAGTAGAAACGAGTGGAATTGAGCTGACCTTCCAGTCATAAATTGAGAAGGATACGCTGATTTCATCCTTTGAATTTTCCATATCGTCAATATAGCCATAGTTTTTTGTGTTAGGGTTCGGGAAGGACCTTGCAACTTCTCCCTGAAATCTAATAGTTGACGGAGACGTAGATTTACCGAAACTAATTTTATTCAACAGATCTGTAAGGATAGGTATTCTGCTATCAAAATTAACGTCCAGTTCTCCTACGAGGCTCATAGTCGGTTCACTTCCAAGAACCGGCCTCTTCTGAGAAGAAGATTCGGACCTTCCCATAAAACTCCCGCCAAATTTCAGGGCGGAGCCAACAGGTAATTCGAACCGCGTGCCCCACAAGGACTTATCTTTTATGCTGAACAAAGGCGCATAGTCAAAGGAAATATCAATTTTCGCATCGGGGTCTTTCAGGATATTCTCATCAAGGATCGTAACAATTCCAGCATCGTAATCCACTCTATAATCTTTATCTCTGGCGAGGAGTCGACCGTTGTATCTAACTACCTCACTGTTGGGCAGAATATTAAGCTGATTCAAGTATATTTCTCTTGCAATCTGCCTCTTAACCACTTTTATCAGGTATGTGGTCCCTTCATTATATGACATCCTGGTTTTACTGTAAATAATAGAATCCTTTACGGTTAATGAATCAAAAGCAAAAGGACGTGGCTGAGGAAAAATCAAAATTCCCTTGGAAAGATCAAGAACATCAACGTGAATCCCACCCACAGCCCTCACGAGATCAACTCTTCCATCGTTGTTTGCATCTATCCCCATTAGATTCAGAAAGCTTCGACCTCCCTCACCCCATATTACTACACCCGAAGAGTCCCTTCCAATCTGAATATCAATATTTTCAGGGGCAATGGACGTGGCCCTTAGGTCATATATATTCATCAGCATTAGATTCCAGAGATTTGCCTTAAGGGTATCGGAATGCGTGTACAGAGTATCAAGAAACAAGGGATAAGTTGAAGGCTTCAAGAGTCTCAAACTATCAAGGAATACTATCGTATCCTGAATAACCCGTCCAACCTGTCGGCCTGTTGAAGTTAGGTAAGTAACCGCAACAATGTAATTATCACCTGCTCTGCTTTTCAATTCTAGAATTCCTGAATTCGGATAATAAAAATAGTCGTTTCCTGAAGTCAAGACTTTAAAATTTCCGTATTCCTTGAGGGAAGAATCAGGAACATACGACCCTGCAAAGGAATCATAGCCATAGTAATATGCAAACCCTGGTATTGTAACACCAGGCTGAATGCCTCTTTGTTCATCCACAAAGACCTGAATGTTGACAATTGATTCAGCCTCTGGAATATAAAAAAACCTGAATTTTTCAAAATCCTTTCCGTAGAGAATAAAACTATCCTGAATTGCTCCCCTGGACAAACTCGTGGACTGGCTCTCTCCTTTCTCTCTCGTAGCGATGGCCTGAACTTTGAACGGCCCAACCTGCAATAGAGAATTGAATCCGAATAGCCCCTCCTTGCTCTGTCCCGGAAAACTTGCAAACCTTGTAGAAGGTAAAGAAACCCGAGTATCTCCAACCTCAATAAGTTTGACAACATCATCCTCCTCACCCTCGAAGCGAACAACAACTTTATTCTTTGTCTCGTCCTGTCTCTCGGAGTCATGATCAATGAGAATCTTAAGTTTTGTCCCAATAGTTCCCTGAAGGTTTAACCTCAACTGCTGTTCCAGCTGAGGGTTGAAATAACCTGTAGTCCTGGCACCTACATAACTTAGTGGATCATAATTCACATTTCTTTCAAGCCTCAGGTTTACAGATTGTGTGCCATTGAGATCAATCTTCGCCCCCTCGCCTCCCAGAAAAGAAAGGGACTGCGGTATGTAAATTGGGATTTGAATGGTGGGAATAAAACCGCTGCTCTGTGGGGTGGACTTGGAAACGGTGGATTCCGCAGACACAGAAAGAAAACTCTGATAAACAATCTCATCTTTCTTGAGTTCCTTGAACTGCTCATATGAGATAGAGGAATCCACTCCTATCTCAACATCTCCCTTATAACGGCTAAAAGTCACCAGCCCTTCGTCATCAATTACAATACTATCTGTGATGCCATAACTTCTTTCAAGGTAATAAAACAGGGGATTCTCACGACCCGCATAGATAACAGCCATTAAATGGAAGAAAAGCACAACTTTCATTGACTAATCTTAACAAGAATCAGGTGTACATTCAAAAGTCATGGCTACTGCGAAATATAATTGCTCTTAACGTATTCAAGGGCATCCTCCCTGGTCTTCACCTTACCTTCCGCCACAAGGTCATCAATCTCAGCAAGAATGTGCTTGAAGAGAGGACCGGGCTTTAATCCCAGAGCAATTAAGTCGTCTCCTGTTAGAATCCTTCCAGGACCGAGCTTCTTCTTCTCCTCTAATATCTTAAGAATTCTCCTTGAAAAATCATCATACGGCAGAATCCCCTCCCCCCTTGGCGGAGAGGCCAGGGCGTCAGCTAAAGCCATATCCAGAAGAGGGAAGGCAAATTCTTCCATCCGCCTCAAATAACGATTGACAGCTTTATCAGTTAAAACCCTCTGGGCAGCTAACAGATGAGGATACATGTGATGTCTGACCAGCTTCTTTAAAATACTTCGTTCTTTGCGAGATAACCTCAGCCGCTCCGAAATATTATCTACCATCTCTGAACCAACTCTATCGTGACCATAGAAATGAGTATTACCTTCTTCGTCAAAGCTTATGGTGCTTGGTTTTCCGATATCGTGGAGAAGAAGCGCAAGCTTAACAATAGAAGCGACGTCGGGTTCATAATCTCTACCTCTCAGAATCTCTTCTATTTTTGCCACTGCGTCCAGCGTATGAAAAAGAAGATTCTGCTCATTATAATATCTCTGAGACGTAAATTTCAGTGCCCTGAGTTCAGGAAAGATCGAAAAAAGTACCCCGTCCTCAGCCATCAGATTTAGCGTTTTTGAAGCCTTATCAGAATTTAAGATGAGAAAAAGCTCATACCGAACTCTTTCTCCTGCAACAATACGGGTGGAAACCAGCGGCGCAAATTCCCTGAGAAAACTCCGGGTAACCTCCTCAATGGAAAATTGAAGGAGCGCATGAAACCTATATGCTCTGAGAATTCGAAGAGGATCAGCAATCAGGTTTCTTGAACTTATAGCCCTTATGAGCCCCCGACTTATGTCCTCAACCCCGCCATGGGGGTCCAGCACTTCCCCCGTCACCACCTTCAGGGCGATTGAATTAAAAGTGAAATCCCGCAGGGAAAGATCTTCAAAAATCTCCTTACCTTTGATAGCTGAAACATCAAGCCACAACCCTTCACCAATTACACAGCGGTACTCGCGGTCCTCCTCGGAGAGAGGAAACACAATAATTTTGGGATTTTTCTTTTTAATACACCTCAAAAAACCGTCCAGATCACTGACAGTAATATCAAAATCGTTAAACTCCCGCCCAAGAAGATAATCCCTAACTGAGCCGCCAACAAGGTAAGGGTCAAACTTTTCTGCGATTTTTTTATCCACAAGGGGAATTTCCAGTTTACCTATCATTATTCCCCCTGATAGCTTCAAGGACTGTCGCAACTGCTTTTTCAGAGCCTGCAACGATGTTCCCAGTCCTTAGATACTCTTTACCACCTTGAAAATCTGTAACTAAGCCCCCCGCCTCCTCCACAATTAAAGAGCCAGCGGCAATATCCCAGATGGAAAGCCCATACTCATAAAAAACAACAAAAATTCCTTCCGCAACGTAACAAAGATCCAAAGCCGCAGACCCCAGCCTTCGCACGTCAGAAAATACAAAATAGAGTTTCTTGAAAATATTATTTAAAAAATCGAACTTCTCCTTTTCTCTGAAGGGAAATGCTGTGGCGAACAAGCACCTTTCAAGGTTAACCGACGAAGAAACATTAATCTTTTCACCATTCTTGAAAGCGCCCTGACCCTTTATTGCATAAAATAGTTCATCTCTTGCCGGATTGAAAACAATTCCCAACTTTGGCTCGCCTTTATCCAGCAACGCACAGGAAATCGAAAAGAAATCAATCCCGTGCAAGAAATTCTTTGTACCATCTAGAGGGTCCACAACCCAGACACAGTCGCTTTTGATTCCTGCAACGCCTTCCTCTTCTCCAAGAAAGGAGTGAAAAGGAAATTGCGAGAGGATCCTTTTCCTGATAATATTCTCTGATCCTTTATCAACAAAGGAGACCCAGTCATTAGCCTTTTTTTCTTCTGCCTCAGAATATGAAACACTCCTGAAGTGTTTCAATAAGAAACTCCCCGCTTCCTTAACAGCCTTCAAAGCAACTTTGAAATATTGTTCCATAGATCTCCAACGTCTTTGAATACAAAATCAGGTTTCGCCTGTTCAACTTCTTGAACCCCTTTCGGGACCCCTGTCATTACCAGTACCGTGATCATTCCCATTTTTTTCCCAAGAAGAACATCGGTATCCAGCCTATCCCCTACAATTGCAGTTTCCTTCAGATCCGTTCCCAATCTTTTCACTGCGTACTTTATAATGTAATCATTGGGTTTCCCGAGTACGACAGGCTCAATACCTACAACAGTGGTGATAGCATTCACAATTGCACCTGCTCCTGGCAGCAAACCCGCCGGTGTCGGAAACGCGGAATCTCTGTTACATGCAATGAACTTTGCACCTCTCTGAATAGCGAGGACCGCTTCCCTGAGCTTCTTATAATTAACATTCTGATCGAGACCGACGATTACAAATTCGGCCTCCTGATGTTCATAAACCACCTCCCACCGGCAGTTTCTTAGCTCCTCCATTATCCCGTCCTCGCCAATGACCAGCGCCCTGTGCGCACCAGGGTAGTTTTCCCGCAGATAATCGCCAAGAGTGTTGGCTGAAGTGTAAATCCTAGACTCATCAACTGTAATTCCCATTTTTTGCAGCTTCTCTCTTACCTGTGATGGAGTTCGAGTTGAATTGTTAGTAAGAAGTAAAAATGGTATAGTGTTTTGAGTCAGCCATTCGATGAACTCTTTTGAACCCGTAACAGGTTCACTTCCCAGGTAAAGGGTTCCGTCAAGGTCGATTAAAAAACCACTTATCTTTACCATCTTAGTAATGTCGCTCCATAAACAAAGCCAGCGCCAAAGGAGACGAGGAGCACGAATTGCCCCCTTTTAAGGAGCCCTCTCTCCTCCATTTCAGCCAGAGCAATTGGTATAGAAGCGGCACTGGTATTCCCGGTCCTCTCAATATTTACGTACACTTTTTCGGGTGGTACGTTCAGTCTTTCCCTTGTAGCTTCAATAATTCTTATATTTGCCTGATGAGGGACAAACCAGTCCAGTTCAGTCGCACTGAGCCCTGCTTTCTCCAGCACCTTCTCGGCAGCTTCCTGCATGCCGGTAACAGCATATTTGAAAACTTCCTTTCCCTGCATCTTAATGTAATGTCCCTTCTCCCTTATTGTGTTTTCAGAAGCTGGATTTCTTGATCCCCCAGCAGGTAGCATAAGAAGATGATGAACCTCCCCATTACCTTTCAGGAACGAGGCTAGAATATCGCTCTCTGAAGAATCCCTGGTGACAATCGCTGCCCCAGCACCGTCGCCAAAGAGGACGCAGGTATTCCTATCAGAGAAATCGACGAGCCTTGAAAGGGTCTCGGCTCCCACAATCAATATATTTCTGTAATCAGGAATACATAGCAAACCCCTGGCAATCTCCAGGGCGTAAATGAAACCGGGACAAGCCGCTTCAATGTCAAAACATGAAGCCCTCTGAGCGCCAAGTTTGGATTGAACGATGCACGCTGTTGCAGGAAAAAGATAATCGGGAGAAGCCGTCGCTACAATAACTGCATCGATTTGATCAGGACTCATATTTGCTTTTGTCAGGGCTCTAAGGGCTGCCCTGTATGCTAAATCTGAAGTAGCCTCTTCAGGCGATGCAAGATGTCTTTCCTTTATTCCTGTCCTCTCCAAAATCCAGGAATCAGAAGTCTCTACCATCCTTTCCAGATCGATATTTGTAAGAACTTTTTCAGGTATATAAGACCCTATAGCTACGATTTTAATACCCACGATGCACCTCCAGAAATCAAAGATTCAATAGTAATGAGTTACCAAAGATCAGTGTTACATAGAATTTTACAGTTGTGCGAATGTACATTCCGAGAAGTGGAAATCCAAGCGCCGAAAATAAAATCAAAGCAAGAAGAATATAGTATCCATATCTCTGCATAAAACTCCTGAAATTTCCTGGTGGGAGAAAGTACTCAAGAACGTGCCATCCATCAAGAGGTGGAACAGGGATGAGATTAAAGAAAGCGAGGGCACCACTTATCACAATAAAATTCACTATCATCGCCCCCGGTGTTGTAGTAAGGAGAAATCTCAGTGCGACGAAACGCAAAATAATACCCACAGTAAAACCCGAAATGAGATTGGATAGCGGACCCGCCAGGGATACTATAACAACATCCCGTTTGGGGTTTCTCAAATTATACGGATTAATCTGCACAGGCTTTGCCCATCCGAAGTGTAAAAAGACAAGAGCTACAAATCCCACAGGGTCTATGTGTGCCAGGGGGTTAAAGGTAAGCCTTTTGGTTATCTTTGGGGTAGGGTCACCAAGCTTATATGCAACATAACCATGAAAATACTCGTGAATCGTTAAAGCTAAAAGAATCCCCGGAAGCACAAGCAAAAAATCCAGCCACTTCATACCCACCCCACACAGATAAAAACAATTCCAAGCATTATTCCAATAAATGAACCAACAATGACTTCCAGGGGTGAATGTCCGAGCAATTCTTTAAGTTTCTGTCTTCCTGCGGCTTTATTTCTCTCCATTTCTTCAATAATGATATTGAGAAGTTCCGCATGTTCCCCCGCTGCCCTCCTTATCCCCGCAGCATCGTACATTATGACAAGGCTAAAATAGAGCGTGATTCCAAAAATAGGTGAATCGAAACCGAAATGATGACCTGTAATTACAGACATGCACGAAACCGCAGCAGAGTGAGCACTTGGCATTCCACCTGTGCTAAAAAGCCAGGGAAATGAAACCCTTTTTTCCTTTATACTGTAAATAAAAAATTTAACTATTTGTACGAAAAAACCGGTGGCAAGTGGAAGAATCCAGTACATGTTTGTGAAAACCTTCTTTAGAGCCACTATTTCCTCCGATTCAGAAAATATTCCGCCAATCCCTCAATAATTGCACTTTTTTCATTTAACAATTCTCTCGCGTCATATTTGATTCTCTCGGCAAGTTTTTCTGCTTTAATCCGGGATTCTTTTAGACCAATGGTTGCAGGGAAGGTACACTTCCCCCTTTCCCGATCCTTTCTTGATTTTTTCCCTAATTCCAACTCTTCACCAGTTTCATCAAGAATATCATCGACAATCTGAAACAATAAACCCAGGTTTCTTCCAACCCTTCTAAATTCATTAATAAAATATTCTGAAGCACCAGCTCCCATTACACCAATTACAAGGGAAGCTTCCACAAACCTGGCAGTTTTCCTGAGATGTATGTTCTCTGCAAGCTTCGCTGTATGCCTTAAACCCCCAGCCCTGATATCAAGCACCTGGCCTCCAATGACACCATCTACGCCAATGGAATCCGTTAGTTCATTCAGCATCCTCAATTTGAGTGGTTCTGGAAGTCGCCCTCTTAGAAACAGCCTGACAGCCTCAATGAACAAAGCATCGCCTGCAAGAATCGCCATTGCCTCGCCATATACTTTATGGTTAGTGGGTAAACCACGCCTGTAGTCATCATTATCCATAGCGGGTAAATCATCATGAATTAAAGTAAAGGTATGAATCATCTCAAGGGCGCACGCTTGGGGCATAATAACCTCAACGTCAGTACCGCCCGCCAGCTCGTATCCAAGAATGCAGAGAACAGGCCTCAGCCTCTTTCCACCTGCCGTAAGAGAATAGCGCATTGACTCTCTCAGTATTGGAATGCCTTCCCCGGAGAGCGGGAAAAACTCCTCTAACTTAGCATTCACCAACAAAGTCTTTTCATTAAGGTAGTCTAAAAAATCCACGTAACCTCCTTACAACAGGTTATCAAAAAGTACCATAATTATAAAACCAATAAGAAAGGAGAAAGTAGCGACTTTTTCTTTTCCCAATGCATGCGATTCTGGAATCATCTCGTCACTCACAACGTACACCATGGCGCCAGCTGCGAAAGCCATTATGTAAGGCAGCAATCTGCTGAATGCAACGCCAAGGGACACTCCAATAAATCCCGCCACAGGTTCCACTACCCCGGTAAGGAATGCAATTAAAATAGCTTTCCACTTGTTCATTCCCATGCTGTGAAGTGGAAAAGCAACGGCAGCACCTTCTGGAATGTTCTGAAGCCCTATGGCGATGGTCAGTGACAGTGCTGCCGGTGTAATTCCTTTCGCAAAAGAAACCCCTACAGCCATGCCCTCTGGAAAGTTATGTATAGTCATCGTAATCAGCAGGAGGCTAACAAGCCTAAGCCTCGAAGGTGGCCCTTCTAGCCCTTTCACAAGGTGCTCGTGAGGTAAAACAGAATCCAGAACATCTACAAGCGCTGCTCCAAAAATAAAACAAAGAAGAACCAGAATAATATACCCTGAACTAATAGCAGGAATAAGCAAACTAAATATGGACGCTGCAAACATTATCCCCCCAGAAAATCCGAGAAACACAGGCATACTTGCATTACCAAAGCGAAATCCGAAAAGCAGAAAAAGCCCACCAACGGAAGTTAGAATACCTGCAAGAAATGAAGCAATAGTGCCAGCGAGGACGGGGGACACGCTAAGTCTCAAGACCTGAAAGTCTATTTATGTGAGTTATGCTCTCTTCATCATCGGGCTTTATGTCAAGAACTCGAAGAAAATACTCTCTTGCCTTCTCGTCATTATTAATCATTTCCTGAAAAAGTCCCATTGCCTTCAAATATTTTATTTTTTCATCCTCCGACGAGATTTCGTTCTGGTCCACCCTCCGTATAAGCTCCTCAATGCACTTTTCTGCAAAGTCAATGTTGTGCTCAAAAAGTGCTTCGGTAAAATAGTTGAACAGTTCATCGCTTGTATAAGACTTGTAGTCTTCCTTACTCGATTTCTTCGGTGACATAGTTCCTGAATTCCTCTATATTCTCTAATGCTCCAATTACAACTAACTTATCTGTCCTTGAAATCTCAAAGCTCGCATCTGGAAGGACAAAGGTTTCGGTTTTTGTATCAACACCAATTAAAGATTCGCTCTCCTTTTCCTTTGCTACTTCGCGTACCTCCGGTTGCTTTCGCTCAACAGCAATAATATAGACACCAAACTTCCTCTTGATATCCAGGTCACCCAGGGTCTTCTTCTGGAAATTCTTTGGCACATCAACGCTCGCAATCATGAAGTTTTTCTTTTTCAGAAGTTCAACAAGCTCCTCAGCTCCCATCATAATATTCATCGCCAGCCTTTCCGCAGACTGCTTTTCAGGCTGAATCACTTTGGATACCCCAAGGCGCGAAAGTATTTTAGCGTGTACCTCATTGGATGCTTTCGCGTAGACCTTTTTAACTTTCTCCTCCTGGAGAATCTGCGCCGTCAAAATTGACGATGAAATCTCAGAGATACATAGGAAAACATAGTCAAAATCGCTAAGATTCAACTGTGTAATAGCGTCTTCATCTGTACTGTCAAGAATAACAGCTTGTGATACTATATCCTCAATACCTCTAATTTTGCTCTCATCTTTATCCACCACAACAACGGTGTGGTGCTCTCGCACAAAAACTTCAGCCAGGGCTTTGCCAAACCTCCCTGCACCGATGATCAGCATGTTCATATTCTCACCCCACAATGTAGCGGTCTTCAGGATACCCAATCTCTACTTTCGACTTCTCGATCATATAAGTCGCAAGAGAGAGAATCCCTATTTTCCCTACAAGCATAAGTACAATTATAATCCACCTGGATAGTACAATAAAATCTGCAGAAAGGCTTACATTACTGTAAAGTCGGGACCCTGTAGAAAGGCCAACGGTTCCAAAGGCCGAGAAGACTTCAAACATCACCTCAATAGGATTGTGATACTGGAACACTCTGGAATCGAAAGCAAATATCAGAAAAGAAGTAATTACAAGAAGCGAAATTGAAAGAAGAACTATGATAAGAGCCTTTTCCACCGTTGTATCAGGAATCTTCCTTTTGAAAAGATACACATTTTTGTAACCCTTCAGGTAATGAATAATCCACAAAAATACCAGGGCGAAGGTATTGGTCTTCACTCCACCTGCGGTCCCACCAGGACTACCCCCTATATACATGAGGAACATTACGAAACACAGTGTTGCTGGCGTAATACGTGCAAAGTCAACGGTATTAAAACCACAGGTCCTCGGGGTCACAGACTGGAAGAGAGACGCAAGAATCTTTTCCAGCGGTGTAAAGCTTGCAAATCCCTGATTATGTTCGAGTAAGAAAATTAGCACAAATCCAGCAATGACAAGGAGTAAGGTCCATGTAAAAACGCCCTTGGTGTGTGTGGAGAACCTGAAAATTTTAACACCTTGCTCTGTGAACCTCTTGCCTCTGCCAGAAGGAAGTCCTAAGCCTCTGAATTTATAAGACAGATAATCCTTAATCTCGTTCATCACAAAGAATCCCAACCCACCACATATTATAAGAAGGATTACAATCAGATTTACCCACACATCACCCCTGAAACCGACCAAAGAATCAGAAAAGGTTGAAAATCCTGCATTGCAAAAAGCCGAAATTGACTGGAAGACAGCATGTTTGAAAGCAAGGGGAGGCTCATAATATTTCAGAAATGCAAGAAAGAGAAAGAAAGCGCCCAGGGATTCAATAACTATTGTGTAGATGATGACCCTCCTGGCAAAAAAGAAGGCGAAACCCGGTTTCAGCTCCGGAAATCCCTGAGCCATCATCTCAGGAAACATCAGGCTCCTCCTCAATCGGTGAAGAAAAATACCCGCAACGGTCATATAACCTATCCCGCCAAGCTGAATTAGAGTGAGGATGACAAATTTTCCAAACAGCGTGAAGAACACAGGGGTATCTTTAACAATTAGCCCGGTTACACAAAGGGCAGAGGTACTCGTAAAGAAAGCATCAGAAAAACTCAAAGGACCTGTTCTGGAAACGGGCAACAACAAAAGTAAAGCACCCAGAAGGGAAAAACCAACATAACCAATAAAAAGAAATATGAACGCTTTTCGTTCCATTTAAATGGGGGCTACGGAATTAGATCCCCGCTTTTACCCCCAGAGTTATTCCGTACCTCTTATTTCTATAAACGCCCTCAAGATAGCCTTTGATCATAAGGATTTTAAACTCAAGTCCAGCAAAGTATGAGATTGCATCTTTCTTAATATCTGCAATAGTCTTTGGGGTTGGATCCCCTGCAGTCCAGAAAGTAGTCTTCATTGAATAAGTGTCGTAACTCGCTCCCAGATATGGAGCAACGAATATAATATTCTTAGAAACTGAAGCCCTTATGGAAAGGTCTTCAAGCCTAAGGTTAGTATTAAGAGTGTCTTCAAAATTTAAAGTCAGCCCTTTATAAGTATTCTTCATCAAAGCCACTGACAGTGCAGGAGTAGGAGGAATAAGCTGATCTTTCAACAGTTGCACCTTAACTCCATAGCTCAGCAGATAAGGCAGCTCTTCAAAGTAATCTGATTTAACAAGAGCTGGCGCATATTTACCCAAAATATCTATGGCAAGAATGCCCCTGAAGGCTGGAGTAAAGGAAAATCCAGGAAAAATGCCAACTTCACCGTAGAAAAAAGGAAAAAACGCAGGAAAATTAACTTTGCCTGAAGTAATTGGATTCTGGAATTCGAACCAGGCCATATTCATTCCTGCACCTATTCCGAAATGTGGCAATCCGCCTTTGCAACCAGCATTGGAAATTATTCCAGAAGAAATTAGAGATGCGGCATTATCCGTCAATGACTCTGCCATTCCCTCCACTCTTTCTTCGAGGGTTTGGGCTCCAAGCAATGTAACTACTACTAGCAGCAACAGAACTCTTTTCATTTTCACCTCCTAAAGCAATATAAATTATAACATTGTTCGCCTTGACGGTCAACACTCTAAAGTTCTTTGAATTTCCAGACTCCTGCTTTTAAAATTTCTTAATGTATGGTTTAGTCCTTCTTTTATCTTTTTACTTCTTTTTCTTCAGCATCGAACTTATGGCAAAGGGCTTTCAGCTTTTGGGAAGTGGGTTCGCACATCTTCTTATTCAGAATACATCAAACCCGCTAGTGGGATTTTCCACGGGTTTACTTGCTACCTCCATAGTGCAGTCTTCTTCTTCAACAACATCAATAATAGTCGGCCTGATCGCCAGTGGTGCATTAAATATTCGAAACGCCGTACCAATGATAATGGGCGCTAATATAGGAACAACTGTTACCAATACGCTGGTTTCGTTAGCTCACATAAAGAAGGGGAAAGAATTTCAGAATGCTATGCAAGCTGCTACGGTCCACGATTTTTTTAATTTGCTCACAGCTTTTACATTTCTCCCGGTGGAGTATTTTTTCCATCCCCTGGAAAAATCCGCAAATTTCCTGGCAAAATTTTTTGATAAAGTAGGAGGGTTTGTGGTTGTCTCTCCCCTAAAACTGCTCCTTGACCCGCTAATTAGGCCGCTAACCAACTCCCCTCTGAGAAAATACCCGGTTGTCCTGATAATTATCGCTGTAACCGTTCTGCTGGTTTCACTTAAGTTCATAGTTGAGAGTATGACGAAAATCTCGAAGAGATTTGTTGATAAATACCTCAACACTATTTTCTTTAAGAATCTGCGAACCTCATTTTTCTCAGGTTTAATCCTTACTTCCGTAGTACAATCGAGTTCCTGCACAACGTCCGTGGCAGTTCCTCTCGCTGCCATAGGTCTCCTTGATTTGAGAAAAGTCTTCTATTACACGATGGGAGCAAATGTTGGGACTACCGTAACGGCTATTCTTGCTGCATTGATAACAAAGAATCCTGCAGCCCTCGCTATTGCCTTCACCCATTTGTTGTTCAACCTTTATGGAATTATCTTGAATACTTTAATTTACAGGGAATTACCGGTGAAAATTGCAAAAGCATTTGCAGAGTTCGCAGTTAAACGAAAGGTAGTTGCCCTGATCTACATTGTAATCCAGTTTTATTTGGTTCCAATACTTATTATCTTTTTAGGGAGGTAAAGATGAAGATAAACTGGTGGGACCTTTTCAAAGGTAAGACTTTATTACAAGAAGCCTTTGAAGAGGCACTTGAGATGATGATGCAGGTGAAATATATGTACCTTGAAACCAACAAACTTCTCTTCGAAGAAGTTAAGAAAGATTTTGATCCTTATTCCCTTGACAAACTCGTAAATAAGAGGGAAATCGACATCAGGGAAAAAATTTTGATGCATATGGCCTTCGGTGCAGATAAGGTAGACATCGCTCCATCGCTATCCCTGAGCAGTATAGTAATAGACATTGAGAGAATAGGTGACTATTGCAAGAATATGTACGAACTAATTGAAATCTATCCTGAAAAGTTGCAAGACGACGACTATATTACAAAACTTAGAGAAATCTCTGATGAAATTTCCACTGAATTTGATGTCACTTACGTTGCTTTTAAGGAGTCAGATGAAGACAAGGCAGATTATGTGATGAAGAAACACCTGGAACTAAATAAAGAATTAGAGCATCTGCTAAGGGAAACTGCCCAGAACGAATCTCTCAAACCACGGAAAGCAATAATCATCGTGCTATTAACTCGCTACTTGAAGAGGGTAAGTGCTCACCTGAAAAACATTGCTTCTGCAATACGGAATCCATATCCAAAAATCAGCTTCCAGCCAGAGAGCGAATTCTAGTTCAGCAGTCGGACAAGGACAACTGCCTCGCACTCAATTAACCTGGATTCCCCCACAGGACCTGTTTTTTCACCAGTCTTAGCTTTTATACTAATTTTCCCGGGGTCAATATCCAAAACAGAAGCGATACTGGCTTTCATACTTTCAACATAAGAAAATATTTTGGGCCTT
>DIJZ01000014.1 GCA_002421425.1 Caldifarciminota bacterium UBA5631
TCGAGTTCTTTCACCTTTGCCTTTTCAGACTTCGGCACTGACACGCTGAGGATGCCGTCCTTGTAACTGGCTTTTGCTTTATCTGCCAGTACTTCTCCGGGGAATCTTATGGTTCTCTCGAATTTTCCATAGTTCATCTCAATCTTGTGGTAAGTCTTTCCCTTCTCTTCTTTCTCCATTTTTCTCTCACCGCTTATGGTGAGAGTATCATTGGAGATGGAAATTTTGACCTCATCCTTCTTAAGTCCAGGCACCTCAGCTTTCACAATGTATTCACTATCGGTTTCCTCAACATCGATAGCGGGAACCCAGAATCCTTCCCTTGATGTCATGGACGTTTGTCTTCCGAAGAAAGAGTCAAAGAGCCTGTCAATCTCATCACGGAGTGAAGTGATCTCCCTGAAAGGATCCCATCTCATAAGGTCCCTTACCATATTCTCACCTCCTTCTGGAAATTTTATAGTCTATATTTATATATAGTGCAAAGGTTTGAACAGTAAAGATTGTGCTTTTGGGGTTAAAGTAAGCTGTGGACTACTGTTCAGAAAAGGCTCATGGGGAGCAGGCCTTCCTCGAAAAGTTCTCTCATTATTTTCACCACATTGCTGTAGTACAAAACCCCTGCCTTTTCCTCCAGTTCCTCGAGAGCTCGTTCCGGAGTCTGCGCTGCTCTGTACGGTCTGTGAGAGGTCATAGCTTCAAAAACATCTGCGCATGAGATGATTCGCGTTTCCAGAATAATTTGATCGCCCTTTAGCCCTGCAGGATATCCGCTTCCATCCAGCCTTTCGTGATGCTGAAGGGTAATTTCCGCCACAGGGCCCTCAAATTCGATGTCTTTTAGTATCTCAAAACCGAACTGCGGATGGGATCTTATCAGGTCAAATTCCGAGAAGGACACCTTACCAGGTTTATTTAAAATTTCTATTGGTATTATTAGTTTACCAATATCGTGCAACAAGCCTGCATATTCGAGAACTTTCAACGTTTTCTCGCTGAGCCCCATCTTTTTACCCACAAGGACTGCAATTCGGGAAACGCGTGCCTGGTGCCCTGCTGTGTATGGTTCTTTCAACTCCGTTAGATGGGAAAGTGCCGTCAATATCCCCTCGGTCAATTTTCTGTATTTTCTAGTGAGCTCTAAGGCTTCCAGTTCTTGCTGTTTTATTTCTGTAACATCGTTTTCTACGAACAGCGAGCTGTTTTCGTCCAGTTTTGAAAGGGATCCGATGAAGAATTTCTTTTCTTTCTCTGCTTCTGCCTCGTACTCAATTTTTTGCACCGGAGTAACTCCGCGGATGGTTTGCTTTAGAATTTCTTTAGTCTTTTCGTCTGGCATTTTAATAATATCTGAAAACTTTCTTAAATCCTCAATCTTTGAAGTAACGCGAACTGCGTTTCCATTCAAGTTTACCTTATAAATTTTTTGGGGTATTGAATTTAAGATGGTTTCCCGTTCTCTGAGAAGTTCTTCCAGCCTTCTTCTAAGCGATACGTCTTCTGAAATGTCTACAATCATTGTAAGTAATAGCTCTTCAGAGTCAATCTCTAAGGGCACCACGTAAAGTCTTTGCCACACCTGCATCCCATTTTTGTTTATGCATCTAACATCTTCCACAAAATAATCAGTTTTTTTCTCCCTAAGTTCTCTAAGCCGCTCAAAGAGGATTGGGGCATCGTCTTCGTGTGTATATTGTGTCCAGTTCATCTTCAAGAGTTCTTCTCGGGAATATCCAAGAAACTTTGCTCTCGTTTCGTTGGCATCGATGATTTTGCCATCATAGCTTGAAAGAGCAACTCCAACTAAGGGCTGATTGTAAAGTTTATTAAGAATTTTCTGAAATCTTGCTGCTTCGTGCTCCGCTTTTTTCTTTTCAGTGACTTCCAGAGTCAATTCAACAAATCCAGCAAGATCACCAGAGCCACTGAAAATGGGGTTTGATCTTATGTAGTACCACCTGCCGTCGGGTGTCATTACTTCGTTTTCTTCCGGTTTGAGAGTTTTTCTTGTAATTTCCAGTGGGCAGAATGTACAGGGGGTATTTCTATGGTGCCAGAGTTCATAACAATATTTTCCTTTGATACTATCAGGATCTTCAATACTCAAGGACATTGATGCTGCCCTGTTTGCCTCAAGAATTCTGTGATCCAGATCCTGGATGACTACATGCTCAGTTATGTTGTTTCTCACCACATCGTATGTCCACTTAATGTGGAATATATCCAGTAAAAGTGAAAGCATCAAAGTATGGGTTTTCAGAATCTTCAATTCATCTCTGGATAGCTGGCGAGGTGTCTCGGATAAGGCAACTACTATTCCGTAATTTCTTGTATTTCCGGAAATTGGAATGAAGAAAAGTTTTCTAATGTTATACTCTTCCATTAATTTCTGCGCCTTTGGGGTTGCATTGGAGAATTCAATTTCTACGGTGCGCTTTTCGGCCTCCATGAGGGTTTCTCGAGGTAAATTTCTGGGCTCAAGAAAAGGGAAAATGTGCTGGACCTTTGTCACGGGATTCCCTCTTATGATACCTGCAAAAAAGGGCAATTTTTCCGCAGTACCGATGTTTCTGTATATAAGAGCCCCTTCGAAGTGCAAATTTCTGCAGAAAACCTTTAGGAAGGATTCAAAGTTCTGTGGTTGGGGATTCTGAAGTAAGAATTCTAATGCAGCAATATCTGCATGCTGAAACATTTCTGAATTTTAGACCAGCGAAAAAGTATTGTCAACATTAGGGATGTATATACCTGCATCAGGATCTAATTCAATCACCATTTTGTTGAGTATTTCCGGTTTTCCGTATATAATTTTTCCATGCCATTGATTTCTGCAAGCCCTACGAGGATGGAACTGCTGAGGCTAAGGAGACGTACAGTCCTTGCCCGCAGGGGACATAAACTTCTCAAGGATAAACAGGATGAGCTCGTAAGAATTTTATTTGAACTGTTGGAGGGTTTAAAAGAGCTTAGAAAGAAAGTAGAAGAGGAACTCGCAGAGTCCGTGAAGAGATTCGTTCTCGCAAGGTCTTTTATGGAAACTGAGGAAATTGAGGAGCTTTTTCTTGTCCCATCCATAACCTCCGGAGTTGAAATCAGTGAGAAAAAGATTATGACCGTGCACGTCCCGGTTTTCAGTGCTAAGTTTGAAGGTGATTATTTAAGCTATGGATTTGCAAACACATCTCCCGAATTGGACTTATCTCTTGAGTCTTTGAATAGGGCTTTGAAAGATTTGATAGAACTGGCAGAAAAGGAGAAAGCTCTTGAACTCCTTGCTATAGAGGTAGAGAAGACAAGAAGAAGAGTTAATGCTCTCGAGTACATTTTGATCCCGGAGTTAGAGTCCACTGTGAAATTTATTTCCATGAAGCTATCAGAGATGGAACGCTCTGATATTACAAGATTGATGAAAATTAAGGACATTGTAAGGGCTCATTAGTTTGACAAAACCCCCATAATGGAGCATAATATATTTATCTCTTTAACAATTTTAACGGAGGTTGTTTCAAATGAGTAACGCTAAGAAGTTTGGGCGAGTCAAATGGTTCGACTCGCGGAAAGGATATGGATTCATCCAGTTAGAGGATGGATCTGGAGACGTGTTCGTTCACTTCTCTGATATAGAAGGAGAAGGGTACAAGACTCTCGAAGAAGGGCAGCGCGTGAAGTTTGACGTGGAAAAAACCGGAAAAGGTCCAAAGGCGGTTCACGTAGAAAAGGCATAAAGCCTTTAGCCCGGAAACTAAAAGGGGGGAATTTTTAGTTCCCCCCTTTTTATTTTATAATCATTTGAATCAAAGGAGGTACAATGCATCCATTGCTATTTAAAATAGGTCCCTTAGAGATAAGAACGTGGGGACTTATGGTGTTGATTGGTTTTATTGTTGGGATATATTATGTGGCAAGACGCGCCAGGGTATATGGTGTCAATCCTGAGAAAATTTGGGACTTTGGTTTCTGGGTGGCACTTTCGGGTATTGTAGGTTCTCGTTTATTCTATGTACTTTATCATATCCCATATTTCAGGGAACATCCTGCTGAAATGATCAGATTCTGGGAAGGGGGTGCCGTATATTTCGGAGGATTTGTCTTTGCTCTTGTCGTTGGAATTGTCTACTTAGTTAAAAACAAGAGACAAATTCCTTTTTGGCCTGTAGCTGATTTCTCTTCTGAAGCCTTAGCCCTTGGAATTTTCTTTGGAAGCTGGGGGTGTTTCTTCAATGGTTGTTGCTTTGGAAAGGAATCCAACTTACCATGGGCTGTTGTTTTTCCGCCAGGCTCCCCAGCTTATGATGTGATGGGTTCACTAAGAATACATCCCTCCCAACTGTACGAGTCTTTTGCAAACCTGATTCTTTTCTTTGTGCTGCTAAAACTTGAACAGAACAAACCCTTCGATGGGTTCATCTTCCTCGTTTATCTCATTTTCGCTTCTCTGATAAGGTTTGCGGTGGACTTCACTCGTTATTACGAACCTGAAAATGTATTCATACTTACTTTGAACCAGTGGATATCCATTGCGATAATGCTGGGATCGGCTGCCGTTGCAGTAGCGCTCTGGAGAAAGAAACAAAAGTCTTTGTGAAGTGAACCCGTTAAGGTCCATCGTAGCAAGTTTATTCCCACGCTTTTGCTACATCTGCTTTGCCAAGAGTGATGATATTTTGTGTGAAAAATGTGCTGAAAAATTGCGAGATAAAGCAGTTTCAAAGTTGTTTTTTCCGAAGGATGGAGGAATTTCGAGACTTTACGTGCTATTTGAATACGATGATGAGGTTCGGTCACTAATTGAGCAGCTTAAATATGAGAAACGGAAGGAAATTGCGCATTATATGATTTCATTCTGTCGTTTCGTGCATTCTAACTATGATTGCATTGTACCTGTTCCGTTGCACCCTGTGAGATATAGAGAGAGGGGATTCAATCAGAGTCTTGTTATTGCAAGGGAGCTGTCGCGACATACGGGCATCCCTGTAGTGAAATCTGGTATTATAAGAAAGCGTTACACGCGCCATCAAACAGGCCTGGGGAAAACCGAAAGGAAGAAGAATCTGGAGGGTGCATTCAAAGTTAGCATGCCAGAGCGGTTTCAAAAGAAGAAGATAATGCTTGTAGATGATGTTTATACCACCGGTGCCACTCTGGAAAATTTATCAAAGGCTTTCAGGGGATACCCTTCAGTAATAGATGGTTTTGTACTTGCCTCTAAGGTTTGAACTGTTGATCCAGAAGTCTTGCTTTTTGCAAAGATTCAATGTCAAGGCTTTCGCGAGGATTCTGGGCCTGTCCAGAGATCTCCAAAAGCTTCTCCATTGTAGCGGTTCTGTAGAGAGTATAAATGAAGGTTACGTTTTCACCCGAAGTTTCAACACTTCCAGACACAAAGTAATCACTGTTCAAACTCAGAGCTATTTGCTGACAGTTTTCCGGAAATAGCTTGTCGGTGGTAATATTCTTCCGTGATATTTCCCTGTTTACGTCTGACGTGGAAAGGACCTCAAAATTCGCAGAGCCAGATAGTCCCTGGTATAGCGATTTTTGAAGCCTTGAGCCCAGTTGTAGTTTCTGGGCCTCGGATTCTGTTTCCATAAGCGGGAAGAGTGCAATCCTGAACTTTTGTGCTTTCTGAATTTGCTGGGTTACAAAGGTTTTGTTCAGATTCTGAATTACAAGGTCAGTAATGTCCTGGGAACTTGAAACGTAAAGCACGGTATTGGTGCTGTTATTGATAACTATGTCTATGTTGTTTGCGATGGAAACGTTTTTTATTGCTTCCTGGATTTTCTGGTAGTAAGGGTTTAGTAATTCTGAAGATTTCTTGTAGAAGAGGCCATCCTGACTCCATATGTTCTTGACAAATTGTGAATATGTGTCCTGTGCTTTCTTTATTTCCAGTTCTTTCTTCTGACGGCCTTTTTCCGTCAGACCCGGTTTTTCAATCTCGAAGGTGTTTCTCAGAGAATCAATGTACTGTCTGAGGCTGTCTCGCTGTCTCTCCCATTCGAGGACAAATCGGTCCAGTTCTCTCTTCGCCTCTTGAAATTCGCTGTACTCTCTGAAAACTCTTTCCATATCAACTACTCCAATAGAAACGTCCCTGGCTAAAACCGAAGACAAGGAAACCAGCGTAAAAAAGAGTATAGAGACAAATCTCCTCATTCTAAAAGCCTCCCAGGTTTTTTTCAATGCCTTCAACGAGAATGTGGCCAATTATCTCATGACACTCCTGGATAATAGGCGTTTCTACTGATGGAACCTTTATCAATATGTCTACTTCTTCTTCAAATTCGGAGCCTCTCTCACCCGTCAGCAGAATCACTTTAATTTTCTTAGACTTTGCAACTTTGATGGCATTCAACACATTCTTTGAAGACCCCGAGGTGGTTATGGCGACCAGGAGGTCTCCTTCCTTTCCGAGGCCTTCTACTTGCCTTGAAAAAGCATGCTCAAATCCAAAATCATTTGCTGTGGCAGTAAGAAGTACGGCATCGGCGGGGAGGGCCAATGATGGCAGTGGATTTCTCGTCTCTTTGTATCTTGCCATTAATTCAGTGGAGAAGTGCATAGCCTGGGCAGCACTGCCTCCATTACCACACCAGATTATTTTATTTCCGCTCTTAAGGGTCTCCGCCATAAGGAACGATGCCTTCTCAAGATTTGAAATCTCTGTTCTGTAAAATACCTCGAGAGTTTCGATAACTCTTCTTATTCTTTCCATATTATGCTGGTAATTTTAATGCACTCCCTTCGCAATGTAAAAATGCACACTCTAAGACGGTTTGACAGAACCAGCAAGTACTTGTAAAATTAGAGTTAATGATTCAGGATAAAATCGATTATTACTCCGATGAATTAACTGGTGTTCGAAATAGAAGATTTCTCGGGTACTTCACCGAGCTGGAGATCAAAAGAGCGCTGAGATACAAAACTAATTTTTCTATTATTTTATTTGATATTGACAACTTCAAAGAAATCAATGATGTTTACGGACATCTTGAAGGGGATAAGGTTCTTAAAGAACTTGCAAATTTTGTAACTCACAGTCTCAGGGAGTCAGACGTTCTCATAAGGTACGGTGGGGATGAGTTTATTATCTATCTGCCAAATACGAGTTTCGAAAGTGCGAAGGGAGTAGCGGAAAAAATTTTGAATAGCATAACGTCCCAGAAAATTGGTGGACGGAATGTCTCAGTTAGCATGGGTGTGGCCGAGTTTCCGAGGGATGGAAAGACGTGGCCTGAGCTTTTTGGTAAGGCAGATGTCGCTCTATATAGGGCTAAGAGGAGAGGTAAGGGAAGAGTTGCTTGGGTTGAGGAAGTTGAAGCGGTTCCCGTAATTCCCACTTCTCAGTTTGTTGACCGCATTCAGGAGAAAAAGTGGGTTATTGATTCCATCACAAGGAACGAAAAATATTTTATCGTACGCGGTGGCGCTGGTATTGGTAAGACCAGACTCGTAAAGGATACTCTGCGCAGAGTTGATGAACTCTTTTTTCTTGTTGGGACAGCTTACGGAGCACTCTCCGAGGTGCCCTTCAGTTTAGTAAAGGACCTGATTAAGAATTGCCATAATGTGTATAAGATTGAACTCAAGGAAGCTCTTGGTGAACTCGATCCTTTTGAGCTAAAAGCCTTTTCGTCCATTTTGCCCGAGGTTACAAAAGGTGCTACCGTCAAAGACGTGGATAAGTACAAGTTATACGACACAATACTGAAAATCTTCAAACATATGGCCGTCAGAAAAAGGGTTGTCATCTTTGTTGATGATGTCCAGTGGGCGGATATCTCTTCCCTTGAACTTCTTTCATATATTATCCGAAACGCCCCTGAGAATATTAAGTTTTTCTCAACATTCAGAACTGAAGACCGTATCCGAGAATACGTTGAAGCCTTTGTAGCACAGGCTCTGAGGGAAAGAATTGTTGCTATTCTTGACTTGAAACCCTTCGATTTTTCGGCCACAGTGGAGTTTGTCTCTGCAATATTGCAGGAAGAAGCAGAAGAAGAGGTTTTTCAGTTTTTGTACAGTAAATCTGGAGGGAATCCTTTCTTTATTGAAGAACTGGTAAAAGAGCTTTACGAAAGGGGAAATCTCGTATATAACGGTAAAAAATGGGTCTTGAAAGAAACCGAACAGATAACAGTTCCCCAGAGCATTCAGGCAATAATGAAAAAACGCATACAGGAAATTGAGGGTGACAGAGTTCTTGAAGTAGCATCCTGCATCGGTCATGAATTTTCTCCTGCAATCATCAAAGGGGTTCTGGAGATGGATCTTGGTGAAATTTACGATTCCATTGAGAAGGCTATTAAGAAAGGGATTCTCGAAGAGGATGGTCAGGATATCTTCATTTTCAAAGAAGACATAATGCGCGAACTTATTCTACAGGGTGTTTCACAGAGTAAAAGAAGGTTCTACCATCAGAAAATTGGGCGCTGGATTGAGCAGAATAAGGGGCAGGTTGCTAATGCAGAGGAATTGGTAGTTCAACATGCCTATCTTGGTGGAGACAAAGAGAAAATTGTTGAGTATGCACCTCTGGTGGCCAGGAAGGCTATGAAACAGTTTGCGTACGAAGAGGCAAAGAGGTTCTGGCGGTATTATTTTGAGTTTGAACAGAATGGCGAAAGATATGTAAAAGAGGCCCTCAAATATGTAGACTGTCTCATGATAAAGGGCGACTTAGCTGAGGCATCGGACTTTTTGGCAGAAGTAGAGCGAGAACATCATGATTTTATTGATGCTGAATTCTACTCAAAATGCTCGGAAATAGCTGCGGAGAGAGGTATTTATAACGAGGCACTAAAGAACATAGACAGGGCAATAGAACTGGCGAGTATTCCCGCTGCTCAAGACTTTGAGATGCAGGGGGAAGGGCGGGAACCCATTGCCACAGGCACATTAGAAGTACCTTTGTATCGCTATTACGTTCAGAAGGGGTGGATACTTATTAAGCTTGGGAAATATGAAGATGCACGTTTGGTCCTAGAGCAGGCAGAAATGAATACAAAGTATCTCACACGTTACTGGGAAGGAACACTTTATAATGTGCTTGGTGTGCTCCATTCGGAAATTTCAACAGCAGAAGATTCCATAGCGTACTACAGCAAAGCTATTGCAATAAGGGAGAGCATTGGGGATCATAAGGGACTTGCAGCAAGCTATGTTGACGTGGCTATTGTATACCACGATGAGGGTGAAGTAGATAAAGCGATTCAATACTATGAAAAAGCTCGCCAGATTTATCAGGAGATTGGATATAAGGGCGGACTGATAACGTCTTACATTGACATTGGCATGTATTACGCTGGAATGAGGAAATACGAAGAAGCGATGAATAACTTCCAGAAGGCTTATCATGAAGCTTATCAGATTGGAAGTAAGGACAGTATGTGCCTTGCACTAAACAATATCGGCTTCATTAAAAGAATTACATATCAATGGAAAGAGTCTGAAGATTTTTATCGGCGTGCAATGGAAATTGCCCGTGAAATTAACTCTATTGAGCATCAAATACTCATATACAGGAATTTAGTGAGGGTGTACTGCTTTGGCTATCATGACCTGGAGACTGCTGAGAAATACTACCTCGAAGGGTTACAACTGATAAAAAACAAAGATATTGATTCTCAGGTTATCTTCTATTATCTTGTAGGTGCGCAAATGTATATGGAAAAAGGTGCTCTTGACGAAGCTTCAAAAATCCTTAATCACCTTGCTCCCCATATGGAACAAAAACGTTTTTCAAGAATCAGGGTCTTCTATCTTGATGTAAAAGCAGTATATCACTTTCTAACTGGTGACAATCGCAGCGGTGGGTTGTGCCTTTCGGAAATTTACGAAAAAGCGAAGCAGAAGGCTGAAAAGGACCCCGATTACATTGTTTCTTATTACGAGGGGCTTTTCTATCTTTTCAGAATTACGAGAAGGATCTCTTCAGGATATAAGATTATTAACAAACTTGAAAGCCTTTATAAGAAATATAATTTTTACGAGGATCTGCAGTTAATCCCTCATATGATTGAGGAACTGGAGCGGCGTCAGTAAGCTCCTGCACCCCTGAAAATCTCAAGGGCAGTCTTTATGAAAATTGCAATGTCAAGGAATATGTTCCAGTTTTTTACGTAATACAGGTCAAGCATCACCCTTTCTTCAAAAGTGAGGGTGTTCCTTCCCGAAACTTGCCATAGACCTGTGAGGCCAGGCTTTACGCTTAGAATTATGTCTTTTACGTCTTCAATTACTATGTACTCCTCTGGAAGATAGGGTCTTGGACCAACAAGGCTCATCTCACCTTTCAAAATATTAAAGAGTTGCGGCAATTCATCAAAGCTTGTCTTGCGAAGGATTCTCCCTATGGGTGTAACTCTTGGGTCTTCTATGCTTATAATTTTCCTATACTTTTCATACTCTTCCTTAAGGGCTGGATTTTGTTGAATGAGTTTCTTCAATATTTCGTCAGAATTCTTATACATTGTTCTGAATTTAAGTATTTTGATGGTCTTTCCACCTCTTCCCAGGCGCTCTTGCGTATAGATGATTGGTCCTTCAGAAGTCAACTTTATCAATATCCCGATAAATATAAGCAATGGCAGAAGCAGAATCATCAGTGGAATCGTCACGATGAGGTCTAAAGTTCTCTTGAGAGATGCATTTTGTGGGATTAGAAGGTTATACTTAAGCTTTAAGCTCTTGAATCCAAAAAACTCAACTACTTCTAACTCTTGCGGATTTAAAGTATGATTAAATGCATTGATGAGAATTTCGACGTTATAAGTCCATGCGAGGGGCTCGATTTTTTTAATCTCCGGGAAGGGAACTCCGCCAATTACGAGCAGGCCTGGTTTGGATTCGATGATTATCTTTTCTATCTCTCTTGAATCATTATTTTTTACGTGGGCGATTACCTCTATTCCGCTATTTTTCTCCCTTTCTACAGTTCTTTTGAACCATTCAATTTCCGTTGAACTGCCCCAGAAAATTGCCTTTTCCCTGTAAGCATTGATTTCAAAAAGAATTCTTTTTGCAACAATCCTTCCGACCCACAGAAGAAAGATGCTTAAAATGTATGAGATAAGGAAGGCTAATCTTGAGAAGGAAGGCTCTGCCCTTACTGAATAAAATAGTAAAGCTGCAAAGGCTGATGAAATTGTTGTTCCCTTTGCAATCTTAATAAACTCTTCACTTTTCGTAAAATACTTGGAATAAAGGCCCTCATAGTAGAAGGTAATTATCCAAATGAGGAATGCAAAAAGATATTTCGCATAAAGGTGTATAGGAATAGCAGGCGGGAGGCTAACAGGAGTTGTCCCGGGAAGATGCATTCTGATGTAGTATCCGGTATAGAATGAGAGAGTGATGAGAGTGAAATCCAGAAGGATTAAAACCACTTTTACGACTATTTTTTGAGGTCTTCTTACGTACTTGCCCATTGTTTTTCCTTCACTGGTATATTTATAAAATACCTGAAAGCGAGAATCAAACAATATACGAGAGCGATGAAAGATACTGAGAATATTAACAGATAGTTTCTATTGTGTTTCATGAAATACAAAACCATGGATTTCAATTTGTGGAATTCAGCTTTGAAAGGTTTGGATTTTCTTGAAGAACCATGAAAGTGTATGATCTTTGCCCTCGGGTCCAGGATGATTTTAAACCCAGACTCCAGCAGTCTGTAGAAGAAATCTGTATCCTCGAAAAAAAGGAAAAATCTCTGGTCAAAACCGCTCAGCCTGAAAAACAAGTTTCTTGGTATCATAAAGAAACCACCAAGGGGGAACCGATCAGTTAGTTGAACCGGATTTGACTGTAGGTGTAAATCTAAGCCAAAATATTTCTTGCTTGTTTTTGATCCTGAGAAAAGTGTTCCAATTGGAGAAGTGCGGGAGACGAAAAGGTGAATAAGTTCAGGGAACTTTCTCGTTGAGGGTTGAAAGGTACCGTCAGGATTCAGGAACACGGGTGCTACTGCAGCACAAGAGTCTTTTTTTAGAATCTCGAAAAGAAACGGAATAGTATCTTCAAATACCTGTGTGTCTGGATTAAAGAATAATAGAATGTCGCCCTTCGCCATTCTAGCGCCGAAGTTACAACCTGAAGCGTATCCTGAGTTTTTTCGGTTATAGATCTTCACTTTTGGAGAGAATGACTGAAGGTCCGTAAGGTCTTCCTCTGGACTATGGTTTACCACTATGATTTCGTCCAGAAACTTCATTATTTTTTGTACTGATTGTCTCAGGAGTCTGGAAGATCTATAGTTTACAGTAATTCCAGAAATCATGAGGCTTTTTTAATTTTACAGTCGCAGGTTTATAATTACAAAGGAGAAGAAAATGTTTAAATTACTTCTGGACAAAATAATAGGTTCAAGAAACGAAAGAGAAATAAAGAAACTCTGGCCAATTGTCGAAAGGATTAATTCGATTTACGATGGTTATCATGGCCTTAAGGATGAGGATATCGTGAAAAAAACCGAAGAATTTGAGAGGCGGATTCGGGATGGTGAGGATCTCTTCGATGTCCTTCCAGAAGCCTATGCTCTCGTTAAGGAAGTGACCAGAAGACTGTGCGGGAAGAAATGGGAAGTAACCGGGCATATGTGGGAATGGAACATGATCCCCTTTGACGTTCAGCTCCTCGGAGGGATCGTTCTTTTTCAGGGTAAGATTGCAGAAATGAAAACAGGTGAGGGTAAAACCCTTGTGGCTACGATGCCGCTGTACCTCCACGGCATAATGGGGCGGATTAAAGGAACAGGTGTTCATCTCGTAACGGTCAATGATTATCTCGCGAGAAGAGATAGACAGTGGATGGGTCCAGTGTACGAATCCCTCGGCCTCAGCGTAGGTGTGATTCAAAATGAAATGGATAACGCAAAGAGGAAAATTGAATACGAGAAAGACATTACTTATGGTACAAATAACGAATTTGGCTTTGACTATTTAAGGGATAACATGGTTTACAGGCCTGAGGATAGAGTCCAGAGGGGCCACTATTATGCAATTGTTGATGAGGTGGACTCAATTCTTATTGATGAGGCGCGGACTCCGTTGATCATCTCCGGTCCCGTTGAATATTCGTCGGCGGAGATTTACAGGACGATGAAACCGCTGGCCGAGAATCTGGTCAAGAAGCAGACGCAGCTTGTAACGCAAATCCTTTTTGTGGCAGAAAACCTGTTAAAGCAGGGCAAAGAAGTCGAAGCTGCGGAGAAGATAATTCAGGCAAAGCTCGGAATGCCAAAAGCCAAGAAACTATTCAAGATGCTTCAGGAACCAGGTGTTATGAAGCTTGTGGACAAAGTTGAACTCGATCTGATGAAGGAGATCAACATCGGAGGAGAAAAAACCAAGAGAATTGAGCAACTGAAAGAGGATCTGTACTTCTGGGTTGAAGAAAAGTCTAATTCTGTGGAGATTACTGAGAAGGGCCGGGAAGAAGTTGAGAAGAGAGAAAAAACGCTGTTTGCCCTGCCTGATCTCTCCACTGAGCTACACAAACTTGACGAGGATAAGAATCTTTCTTCAAGAGAAAAGTTTTACGAAAAAGAAAGGATTCTCAGAGAATATGCTGAAAAGAGTGATAAGATTCATGCTTTGAAGCAGCTTCTAAAGGCTTACATGCTATTTGAGAAAGATGTAGAGTACGTGGTGATGGACGGCAAAGTGATAATTGTTGATGAATTTACTGGAAGATTGATGCCGGGAAGAAGATGGTCTGACGGTCTTCACGAAGCTGTGGAAGCAAAGGAGAGCGTTACAATTCAGCGAGAGACTCAAACCCTTGCCACGATTACCATTCAGAACTATTTCCGGATGTACGAAAAGCTCGCTGGAATGACGGGTACTGCAATAACTGAAGCGCAGGAGTTCTGGGAGATCTATAAACTTGATGTTCTGCAAATCCCCACGAATAAGCCAGTAAGACGAATTGACTACTCGGACATAATCTTCAAGAGTAAAAAAGAAAAGTATGAGGCCATAGTAAATGAGATTGAAAAATGGCACAGGGTGGGAAGGCCTATTCTGGTTGGAACCACTTCGGTGGATGTTTCTGAGCTGCTTTCGAGACTTCTTAAGAGAAAGGGCATTCCTCATCAAGTTCTGAATGCTAAATATCATGAGAGGGAAGCTGAAATAATCGCAAGAGCGGGTCAGTATGGGGCTGTTACCATAGCCACGAATATGGCAGGAAGAGGAACTGATATAAAATTGGGCGAGAATGTTTTGAAGGCAAAAGAGTGTGCTATTATCAATGATAATCCCAAACCGGGCATTACCTGTACCGAAGACCCTAAGAAGTGCATAAAGGAAGGTGTTCCCTGTGGGCTATATATATTAGGAACTGAGAAACATGAGTCCAGGAGGATTGACAATCAGTTAAGGGGACGTGCAGGTCGCCAGGGAGACCCCGGATCCTCAAGATTTTTCCTTTCCCTTGAAGATGACCTACTAAGGCTCTTCGGCTCTGACCGTGTAATGGATTTGATGGAGCGATTTGGAAGCAAGGACGAAGGACCTATAGAGTCACCTATGGTTACGAAAGCCCTTGAAACAGCTCAGAAAAGAGTAGAAATGCAAAATTTCCAGATCAGAAAGAGACTCCTGGAGTACGATGATGTAATGAACAGGCAGAGAGAGGTTATTTATGGGTTGAGGAATGATGTGCTTGATGGTAATGATCTGAGGGGATTGGTACTTGAGTATTCAAAGGGGGTTGCTGAGGACCTCGTGGAGAAACACCTACCTGCGCAGACAAAAGATGAGAGCTGGAATTTACAGGATCTGCGGTCAGAACTTGCCTACTTCTTCCTGTACGATTTTTCTGAAGTTGAGAAGATAGAGACCCGGGATGGTGTAAAGGAGATGATATTCAAGAAGCTGGATGAGCTTTATGCTGAACGTGAGGAAGCCTTCGGTGTCGAAAAAATGAGAGAAATGGAAAAAATCGTTCTTCTGACAACTCTTGATCACCTTTGGAGAGAGCATCTGTATTCCCTTGACCATCTGAGAGAAGGGGTATATTTAAGAGCCTATGCTCAGAAGGATCCCCTCGTTGAGTATAAAAAGGAAAGTCTGGAGCTTTTTGATGAATTAATGGAGCGAATAAGAAATGAGAGTGTAATGAGGATTTTTAGAATCGAAGTTCCGAAAATGCCGAGGAAGTTTGCGGAAAGAATGATCGCTTTCAAACCTTCTTTTGAGGCCCAAAAGAAGGGGCAGAATCCTGCGGACCAGAAATAAAAAGGAGGGTTTCCATGGCTAAAGTTGAACTCAAGTGGGTGGAGGGAATGAGTTTCTTAGCGATTCCCCCTTCGGGACATGGCGTATATATGGATACGAAAGAGGAATCCGGTGGTATGAATTCTGGACCTTCTCCTATGGAGTTGCTTCTGATCGCTCTTGGCGGTTGCACTTCTATGGATGTGGTTTCCATACTGCGGAAGATGAAAGAGGACGTAAGGGATTACAGACTCTCCATTGAAGCGGAAAGGGCCCAGGAACACCCGAAGTACTATACGAAAATACACTTAAAGTATGTATTCTATGGTAAAGATCTGAAGGAAGAGAATATTAGAAGGGCGATTGAGCTTTCTCAGACAAAATACTGCAGTGTTAGCGAAAACCTTAAGGGTCGGTCTGAAATTACTTATTCCTTTGAAATAAAGGAGATCGAGAGATGAGGACGCATCTTTTTCTTCTATCATTATTTTTCTTAGTTTCTGGATGTGCTAAGGAAGCACCTAAGGTTAAGAACCTCGAGAAAGGCTCTCGGAATTTCTGGAAGGGCGATTATTTTCAGCAGGAATGCGTGCGTCCGGCAAATTTTGAGAGCGGTACGATTAAGGCGAAAGTCGACGGGAAATGGCAAGTCTTTAAGGTTGTTGATCTTCCTGATGACTTTATTATCTGGAGTGTGGAGAGGCGTCTTGAAACACTGAAGCGGGTTAGAAAAAATGAAATGCCTTCCCTTTCAGGGCCCCACAATGGTATGGTAGCTTCCTACGGAGAAAGGAGGAAGGATTCGCAATTCAAGATTAACAATGCTGTAAAAGGAATGGGATTCCTGCCCAAACCAGACAAAGTATCGGAGCTGATTACCCTTATTGAAACCACAAAAGATTCCAGTGACGAGTATAAACTTTCTGTTCTCGAAAATCTATACAAAAATGCCGATATCTATTTCACCCGCAAGGGGCTTGTTTCACTGGAACTTTACACAACTCCGGATTTTGAGACCCATACCTTTCTGAATGAGATGACGAATCCAGCTGTATCAATCGTGTTTCTTGATATTCCGAGTTATGAAGTCCGTGCTGTTGCCAGATTGATTCATCCTCAGGACCTAGCCCTGAATGAATATGAGCGGTCTGTTTGCAAATATGTAAATTTGATACATTCATATTTTCACGGGGACTTTCCAAGAGAATTCATAGGTGTTATATATTACGTTGTTGAGGTGTTTGATAACACACCTGGACGTGGTGGCAAGGGCAAGAGGGTAGTACCGCCATTGCCTTAAAATATTAAGCTTTTGATGAACGATATATTTTGTGAAGCTAATTGAACATCTTTAATTAACTTCACACTCACTGTCTTTACTTTGAGCAACTTTAAGCTCACGGAGGAGTGAAAGACGAACTTGCGAAGTAGAATAACACGTTCCATCTGATTTCTCGAGAATCGTTGCATATCTGTTAGTTTAGTCACATATTCATCACAGGACCATGGGAGGCTTTTCTTCAAATGCTGCAGATCTTCTTTACCTGGAAATTTGGTTTTCTTCTCTGGGTAAGATTCTTTTACTAATATTTCAATGAAAGATTGGTTTTTCATTTCCTGCTCTGCATCCAATCATCGATTTCCTTCTTTGCACAATCAGGGGTATCCCTATAGATTGAAGAATCCTCTGGATTATTATAGCTTTCGAGCTCTGAGAAGAACCGAACTACGATCCAGGGGAGTTTGAAGTAAATTTCTATTGTAAAGAATCAATTTTTAGAATTTCTGTTACGGGGTAAAAATATTTTAAAATATCCCTGTAGGTTTTGCCGCTTTCCGCCATCACCCGTGAGCTCCATACTGGAAGCCCCACAAGGAGTCCTTTCCCCTGCCCGTTGAAAATTAGAGTATCATTATTTTGAGCAATATCGAAAAGAGGACTTGGTAAGGCAGGAGCAAGAGCTCGGTAAAGAATTACTCCCCTCGTTTTCAGGACTTTGTTACCAAAAAACACAATTGTGTCCGGGATAAGATGAACTGTGCGGTTTTGGACTTTTACTGAGTCAATTCTCTGTAATCCAAGTTTTTCGCACAAAAGGGTTGTGCTGAGTTTTTTTGTCCATCGGTAATAGGGGCTGCTGGATGCAAATGGATCTTCAACTACCACTGAGTATTCAAGAGAATCAAAATATATCTCTTCATAAGGTACTGTATATCCTCCAGTACAGTAAGTAACATGTGAATAAATAGGATAGCCGAGATAAGTAAGGATTTCTCCTTTAGTTTCCTTCACTGCCTCTTGAACAATTCTATCTAAATACCCTATCCCCCTGTATTGCCATTGAGGGAGGGAATCGGGTATTATGAATATTCTGTTTGCAAGAAGGTGGTAAATATAAGTTCTGACGGCCACACTAAGGGCTTTTACGTGTTCCTTCAAAGTGTCATCCTTTTCCAGCAAATTTTGGACACAGGAGGCTATATAGTCTTCCTCGTCCACTACATTTTGTATGAAAATGTAAGTTCCCAGATTATTGAGTATGATGTCACCGGAGAAGTACCCTGTGTCGTATTCGGTTTTTATGAACTTCGGAATCCCATCTTCAATTCTATACGTTTCAAAGGTAACATTTCCCATTTCCATTTTGCCATTTTTGATCTCGAAAAGGTAGGATTTTTCACCACTCTTAACGTAGGTCCACGTAGATGGTCTGGTCCAGAAGAGATTTACAATAACGAAGAATTTGATATACTTATTTATAAGATGCCTCCTTCTTCAAGCATTCTTAAAAACTCTTCCTCATTAAGAGTTTTAACGCCCAGTTCCAGAGCTTTTTGATATTTTGAACCGGGGTTTTCACCGACAACAACAAAATCAGTGTTGCGTGATACAGAGTTTGAAACTTTGCCACCCAGTGCTTCGACTTTTTCACTTGCCTCTCCCCTCGTCATCCTGGAAAGTTCCCCGGTAAAAACCACTGTTTTCCCTGTGAAGGGGGAGAGTGCCTTTTGTTTTTTAGTTTCTTCAAAAGAAAGTCCAGCATCAAGGAATTTCTGGATGATTCTGCGGTTTTCTTCGTTCTTGAAAAATTCCACGATGCTACTGGACGTTTCTGGCCCTATTCCTGGAATTCCTGTAAGATCAGTTAGGTCAGCTTTCATAAGTCTTTCAAGACTTCCGAAATAGTCAGCAATGACTTTTGCGGTGAACTCCCCAACATTGGGTACTCCCAGTGCGTAAAGAAACCTTGCGAGAGTCGTTTTCCTTGAATTATTGATGGCATCTATCAAATTTTGAGCAGATTTGTCAGCGAACCCTTCGAGATCCAGAAGCTGTGATTTGGTGAGGTAATAAAGGTCTGCTACATCCTTTACGAATCCTTTGTCCACAAGTTGTTCCGCAACTCTGTCGCCCAGGCCTTCGATGTCCATTGCTCTTCTCTGGGAAAAATGACGAAGGTGGGCCTTCAATTTGGCCGGGCATTGCATACTCACGCACCGGTAGTATGCTCCTTCTCTTACCACCTTTGCACCACAGACGGGGCATTTTTCGGGAGGGTAAATTTCTTTTTCGTTGCCTGTACGAGCATCTTTTACTACTTCTACAATGTCCGGGATTACATCACCAGCCCGCTGCACAATAACGGTATCACCAATTTTTACGCCAAGCCTTTGAACTTCGTCAAAGTTGTGCAGTGTTGCTCGCTGGACTGTAACACCACCGACCTCCACAGGTTCAAGGATGGCAACGGGCGTAATGGCGCCCGTCCTACCCACTTGAAATATTATATCAAGAATTTTAGAAATTTTCTGTCTTGGCTTAAACTTGCCTGCCAGGAAGTATCGTGGATTTCTCGCAGTAGTTCCAAGTACTTCCCAGAGGGATAGCCTGTTCACTTTCACCACAATTCCATCTAATTCATATTCCAGTGTATCCCTTTTTTCTTCCATTTCCCTGTAATATGCGATCACATCCTCGATTCCAATTGCCAACTTGCGGGGTTTTGAGGCTTTGATGCCCCATTTCTCAATTGTTTCAAGACATTCGAGGTGGGTCTTAAACTGTATGCCTTCCACCACACCCACGCCCCAGGCGATGAAATCGAGTTTTCTTTTTGCCGTGATATTTGGGTCCAGCTGACGAAGGGATCCAGCTGCTGCATTTCTAGGGTTTGCGAAGGTGGGTTCACCCTTCTGAGCCAGCTCCTTATTCAGCTCATCAAAATCCTTCTTCTTCATTAATACTTCGCCTCTAATCTGCACTTTCGTCGGGATGGCAAACTCGGGAAGCAGTCTTAGCGGAATCGCCTTTATCGTTCTTGCGTTCAAAGTAACATCTTCGCCTCTCACTCCGTCCCCCCGGGTTCCTGCTGTAGTGAAAACTCCATTTATGTAAGTAAGTTCGCAGGAAAGGCCATCAAATTTGGGTTCTACAGCGTATTCAATGACATTTGAAACTGGTAATCCAAGCTGTCTCTTTATTCTTAGGTCAAATTCTCTTATTTCCTGCTCATTACGGGCGTCTTGTATTGAAAGCATCGGGATTTCGTGGATAACAGTCCCGAATTCTTCCTGTGGAGGAGCTCCCACTCTCTGGGTAGGAGAATCGGGAGTGATAAGTTCTGGAAACTGGGCCTCAAGTTCTTGAAGTTCTCTCATTAGTCTGTCGTATTCTTCGTCGCTGATTACCGGGCTATCGAGTACATAATATCTGAAGTTATGGTAATTAATTTCCTTCCTTAGCTCTTCAATTCTTTTTAGCGCCTCTTCTTTCGAAAACTTCCTCTCCATAACAACCACTCCCTGTTACTCTTATAAAATAATAACTTCAAAACGTCAGTAAATCAAGGCCTCTGGAACGATTGCGGAAATCCCTTTAAAATTAAGGAAAATAAGGAGGAAATATGAGAAATACTGAAGATTTCATCAGAGAGGTTGAGAGATACAGTGCTCACAATTATCATCCATTGCCTGTGGTACTGAGTAAAGGCGAAAGGGTCTGGGTCTGGGATGTAGAGGGAAACAAATATCTTGATTGTTTGAGCGCATATTCTGCGGTGAATCAGGGACACAGGCATCCCAGGATCATCAACGCTCTTGTTGAACAAGCAGGTCGCATTACCCTCACATCAAGGGCTTTCCACAACGACAGAATGGGTCCATTTTTGAAGAAACTATGTGAAGTTACTGGCTTTGACAAAGCGCTTCCAATGAATACAGGCGCCGAAGCCGTCGAGACCGCTATAAAAACGGCCAGGAAGTGGGGATATCTAAAAAAGAAAGTAGAAGAAGACAAAGCAGAGATAATTGCATGTGAAAATAATTTCCACGGTAGAACTACGACAATTGTAGGATTTTCGACGGAACCACAGTACAGGTTTGGATTTGGTCCTTTCACACCTGGATTCAAGATTATCCCGTACGGAGATGCCGATGCTCTAGAAAAGGCTATTACTCCAAATACTGTAGGATTTCTTGTAGAACCCATTCAGGGAGAGGGAGGAGTGATTGTTCCGGCAGAAGGATATTACAGGAAGATAAGGGAAATCACGAGGAAACATAACGTGCTTCTTATGGCGGATGAAATTCAGACAGGATTTGGACGTACTGGAACACTTTTTGCAATGGACAGAGAAGGGGTGAAACCGGATATACTGATAGTTGGAAAGGCACTGGGGGGAGGAGTGTACCCAGTCTCAGCGATTCTTGCTAATGATGATATTATGGACGTTTTCCGCCCTGGAGATCATGGATCAACCTTCGGTGGTAATCCACTTGCTGCAGCCATTGCGGAAGCTGCACTGGAAGTAATTGTCGAAGAAAAATTGCCTCAGAGGGCGGAGGAGCTCGGAAACTACTTTATGGGGAAGATGCGGGAAATCAACAGCCCTTGCGTGAAGGAAATCAGAGGAAGAGGATTGCTTATTGGGGTTGAAATTAAGAAAGAATTTGGAACAGCAAGACCTTACTGTGAAAAACTTATGAAGCTTGGTATTCTCGCAAAGGAGACCCATGATCAGGTGATTAGGTTTGCACCACCACTGGTGATTACAAAGGAAGAGATTGACTGGGCTTTGGAGCGAATCCAGAAGGCGCTCACAGATTAACAATTACAAAATTACGAAAGTTTTGTCGTAATAGAGATACTTTTCTGCCAAAAGAAACGGACTTGCTCTTGGGTTCTCAATACTTACGAAGGTGAGTTGCCTTTTGTCTTAAAAGCTCTGTGGGTATTTTGAAAAGTCAACTCTGAAATTTCTTCAGGTCTTTTGTTTCTTAACAACGCCATTTTGTTAAGGACGTGCTTAACAAAGGAAGGCTCATTTCTTCCCCGCTCCTGAGAAGGGGTTAAGTAAGGCGCATCGGTCTCAATGAGAAGTTTGTTTTCAGGAGTGATTTTTGCAGCCTTGATTAAACCCGGATTTTTGTATGTTATGGTTCCTGAAAAGGAGATGAAAAAGTTATCTTTGTAGCGAATCTGTTCTACCTCCTCAGGTCCACCGCTGAAGCAGTGCAGAATAACTGAAGGGAGATCCGAATTATAGTCCTCGAGTATTCTAAAGACTTCCGCGTAGGCATTTCTAACGTGAAGGATTACAGGCTTTTTAAGGTTACATGCAAGTTGCAGAAATTCGTGGAAAACTGATACCTGAACTTCTCGAGGCGAGTAATTCTTGTAAAAATCGAGGCCAATTTCACCAATGGCAACAACACATTTTTCTTTTTTTGCTAGACTTTCGAACTCACGAATTGTCCCTGAACCGAATTTCTTTGCATCGTGGGGATGAAGTCCGCAGGAAGCGAAGAAACCGTATTTCCTTGCAATCTCAACGGCTTTAATAGACGATGGTAGATCGAATCCGGGTATAAGGATGTCCGTAACTCCGCTTTCCCGGGCTCGAATTATCACTTCATCGAGGTCTTTTTTGAATTGCGGGTCGTTCAGGTGGCAGTGAGAATCAAAGATTCTTATTTCGGTTCCTCCTTGTGAGCCCCTTTTTGTGTCATTGTGCAGTTCCCTTCAAAAATAACTCCTTCTTCGATGACAATACTCTTGCAGGTAAGCTCGCCATTGAATCTTGCCGTGGATTCAAAGACAACTTTTTCCTCTATATGCATTTTCCCTTTTATGTTCCCACCAATTACTGCATTTTTAGCTGAAATCTCTCCGTCTATAACTCCAGTTTTTCCAACAATCAGCGATCCCTGCACTTTGATGTTTCCTTTGAATTTTCCATCCAGTCTGGCACTTCCGAGGATAGAGATGTTTCCATCCATCTCGGCTCCCTGTCCCAGAATTGTGTCCATTTTTTCTTCTAAATTCTTTACGTCTTTCATTTATACCTCCTATTTTCCCAATACGATTCCTTTAATTATCTCCTGTTTTATGTTGCTATCATTTAAAAAAGTTAATTTTATGATGTAAAGCCCGTTAGATACAGGCTCTCCATAAATGTCCCTCAGGTTCCAGTGCAATTCATTAAAGCCCTGGGGCAAATACGTTTCTGGAGTCTGGTAGATTCTTCTAGATGCTACGGTGAAAATTTCCATTTTTACTCTTGCTGGCTCATTTAAGCGAAAAATTATGTAGAGCCTGTCCCCTTTTGATACCGGATTTGGATACAACAACACGTCGCTGAATATATCCGCTGTCGTTTTTAAGTTGAGAGAGAAACTGAGTTGTCGAAAGTTATTCAGGTTATCATAGGCGATGAGCTTGAAATCCTTTTGTCCCTGTTGAGCTGCACTATATGTATAGTTGACTTCACCTGATGAGTAAGAGTTTGTGTGAAATTCGAAGTACGGTGTCAAATCCTGGAAGGCATTGTCGACAAATAGCATTATCCCTTTTTCTTCTGCAAAAACATTGTAAAGATTTATGCCGGAGCTGTCTTCTAATACTGCTCTCAAGGAAAAGGAAAGTGGTGCTTCTTTTACTGAAGCGACGTCCTTCCCGTTTATGAATACTTTTATTTCCGGACCCTCTCGGTCCTGAGTGGAGATATTTCCCAGCGCAGAACGAAGATTTGACGCATAAATCGAGGAAATCGTTCCATCCTGCTTTTTCAGTATGGAAAAGCAGAAGCTCCTTCCTGTGTCCGCTGTCCCCGGGATAAAGAATACTACAGAATCCATTGAAGTGCCTTTGAACCTGTACGGTGCTCTGTAAAGAATTTTATTCTCTCCCATGTAATCTACATATACTGAAGAGTTTGATGGGTTTGTGTATCTTTCCAGGTAGGGCTTATGGAAGAAAATTGTATAGTACTGTGCTGCGGGTACTTGACCGGTTAGCTTAACAGTGTTAGGCCTTCCAATCCAGAAAGTATCAGGTAGATTGAGGAATATTAAGGAATCGGGGACTGGATAGTATACAATGGTGGCTGGATCTCCGAAAAGATGGTAGTAAGTCAGGTAAATTGAGGTCATTTTTGCACGATTTACTGCCTCTCCTAGAGGATGTGTCCTTCGATCAGATAAAACCTGGTGGATGCTCCTTCCGAAGAAAAAGTTTATGGAAACGAATTGTCCTATAGTTGAGGAGATTGTACCAATGCTCTGCCTGTATACGCTCATATATTCGCCTATGCCCATTGGTGGGTTTTCTCTCGTGAACGCGCCCACTTTGCATGAAAGGAACATACTGATCGGATTTTTGAAGCCAGCATCAAGCAGTGGAAGATCCTGGAGGAGTAGCATCCTCTCGTGGGTAAGTTGAACAGGATTCCCATGTCCGAAAAAGGTCGTAATGAAATTTCCATCATTGAACTTTCTAATGAAGTCGAGTTTCGCTTCCTGGCCTCTCTTGGTTAGGTTTACAGAATTCCCGCTGATTCCATAAGAGGTTTCGTACACCAGCTTGACTTCAAAGAATGGGGGTGTCAGCACTGTGTCAATACGGATATAGTTAGCAAAGGGGATATGAAATCCTATTTCTGAAGGTAATCCAGATTCGCCGTACTCGTCGTCAGCTATGAACAGTACTCTGCTTCTCCAGTTGTTAAATGCAACGTTGCTTTCGTATTTGTAGATCTTGTCAAGGAAAATACTTAGCTGCTCTTTGGTTCTGAAAGGGATACGACCTATAAATATGTCACCGTATCCATCTCCTCCAAAATCTACATAAAAATCATCTTTTGCCCCTTTCTCCTCTTCGATGTTGGTTGAAAGGAAAGGTTCGTAAGCAGGGACCAGGTTACCACCCGTTCCGTTTATGTTTCTATAATCATAGCAGGCATCCCCAAAAAGTCCAACATATACAAGATTCCCGTCAGATTTTTCGAATTGGTATTTAAGGAAGTTTCTCAATGCGATGGGGTCGTAGATTCCAAATCCAAAGTCTCGCATTATATCTTCAACAGTGCATATTTCTACCTTACCTGTGGATTTTATCCATTCTCCGTCGACGTATTTTAACAAATTATGTTCACGGTAGTTTTTATAGGCTAAAAGAGATGATACAAAAGCTCTTGGAGTGATTAAGATATAGTCGGGGTTTGTTCTCAGCTGGTAAAGAGAGCCTGCATTCGAAGAGAGTTCAATCCTTGCTGGTTTTTTGAGAGTTGCTGCGAAATAGTAGCACTTTCCAGGATAGAGAGTGTCAGAAGTGTACTTGTTATTACCCTGCGTGTGAATTTCAACGATTTTGGGTTTTCGTGGGTCTGTTATGTCCAGCAAAGTATTTACTTCGCTGCTAACAGGGAATCTGGCTAAGATTGTTTCAGGAGTGGCGAAGAATGCAACTTCATCTTTAAAACTATCAGTGCTTCGTTTATAAAAGATAGTAAAGAAATCAAGGTAAACTCTGTCTTCCACAGATGAATTTGTGGATGAAAGAGTCAGTTGAATATTATTCGAAGGTTGGAGCGACGTCAGTCTTGTGAAGGTCGTCTTCAAGACGTACCCACTTGAAGTTTCGTAGATAGAATCAGAGGAATTTAAGACTACCCTAAACTGTCTGAAAGTACTCTGACCCCCTGCGTACCTGATTCTCATAAATCCTGAGCTTTCCAGAGGCGATGGGATGTCGAAATTCATAGATGTCGTCGTGAAGGAATAAGATGGTGGTCTGTAGAGCTCTTCCCCCACCCACAAAAGACCTTTCCATGCAACATTAATGAGATCCTTTTCATAGTGATAATATGAAAAGAGGCCATTCACACTGCTTGAAAAATTTAAATCTTTCCGAATAATCGTATCTCCTGCTATTCCAAAGGTAAGCCACACTGAGGTCGTATCAGAGTATGGGTTTCGGTAGCAGTTTACCCTGGAAACAATTGCTGAAGTTGATGTGTCGGCGCCTGGAGAAATTCTTATTCCTTCAGGCCCCGGAGTAAAGAATAGTATTTCATCTTCCGCATTGAGAACACCATCCTGATTTTTGTCCAGGATACTAAACGGTAGTTTCACAAAAAAGACAGTGGAATCCGTAGGAGGTGCAGAAGGCAGAGTGTCGACTCCCCTGATGTAGAGAGCAATCTGTTCAATGTGGAATGGATAAGGAAGACCAGCATTTTTCAAGTCATTGTAAGTTACCCTGTAAAATCCTTCTTTGGTCACCTTTATGTTGAACCAGATAGAGCCATTTTCGAAAGGATTTTGAGGGAGCAATTTGTGGCTTTCCTTCAAAACTCCCTGGTAATTAAGGAAAGTATTTTCGTATATAGCGTCATACCACCCTCTACGCAGGAGAAATTTTTCTTTCGTTTCCTTTATTGTAATTTCCAGTTCTGCTTCCATTATGTATGTGAGCTTTCCAGTCTCGGGATCGTAAAGATAGGGTGAAAAGAGTATGTGAGCTGTGGGTATGCCGTTAATGATTTCTGTTTTTCCACTGCACAAAAGAGTTTTTTCGGGCGCTTTTGCTCCCCGATACACTGAATAGTGCGGTGTAAGACCATCGTCGGTAAAATAAGGAACTGTGGGAATCAGCGCACCCTCAATGGAGGAAACCTTTATGGGGTTTACTTTGCAATGAAAGGAAGCGTTGTTGCTAAGTGCGACTTTGATGTCGAAAAAAGGAATGAGCGGGGCTTCATTAGACAAGTCAACTAGAGTTTCTCCTAGGAGCAAGTGGAGGTTGTTTCCCTTTTCATCCGTAATGATGGAGAAAAAATGGTCTGGTCCCCTGAAACTAATTATAATTCGGCTACCTGAGGCTTCTTTGAGGGCAACGAAACTTGTATAAAGATTAAGCAGAATCAGAGCTGTTGTCAAGAGGCTCAGCCTCCTCTACAATTAGAACCGGGATATCATCAACAATTGGATATTTGAGTCTACAGTTACTGCACACAAGGGTGTCTGTAGAAGCATCGTATTTCAGGTCTCCTTTGCATTTTGGACAGCATATAAATTCAAGTAATTTTTCAGGAATTGGCATACTTTTATTATAAAGACTTTTCTACGAAATTACTTGCGGGCCTTTTGCCTCGTTAGCTCTTGAAGGTGGAAATTTTGAAAAGTGTGTATAACCCGCAATATCTCGTTACTGCAGTAATTATTAGCACCAGACCAATTATTAGAAGGATAACTTTCAGTGGCCGGGATAAGGAGATTTTGGTAATAATAGCAAGGTGAATTAATACCCACCCCACTACTGTTCTTATTAATGCATCTAGTGTCCCGACATTCATGACATACCTCCTGATACAGGATGATAATGATATAAAATACTTGAATTTGCAACCTTCATTTTGGGGAACCACCTGTGATTTGTTGCACACTAAATCCTGATGTTTTTGAACGTTCTGATTTTATCTATTACAATTTTACAATGAGTTCTTCTAAATTAAGAGTGGTGATTGATCCCGGTCACGGAGGCGAAACCTCTGGCGCTGTCGGTCTTTCAGGAGTTCTTGAAAAAGATATTAATCTCAGACTTTCAAAAATACTTAAAGAGTTCCTTTGCAAAAAGTTTGAAGTGTATCTTACCAGGGAAGAGGACATTTCGATGTCCCTTGAGGACCGTATTCTCTTCGCTATGGAAAAATCTGCAGATATTTTTCTTTCTATACACTTTAATGCAGATTCTCTGATGAATACTAACGTAAATAGAACGGAGATTTATTATCCCTTTGAGGAGACCGGTCCTTCCAAGGACCTGGCTGATGAATTGTACCGGGCTTTTCGCGCAAAATTTGACATTCCCTGCCACGTTCCCATGCCTTCTCGGTATACGGTTTTAGGAAGCAATATCCCTGCAAGAGTGCTCCTTGAGGTCTCATATCTCACGAATAGTGACGAAAAAGATAGGCTTAAGAAAGAGAAACGCCTCGAACATATCGCAAAAATTATTAAAGGAGCATTGCAGTCCTTTAGCAGTAAGAAGATGTGTGCCTATAACGGATTTGAGATTCGGGAAGACGAGATAAGATTCAATTTTAGCAAGCCACTCTTAAAGGAAAAGGTTTATGTGAGGGTGGATGGAACCAATTATAACAAATATTATGTAAAGAAGAAGACAGTAGTCTTATGCAAGAATTTAATTAGAAGCGGTCGACGGCTTATTGAAGTTTATGGCAGAACACTGGATGATACTGGAATACCCCACATCAAAGAATATGTTGAACTTGATCCAAAAGCTGAGTATTTTGTGGCATCGATAAATCCCTATACAGGGTTCCAGCTTATTAAGATAAAAGCTTTTGATAAGAATCTTATTCCGATTCCTGAAGGCATCAGGATGAGCATTGAAAAATTGGATGCAAGCGTAAGAGCAGTAAGAAGGGGAATATATAAGCCTGAGGAACTTGAGACTGTTTTGAAGGCAAAAAGAGAAATTTCTGATGAGGAAGGCACTTTTTGCATTTTGCTGGAAGGTTTGAAAGACGATATTCAAATTCATTTCAACATTGGCGATTTAAATGGAAGGTTGAGTGTGGAGAATATTCCACGGAGAAAATCCAACATCGTGGGTTTTGTGTTTGATGAAGTTACAAAACATCCACTAAAAGGGGTTTTAGTTTCTGGAGAAACGTCCTGTGACTATTCTGAAGAATTCGGCATTTTTGAACTGGAAAGACCATCAGATGTTGAGAAGGAAAAGGTTAGTTTTTCCTTCGATGGATATTATCCACTATCGAAGGAGCTCGTATCAGGTAAACCCGAATCTGTCTATCTTACTCCCGTTTATAATGGTATTTTCAGGAACGTGAGGGTCTTTATTGATATTGACAATAGAGACGTGCTGGATGGGATTTCCACCAGGCGAAGCTGGTTAATAGGTGAATACCTCTCAGGTCTTGTGAAGTTTGCAGGAGGCATCCCCATTCGCACCAGAGCATATCCCTGGGCGGAAATTGACGACTACGCGAAGGTCAAGAGGGCGCTCTCTGAGCAAGTGAACTTTGCAATCCAGATAAGTAATTCAAAGATGAATGTTCCAGATGATTTCTACATCTTTTTCTATGAAAGGAGCGAAGAATCCAGGAAGTTTGCACAGAAAACTCGGGAATCTGTTGGTTTTAGCAATGAGCCTGAACCTAAGGTATTGCCTTTTGGAAACTATTTTGTCATTCAACTCAGTGGTCCGAGATTGGTTGTAAATTCGAAAGGTATATTTGAATCGGAACTTTTCGGGGAGCGTGATGCTGCAAAGTACATTGCTTTGAAATTATTTCTTGGAATGCTTTCCTATCTTGGATTTTCAGGAGTTTACTTCAGAGAGTACGATTTCACGGAGAACTTTGTGAATCGAGAAGTTGTTTCGGAAGATTTTCCAATCTCGGTACTGGTGAATCGAAGAATAATTCTACACTTTACGAGACCTGATTCTAAGATAGTTGTGAGGAAAGATGGAGTAGTGGAACATATTTTGAGTAAACCTGTGGAGGGGACATGCATAAACTTGCCCGATGGAAGTTAAGAAGCGTGAAGCCCTATGTCCCGGGTAAGCCTATTGAAGAGCTTGCAAGGGAGCTTGGGATCAAAGGCGAAATTATAAAGCTCGCGTCCAACGAGAATCCACTTGGCCCTTCACCGAAGGCGATGGAAGCTGTTTCAAGGTATATAAAAGACTTGAACTTATACCCTGATGATTCGGCATATGAGCTGATTAAGAAGATCTCTTCGAAAAACGGATTTGAGGCTGAGGAAACGATTATTGGGAATGGGTCTGTCGAGATTATGTTAATGATTGGTCTTGCTTTTGTTAATCCCGGAGAGTCCATTGTAGTTTCAGAGAAATCCTTTATTATGTATAAGATCATCGGAGATTTGATTGGAGCAAAAGTTATTGAGACGCCGATGGTTGATGGGAAGATTGACCTTGAAGGTATTTTAAAGTCAATAAGGGAGGACACAAAGGTAGTTTTTATAGCAAATCCTAATAATCCTACAGGTACAGTCTGTGAGCGATCAGAAGTCGAAGAGTTCATGGAGCGTGTTCCTGAAGATGTTATAGTAGTATGGGATGAAGCATATTATGAATACGCCCAGGGAAGTGAGTTTAAAGAAACTGTTGATTATGTACGAGAGGGGAAAAACGTAGTTGTGCTTAGGACTTTTTCAAAGATTTATGGGCTTGCGGGCTTAAGGCTCGGATATGCCTTTGCAAAGAGAGACATCATTGATGCTCTTGGGAGGACCAGGCTACCATTTAATGTCAATTCTCTGGCGCAGATCGCAGCTTATTATGCCCTTGATGATTATGAACACGTGGAGCGTTCGCGCAGGGTAAATTCTGAGGGGCTTAACTATCTTTATTCTGAATTTTCAAGGCTGGGAATAAAATACTGGAAATCTGCGTGTAACTTTGTCCTTGTGGATCTGGGGGTGGATTCCGATAAGCCCTACAACTATCTTTTGAAAAGAGGGATAATTGTCAGACCCGTTAAAAACTACAGTCTTCCCACATGTTTAAGAATTACTGTTGGAACACCAGAACAAAACAGAAAGCTTGTTGAGACTTTAACAGACTTTTTAGAGTATGGGAATAGCTGAATCAAGAAGAATAGCAAGAGAATTAGCACTGTTCACTGTATATTGCACAAGAATTAAAGAAAAGCTTAACCTCGAAGATTGTGAAAAAGAAGTCCTTACCCTTGTTGATGAAGAAGACCTGGAGATACCAAGAGTGGATGAGGAAGCCTTGAGTTTTTTCAAAAGGGAATTGGAAGCATACAGGATGCATAAGGATAAAGCAGATGAATTTATCAATCAGCACCTTGAAAGATGGGAAGTGGAAAGGATGAATTCTCTGGATCTGGCAATCCTCGAACTTTCCGTCTGCGAGCTTCTTGCGATGGAAGACGTTGGATTTAAAGTAACAATCTCCGAAGCTGTAAATCTTGCGAAAAAGTACTCTTCTAACAGAGCCCCACTCCTCGTCAACGCGGTTATGGACTCTATCTGTAGAACTCTGGGGTTGAGAAAATGAAGTATTTGATTATTTCTGATATTCATTCAAATCTTCCTGCCCTTCAGGCGGTGTTGAAGAAGGCAAAGCGCATTGGATATGATGAAATTATATGTCTTGGCGACTTTGTCGGTTACTATACTTATCCAAACGAGGTCATTGGAATGCTGAAAGATAAATTGAATATCGCTGTCATTGGGAATCACGATTATGGTATTTTACATCCACAAACCATAGCTCGTTTCTTCAATGAAATGGCAAGGGACGCACTGTTTTACAATGTAGGTATTCTTTCGAAAGAGTCGATTGAATTTTTGAAGGCGTTACCTTTTACAAAGGATGCATCGGACCTACACTTTGTCCACGGGACCCCTTCAGAGCCTGAGGATTTTAACTACATATACTCGTCAGCCCATGCTGCGAGAGAACTCCGACTTTCATGGTATAAAGCAATTTTTGTAGGACATACTCACATCCCCGTTGCATATGGATACGATGAGGAGAAGGATAGGGTAAATATGCTTGGGAATTCAGTCCGATTCGAGAATGGTGTACGATATTTAATTAATCCAGGTAGCGTTGGCCAGCCGCGAGACGGAAACCCGGATGCAAGCTTTGGAATTCTCGACGTAGAGGAGGGGATTTACAAGAACTACAGGGTTGAGTATGATATAGATACCGTTGCAGCGGATGTAATCAAAGCGGGTTTGAATCCCCTTCTTGCCGAAAGGCTATATGACGGATTTTAAGTCCTTTTATGTGGAGACCCTCGGATGTCCAAAGAACGAAGTTGACACGAGGGTGATCTATAAAGCGCTGATTGATAAAGGACTGCGCCCTTCTCCATCAAAACAGGCCGAAATCATTATTATTAATAGTTGTGGTTTTCTTCAAGAAGCTCTAAAGGAACTTGAAGAAAGGATTGCTTTCTGGCAAAGAAGGAAAAAGGAGATTCTTGTTACAGGGTGTGCAGTTGAAAGGCTTGGTAAAAATTCTTTCAAAAACAGGAATTTAAGGGCCGCTTACATAGACGAACTTACAGGAATCCAAAAGACAAAACATGCAAAACAGCTGACTCTTCCGACCAAAGATAATCAATGTTTTTGTGGCCAATCTCTGTTTCATTATGTTAAGGTACAGGAAGGGTGTTCGAGAAGATGCAGCTATTGCGTTATATCAAAAATCAGAGGACCACTCAGATCAAGGCCTCCTGTAGATATCCTGGATGAGATAAAGATGCAGTATGATGCCGGGGCGAAGGAATTTATTTTAATTGCTGAGGACTTGACCCTTTATGGCGTCGACATTGGTGAGACTCTGGAAAAACTTTTATTGAAGTTGCCTGAAGGCCCGTGGTATCGCCTGATGTATTTACACCCTCATGGACTGAATGAGAAAGTAATTTGCACCATAAGAGATACCAATGGAATACTTCCTTATCTCCATGTGCCTGTTCAGCACGTTTCGGAAAGGGTCTTGAAGAGTATGAAAAGGGCTGGTGGCAGGAAAGCAGTATTGCGTTCAATTGAACTCATCAGGAAATATCTTAAAGGCTTTTTTGTGAGGGTAGATATTATGGTAGGTTTCCCTGAAGAAAGCGACAATGATTTTAAACTTCTTCTTGATTTCGTTGAAAAAGAACAACCCGAGCGAATTTCTGTCTTTAAGTATTCCCATGAACCAGGTACTTCAAGTTTTGAGTTTGAAGACCTGGATCCTGAACTGAAAGAGGATCGTTTCCAGATGGCTTTTGAAGTCGCTCGCGAAGTTATGTACAGAGTCCAAAAAAGGCTTATTGGTGAAGATATTCTGGTTTTCAAAAATGGTAATGAGACGTGGTCACAATTTGACGCACCTTTTGTAGATTTCAGAGTTCTGCTGCCCCGATCTACTGGCGAAAACTTTGTAGGGAAAGTCAGAATTACAGATGTACGAGAAGACCTTGATGTTGTTGGTATGCTTTTGAAGCCTTAAAATTTCCCCATGTTTAGAAGGGTTCTTGTAGCTAATCGCGGTGAAATAGCAGTCAGAGTGATACGGGCTCTTAAGGAGCTTGGAATTGAAACCGTTGCGATATATTCTGAGGCAGATAGGAACGCGCTCCATGTTGAAATGGCTGACTACGCTATTTGCATTGGACCTGCAGCAGCGAAGGACAGCTATTTGAACTTTTCTCGGATACTCAGTGCTGCAGAAGTTTCCGATGCCGACGCGGTTCACCCTGGTTACGGTTTTCTGGCTGAAAATCCAGATTTCGCGGAACTTGTTGAGGCCAGTGGAATGGTATTCATTGGACCATCTCCTTCGTCGATGAGGCTTATGGGCGACAAGATTGAAGCGAGGAAAACTATGAAAAAGGTAGGTGTACCAATTCTTCCTGGTACTGACGGACCTGTGGAGTCTCTGAGTCAGGTTAAGAAAGTAGTTGACGAAATAGGTTTGCCTGTAATCATAAAGGCTGCAGCGGGGGGTGGCGGTCGGGGAATGCGAATTGTCAGGGATGTCGCTGGTCTTGAGAAGGCCTTTTTTATGGCTCAAAAGGAAGCTGAAACTGCTTTTGGAGATCCGCGTGTATACGTGGAAAAATATGTAGAGAAACCAAGACACATTGAAATCCAGGTTATAGGAGATAAGTTTGGGAATATGGTTTACCTCGGGGAAAGGGAGTGTTCTATTCAGAGAAGGCATCAGAAATTGCTTGAGGAGGCTCCTTCCCCAGCCGTTGATAAGAAATTGCGCGAGATTATGGGAGAGAAGGCAGTGGAGGGAGCTCTCTCCATTGGATATTATTCAGCAGGCACTCTGGAATTCCTTCTGGATTCTCAAGGAGAATTCTATTTTATGGAAATGAATACGAGAATCCAGGTGGAGCATCCCGTAACGGAATGGGTTACTGGAGAGGATATTATCAGGCTGCAAATTCTCGCGGCTATGGGAGAAAAGCTCCCGATTTCGCAGTCTGATGTGAAGATTTTTGGGCATGCTATTGAAGTACGAATAAACGCAGAGGATCCCGAAAGGGGGTTCGCACCCTCCCCTGGTACCATAAATGTTTTGCACCTTCCTGGTGGTCCCGGTGTTAGGGTAGATTCTCACATCTATCAAGGTTATACTGTTCCCTCCAATTACGATTCACTCCTTGCAAAGGTGGTTGTTTTTGACAAGAGTAGAGCCCTTGCCATTTCGAGGCTCCGGAGGGCACTTGAAGAGACTGTAATAGAGGGGGTGAAAACGACAATTCCGTTCTTCCTCAAGTTGATTGAAGATGAGAGTTTCGCCAAAGGTGATTTCGACACGCATTTTCTGGAAAGATTCAGGTGGTAATAGCAAGAATTAGGGATGTAATCAGAAACCTCGGCGCATATTTCCTTATGGTGTATTATTCTTTTTCTGGAATAAAAGTCCTGCGAAGGCAGGAAATCTTCAGGCAGCTTGAGTTCTTTGCCATAAGTTCTTTATTCATTGTCGCACTGGCAGCATCCTTTACTGGCATGGTAACCAGTATTCAAAGTGCTTATCAAATAAGGGGGCTTTTACCGTTAGACTTGCTTGGTGCGGGAGTAGGAAAAATGATTACCATTGAACTTGGGCCTGTCCTTACTGCGTTAATTCTTGCAGGGAGAGCCGGGGCTGCAATGGCATCGGAGCTGGCGACTATGAAGGTTACCGAGCAGCTCGATGCAATGGAAGTTATGGGAATAGACCCTTACAAGTATATGGTATTTCCAAGGATTTTGTCGGGAACCTTTGTAACGCCGTTGCTTGTGGTTTTTGCTAATTTTATGGCTATTTTGAGTTCATCTCTCATTTCAAGGCTTATGCTGGGCCTCGATTTTTCGGTGTTTTTCAGGTCTTTTCTGGATTATTTCTATGTAAAGGATTTCACTGGTGGGATTCTGAAGGGGATCGTATTCGGTTTTGTTATTACCTCGATTAGTTGTTTTATGGGTCTAAACAGTAGAGAAGGAGCGAGAGGCGTTGGTGTTTCGACAATGAGAGCTGTAATTTATTCTTCTGTATTTGTGCTACTCTTTGATTATGTAATTGGGAGTATTCTTTATGGATGAGGTCGTTCAGCTGGAAAAAGTTTGCAAGTCTTTTGTTGAAAACAAGGTCCTTGATAACATATCTTTTTCTGTGAAAACTGGTGAATCACTGTGTGTTCTTGGAAGAAGCGGAGTTGGGAAGACAGTTTTGTTAAAGATCATTGTTGGTCTCATAAGGCCCGACAGAGGAAGGGTTAAACTCTTTGGAAGAGATATTTTCAGAATAAGGAGAAGTGAGCTCCTGAAACTCAGAGAGGATATCGGTTTTGTATTTCAGAATTCAGCACTGTTTGATTCAATGTCCGTTTTTGAAAATGTGGCCTACCCTTTTGTGAGGAAAGATGTTGATGAAGCTCAGGTCAGAGAAAGAGTGCTGCATATGCTCGAGATGGTAAATATGAAGGGCAGTGAATATCTGAGAGTTAGTGAGCTATCTGGTGGAATGAAGAAGCGAGTTGCCATTGCGCGGGCTCTCGTGACGGAACCACGCCTTGTCCTCTATGACGAACCTACAGCAGGCCTTGATCCAGGTACTGGAAGTACTGTGATTGAAATCATTGGGAGATTGAATGAAGAAAAAAAGAATACGGCAATAATAGTAACTCATGACCTTGATGTGGCTCTGAGCCTTGCAGATAGAGTGCTTTTTTTGCACGAAGGAAGAGTCGCTTCAGAATTGACACCCTCAGAAATCGCCGAGGGTAAGAGCGAAGAGATTACTAAACTTTTTGGTGGCCAGGAGGGTACGTATGAAAATTGATAGGAGGATAGCCGTGATGGTTTCAATAATAATGTTGGTGGTGTTAGCGGGATGCTCTAAAGTAAAAGTAATTCCAGAAGAACCTCAGGCAGGTGACGGAGTTACAATAATACTAAAAGAGAATCTTAAAAATCCGATTATGGAAGTAGTTTATTTGAAAAATAATCTGGATTTTCAGTTTGACGTGATTTCCCCTCAGAAGCAGGAAGGCAAATGGGTTTTCAAGTTTGATTCAGACACTCTGACTTCCTATGCGATCTGGAGAGTTGTAGATTCGGACTCTATTTACTTTGAGGATGGAAGTGGGCTGATTTTCTATTACGGCAACAAACCACAGCACCTTGCTTATTACTATTGTGGACTTCACAAGGAAAAGGCTATTCCGTATCCAAGGAGTGTAAAAGAGAAAGAACAAAGGAAAATAATCACAAGGGCTGTGAAATGTTACGACAGGGAAATGAAATACTACCCGGGAGAGCCGATGGCCTTTGGGAGAAAAAAGGTCGTGGAATACTTTAAGATTAAAGACGAGAGAAAGAGAGCGAAGTACCTTTACGACCTTGAGAAAACGGCAGATTCTCTTTATGAGAACGGGGATCTGCTTTCTATTGTTTCGGCGTTTAATGTTGCATATTTTTTCTCCTTCTCAAAAACTTACGATTATTTTAAGTACATTTCAGAGCATCCTTACATCCCGGGGGCTCTGGATGTTGCGATGAGCTATCTATATCAGTATGCCAGGAACTTAAGTCCGCAGGATGGAGTAAAGTGGCTTGAGGTAGGACTTAACAAGTATGCAGAATTCATTCAAGAGCCTTCTTCGAGAATAAAGAATGTTTTGAGAAACTATTACTATTCACTTTATTATGGCTACCTTGTTCAGGGGGACACCATCACAGCGCTGAAATATCTTCAGAGAGTAAGGGAGATCCTTCCTCATGACCCCGAGCCCTATTTTGTTGAAGCTTCTCTCAGAATGGATATGGGCACTTTGAACTACAGAATAGTTGACAGTCTGCTTGCCTCGGCTGAAAAGTTGTTCAATCCAGTGAGCTACTCTTTCACGTACCCATTCTACTCAAGAGAGGAGAGGCATAAGTCAGTGAGCAGGAAAAAGACCAATCTTTACAGGGTGGAGTCGAGGTACTTTATTAATGTTGGTAATCCTGAGAAGGCAATTGAGTCATTACAAAGAGCAATTGAAGCGCAGGGCGGTGATCTAAATGCCGACTATGGAGATCATGAGATGCTGGGTGACCTATTGCTGGATAGCGGAGATATTGAGAAGGCCATTCAACACTATGCTTTTGCCGTCGTTACCGGCTCCGAGGAAGAAAATCTTAGGAAAATGGTCTCTGAAAAACTTGGACAAAAAGGGATTGAGAAAGATTCTGTGGATTTTTTAATTCTTAACCTGGAACAGCAGGTGCGGCAGAATTTAGTTTCTGCAAAGGATTTTGAAGTTCAGGCTCTGAATGGGAAGAAGATCGCTCTGAAAGATCTTAAGGGTAAAATTGTTGTTCTTAACTTCTGGGCTACCTGGTGCGGCCCTTGCAGAAGGGAGATTCCTGATCTGAACAGGCTTGTAGATAAATACAGTGGAAACAAAGATGTAGTTTTTATTGGTATAACTGATGATCAGAAGCAAAGAGTCTCAAACTTTCTTGGACAGAACGAGTTTAAGTATACTGTCGCTTTTGACATTTCAAATACTTACGAAAAGTACAATGTTACTGCTGTTCCAACCCACGTAATAATAGACAGGTCTGGGTACATTTCGGCCAGAATTGTGGGCTCCCTGCCAGAAATGGACAAAATATTAGGAGAGAAGATCGAGAAACTGCTGAAATAGCAAGCTATCGGACGCCTTGCGCACCGTATATTGTAGGAACTTGTAATACTGTACAGTAAAGCTCACAAAAGAATAAGGTTTCGATGCACTATCTCAAAGTCAACGTTTTGTCTTGTATACCTCAATGAAATACTCAATTGACCTATCGTATGTCCTTTCGGCTTCGGGAGGGAAGTAGCATGCTGGAAGTTCACCGTGTGACCGGTGATATGCTATACAATCACAGCAAATACCCTTTCTTGGGCAGATAGGATAGGAACAATTACACCTTGATTTCAGATTAGTCTCCTTTTTGCACTCCATTTAATCCTCCTTGATGTTATCACATTAAGATAAACTCTACGGATTTTCAACAGAACTACGCTGGTTTTCCATTTTTTAGATTGTGTTTTTGGACCTTTATAATGTATTAAACACTCGGGGGTGGCAATGAGAAGTGTAGGAAAGCTGCATAAGTTAGTTTTGATTCTCACTCTTTTTGCAGTTGCATCCTTTTATGGTTGTGGGAGACGAGAAAGAGCATTAACTTTTGCCGTAGGTGGAGCACCTAACGAGCTGGACTTCTGGGAGGCAATTGTAGAGGGTTTTGAAAAGGAGACTGGTATCAAGATTTCAATTCAAAGACAGCCTACCGACACTGACCAGAGGCGGCAGGGGCTCTTGATTTCCCTTAAATCGAAAAAATCAGACCCTGATGTATTTCTTATGGATGTTGCCTGGATAGGGCAGTTTGCTTCCTCTGGTTGGCTCTACGATTTGAAACCGTGGACTGAATCAAAAAATATTGAGATAGAAAAATTCTTCCACACGGTCATCAATCTGTCGGATATGTACGATGGGAAACTACTTGCACTTCCAATATACGTCGATGGAGGTCTTCTATATTATAGAAGAGATTTGCTTGAGAAGTATGGCTACAAAACAGCACCCGAAACCTGGATGGACCTGGTTAGAGTATCTGAAAAAATCCAGGCTCACGAACGGAGTGTGTTTAATTCTGATTTTTGGGCTTTTGTTTGGCAGGGTGCGCAATATGAAGGTTTAGTGTGCACGTTTCTGGAGTTTGCGGTGTCGAACAATGGTGGAGTTGTGATTAGCAAAGATACCGTTATCGTAAATTCGCGAGAAAACGTCGGTGCCCTCGGTTTTATGAGAGATTTGGTACATTCATACGGAATTTCCCCGCCCAATACATATACAGAGATGAAAGAGGAAGAAGTAAGGTTGTTTTTCCAGCAGGGTAATGCTTTATTTGAGAGAAACTGGCCATATGCATGGGGAAATCACGAGATCGAGGGTTCCCCTCTACAGGGTAAAGTGGGAATAGCACCTCTTCCTCACTTCCCAGGTGGTAGAAGCGCTTCTACCCTTGGTGGATGGCACGTGGGTATATCACGTTTTACTGACAAGCGGGAAGAGGCGCTGGAGTTTGTTAAATACCTGACTTCGTACGATGTTCAAAAGAAACTTGCATTAAACCTTGGATGGAATCCCGGGAGGGTTGATATATATGCAGACCCAGAGGTGCTTGAAAAGCTACCGCATCTCAAAACACTAAGGGATGTCTTTGAGAATGCCTATCCGAGGCCTGCGGTTCCTTACTATACGCAAATTTCTGAGGTTCTCCAAAGGTATATAAACAGCGCACTTGCGGGAAGAATCTCTCCTGAAGAGGCACTGTCAAAAGCGGAGATAGAGATTAAAGACATTGTGAACCGTTATGAGAAGTAAAAATCCAGAATATATAACAGCAAAAGAACGTTTGGAGGCTTTAATACTTGTACTTCCTGTTATCGTTTTTCTTATTGCTTTTCTCATGTCTCCGGTGATGGGGACTATTTACAACGGGTTTTTAAGGGACGTATCATACCTGCCCAGGGAATTTGTATTCCTTGAAAACTACAAAAGACTGTTTACTGATCGGTTTTTTATTCAATCTGTAAGTTTTACTCTTGCATTTGTAGTGGTCTCAGTTAGTCTTGAATTGTTTGTCGGTATGATTTTTGCACTTCTTATGAATGAGCAATTTCCAGCAAGGGGTTTATTTCGAGGAATAGTTTTGGTTCCGTGGGCTATTCCAGTGGCAATCTCAGGTAGAGTTTGGGAACTAATTTACAATTTTCATTACGGCCTCGCTAATTTTGTTTTGGGAAGGTTGGGGATCGAACCCATAAATTGGTTTGGCACGTCTTTCAGCGCATTCTTAGCTCTCGTTCTCTCTGATGNNGGAAGACTGCTCCGTTTGTTGCCATAATTCTATTAATGGGCCTTCAGGCTATCCCCGAAGAACTATATTCTCAGGCAAAGGTTGATGGGACTAACTTCCTGCAGAGATTCTGGAAAATAACCCTACCCCTCTTAAAGCCCTTTATCATAGTTGCTTTACTTTTTCGAACGATAGATGCTTTGAGAGTGTTTGATCTAATATATGTACTCACAAAAGGCGGTCCTGGTGGAAGTACGACTTCTATCTCTTTGTATGCGTTTAAGTACTTTGTATCAGGTGATTTTGGGTTTGGATCTGCAGTTTCAACCGTTCTTTTCATAATCTCACTTATAATGGCGATTCTTTATTTGAAATTCAGTAAATACGGGGAGGTTTTAAAGTGAACGAAGAATTCTGGAAAAAAGTTCTTTTGATTTCGGGTATCACTTTTACAGCACTATTTACTTCAACCCCCTTTATTTACATGATTATCGTGAGTTTTGCCGAATCTGCGGATTTCCTCGGTAGAAGAACTGGTTTTATTCTAACGGTGGAAAATTACATTGAATTGTTTAAAAATCCTAATTTGCATTTTCTGGACTATTTGCGTAACAGTGTGGTAATTTCAGGGTTTAGCGCCTTTCTTACTGTTTTAATTGCGAGCGTGGCTGCATATTCAATTACGAGACTTCCTTTTCCGAGTAAGTCCGTCTTCCTGATGTTTGTACTTGGATTTTCAATGTTTCCGCAGATTAGCATAGTTGGGTTTTTGTTTAATGTGATGTCAAAGCTTGGATTGATCAATACATATGTGGGATTAATTCTGCCTTATACTGCGTGGATTATGCCTCTTTCCCTCTGGATACTCGTAAGCTATTTCTCAGGTATACCGATGGAAATCGATAAGCAAGCAACAATTGACGGATGCACAGTCTGGAAAACCCTGTTCAAGGTAATGTGGCCACTTGCAAAGCCAGGAATATTCACTACTTTTATTCTGGCATTTATTTTTGCATTTAACGAATTTATGTTTGCACTCCTTCTTACGACAGATTTCAGGGCGAGGACTGTACCTGTTGGTATTGCACTTTTTCAAGGGCTTCACGGCGAGATACCATGGGGGACAATAATGGCAGCTTCTACGGTAACGACTTTACCAATTGTGATTTTAATCATTGTTTTTCAAAAGAATATAATTCAAGGTTTAACGAGGGGAGCTGTTAAGGGATGACACTTAGATTAGTGAATCTTTCCAAAAAGTTTGTGTCAAAAAGTCGTGTAGTTGTTGCGGTAGATAATGTATCCTTAGAGGTTAATGATGGTGAGTTCTTCGTGCTATTGGGTCCAAGCGGGTGTGGCAAGTCAACTATTTTGAACTTAGTTGCTGGACTTGAAAAGCCTTCAGGTGGTGAGATTTTCTTTGGGGAAGAACTGGTAGCTTCTTTTGAGAAAAAGGTTTTCATCTCTCCGCGTGAGCGAAACATTGCCATGGTTTTCCAGAGCTATGCCTTATACCCACACCTTAATGTTTATGATAACATCGCTTTTCCTTTGCGAATCAGCAAGCACAAAGAAGACTTAATAAAAGATTCTGTTAATGAGGTGGCAAAACTTTTGAACATTGAAGATTTGCTGTTTGCTTTTCCAGCAGAACTCTCCGGTGGGCAGAGGCAAAGAGTTGCTATCGCCAGAGCGATAGTGAGGAGGCCAAGAATCTTTCTCCTGGACGAGCCCCTTTCTAATTTAGATGCGAAACTGAGAGTTTCAATGCGGTCTGATCTTAAATCCCTGCAGCGGAGACTCGGTGTAACTACTTTGTACGTAACTCACGATCAAATTGAAGCTATGACCCTGGGTGATAGAATTGCAGTTTTGAGAGCAGGGAAAATAGAACAGATAGGAACCCCGGAGGAATTGTATGCCTCTCCATGTAACACTTTTGTGGCAACATTTATCGGAACTCCTCCTATGAACGTATTAGGAGCAGACCTTATTTTAGATAAAGGACTGTGGTTCCTGGAGTTTGGAGGTATTAGACTGGAAATACCCTCGATAAAGGTTTTTTCTTCTAACTTAAAGGCAGGGTCTAAAATTTTCTTTGGAATACGTCCGGAAAACATTAGTATTGCGAGATCTTCTGAAAAAGCGCACTTTTTGGGATCTGTGAGGAGCATTGAAAACCTCGGTAAAGAAAGACTTGTGCTGGTTGAACTCGGTTCATTTGAAATCACTCTTACTACTAAAGAGAGCGGAATAAGGGAAGGGGAGAAGATTCAGATTTATTTGGATCCTGATAAAGTTTATCTATTCAAGGAGTAGAGGAATTTTAGTCAAATTAGATAATTTGTAATAGGGACTGAGAGAGCTTATAATATCATAAGAGGTTAAGTTATGGGTATGAAGGGTTTGACGTTTTGGCTTCTAATATTGGCAGGTGTAGGTTTACTTGGGGCTCTGTTCGATATAGTGTTATTGAGGAAACTCCTTATTCGAGCAACAAAAAGACATTTGGAAACCGAAAGAGTTGTTTATAGTTCTCTCAAATTCTGGATTTTAGCATGGACTATTTTGCTATCTGGATATTTCGCTCTTCAAATTTTGCATATAAATGCTTCGATTCTTTATGTAATAAAGAAAGTTCTTAGTGTGCTTGGGATTATGTCTGTAAGTCTTATTCTTGCTAACATCAGCGCAAAACTGGTGGATCTTGGGCTTGCCAGAGTTAGAGGATCTTTACCTGGAGTAAGTTTGATTTCAGGAACCGTCAGAGTTTTAGTTCTCCTTTTGGGAGTACTTACTGCCCTTCACCACCTTGGTATTTCCATTACCCCAATCCTCACCGGGTTAGGGGTAGGAGGAGTTGCAGTTGCTTTGGCTCTCCAAGAAACACTTACTAATGTGATTTCTGGTATTAATATCCTCCTTGCTGGAAAAATACGAGTAGGTGATTTTGTAAGGCTTGAAACTGGTGAAGAAGGCTTTGTAGAAGACATAACATGGAGGAGCACTACTATTAGGGAACTTTCGAATAATATTATAATTGTGCCGAACACCAAATTGTCTTCCGCAATCGTGAAGAACTTTGATCTTCCTGATAAAGAACTTTTTGTAATCGTTCAGGTAAGTGTTACTTACGATAGTGACCTTGAAAAGGTTGAAAGAGTCACAATTGAAGTTGCGAAGCAGGTTCTAAGAGAGATAACAGGCGGGGTAAGCAAGTTTGAACCTTTTGTTAGATTTCACACATTTTCAGACAGTAGCATAGATTTCAGTGTTATACTGCGCGTAAAACAGTATACTGATCAATACCATGTAAAACACGAGTTCATTAAGAAGCTACACAGAAGATATAAGGAAGAAGGGATTCAATTCCCCTATCCTCAGAGAGTCGTACATTTTGGCGGAGCCTCTTTCGATCTTCTAAAGTTTAAAGGATTCCATCAATAGAGGTGGTATGAGACTGCTTGTGGTATCTAATAGGCTTCCTTTCTCGATTAAGGAGGAAGGTGGGCATTTTACTTTAGAACCATCTCCGGGAGGCCTTGTATCTGGATTGAGTGCTTATCTTGATTCATTGAGAGGTTCAACGGTTAGGAGAAAACCATATGTATGGGTAGGATGGCCTGGTGCATATTTGAAGAAAGAATTCAGGGAAGATCTCCGAACTAAGGCACTTATGGAATATAATGCATATCCTGTTTTTGTTCAGGAAAAATTAATGGAGAGATTTTACCTCGGTTTTTGTAATAAAACCATATGGCCTCTTTTTCACTACTTTCCAACTTACGTCGTGTATGATGAAGAATTTTGGGACTCATACAGAAAGGTTAATGAACTCTTTTGTGATGCTATTATGGAAGTAGTGAGACCTGGAGATGTTATCTGGGTTCACGATTACCACTTAATGTTGTTACCGAAGATGATACGGTCAAGGTTAGGAGATAGAAATCCCATTGGGTTCTTTCTTCACATTCCATTCCCAGCTTATGATATCTATTCAATACTCCCAAATAAATGGAGAGAGGAGATTCTCGCGGGGCTTGTCGGTGCAGACCTTATAGGATTTCACACATTTGACTATTCCCAGCATTTCCTTAAGAGTGTGTTAAGAATTCTTGGACTTGAAAACAGTATGGGAATTCTAAATGTAGATGGTAGAGTGGTAAAAGTTGACACTTTTCCGATGGGAATAGACTTCAATAAGTATTACAAAGCTCGTTTTAGGGCGCAGGTCAAGAGGGAAATAATTAACTTAAGTGAGAGTTTTGAGAAATTTAAAGTTATTTTGTCTATCGACAGGCTTGATTATACAAAGGGGGTCGCGAATCGGTTAAAAGCATACGAAATATTTCTTGATAAATTCCCGGAATGGACAAGGAAGATTGTTCTCGTAATGGTAATAGTACCATCGAGAATCGGGGTGGAGCACTACCAGATCATGAAAAGACAAATTGATGAACTTGTTGGTAAAATAAATGGTAAGTTTGGAACTATCGATTGGCAGCCAATTATTTATCAGTACAAGCATCTGAACTACGAACAACTCTCAGCATTGTATTATGTGAGTGATATTGCGCTCGTCACTCCCTTGAGAGATGGGATGAATCTTGTGGCTAAGGAGTATGTGGCTGCAAAAGGGGACAACGAAGGGGTTCTTATCCTAAGCGAAATGGCGGGCGCTGCGAGGGAATTGCAGGAGGCGATAATAGTTAACCCGAATAACGCACAGGAAATAGTTGATGCAATATCCCAAGCTCTTGTAATGGACAAAATGGAAATGCGTGAGAGAATGACAAAAATGCAGCAAAGAATAAGGCGTTATAATGTTACAAGATGGGCAGTGGATTTCGTTGAGACTCTGATCGAAATTAAAAAGGCAAGTAAAGCTTATGAATCAAAGTCTCTTACAGAACGTACAAGAAATAGGATTTACAGTGCTTATCATAAAGCAAAAGATAGGATTCTGTTCCTTGATTATGATGGCACACTGGTTCCCTTTTTTAAGAATCCGAAACTCGCGAAGCCCGACGAAGATTTGCTTGAGTTGCTCAGGAGTCTCGTAAATCAAAAGGGCACTGAAGTGGTGATTGTAAGTGGAAGGGATAAGGGCACTCTCGACTACTGGTTTAGTAAAATTCCGGTTAGTTTGATTGCTGAACACGGCGTCTGGATTAAAAAACCGAATGAAGAGTGGACTTTGATAAAACCGTTGGATAATACCTGGAAAGGAAAAATTAGAAGCATTATGGAAATCTATTCAGACCGTTTGCCTGGCGCATTTGTTGAAGAGAAGGAGTACTCAGTATCATGGCATTACAGAGCCTCAGAGCCAGAACGTGCTGCACATTTTGCAAATGACCTTTTTACTCATCTTGTGGACTATACTTCAAACGTAGACCTGCAAGTTTTGCAAGGCAACAAGGTAATAGAGGTTAGATGTTCAGGAGTGGATAAGGGGAGTGCTTGTCTTCATTTTATTTCACAGAAAGATTATCATTTTATTATGGCAATAGGAGATGACTGGACGGATGAGGATATGTATAAGGCACTCCCGTTAGAACGATGGACGATCAAGGTTGGGTCAGGTTCTACGTTCGCCAAATATGTACTCAAGAATTACCTTGAAGTTAGGGCTCTGTTGAGAGGTCTTCTGAACTCGTGAATCCGTTCAATTTTTATACAAAATTAGATCTGATCTATCTTACAAATAGAAGAGCTCGAAACATTATTGAACTTCTTGAAGGAATAAGAGAAGCTCCAGGTTCCGTTATTTATTATCATACTCATAGATTTCTACAGCAACATGTTTACTTGTCTCCTGAACCTCCGAATGACTTCGCATACTGGACCGCAAACACCCTTCAAGAAACCCTTCTTGCAGAGAAATTGGCTGCAATAGACATAATTGAATTTAAGACTATTATGGAACTGAAGAATAAACTTGTAAAAACAATTGAGGAATATCTCCTGATGGAGCCGGAAATAAGGAATGCCCCTCCTGGAATGGAATTTCATTTTATGAAATCCAGGAGTTTTGTGCTTCAGACAGGCTATGTTGCAAACGATTTAAAGGAATTTTACAAAATTCTGGAAATAATTGACATTAACTCTCTGTATTTTCATGTTTTTGAGGCACGAATGAGACTCGGAAAAATTGATAACGATTTCTCCATCTGGCTAAGATCAGTGGGTGAGGAAGAGGCCGCTGCGGTTGTATCGAGGCTTGATCCCTATACGTTTACTCTCGAGGGATTACGGGCAAGGATTTTGAATATTCTGAAGCGGAGGCTCGATGAGAAAGATTGAAGACTATGAGCCAATCGTTGGCAGTTTTGTAGTCAGAGAATTGTTCGAACTGGGCAAAAGGCTCTCTGGCAAAGTAGTACAAAATATCAATTCAACCTCTGTTGGAGGTGGAGTTGCAGAAATACTTAACCGCATGGTTCCTCTTCTCAGACAGCTGGGAATTAACGCCAGGTGGGACGTTATTAAAGGCGGAGAGCAGTTTTTCAAGATCACTAAGAAATTCCATAACGCTTTGCATGGTGTGAAGGTTTCCATTGATGAATCTGAATTTGAGCATTTTCTCGAGATTAATAACGAAAATGCGAGAACTATGGAACTTGTCGGGGATATAATATTTGTTCATGACCCTCAACCCGTAGCGCTTATAGAAAGGAAGAAAGAACTTGGAGGGCAATGGCTGTGGAGGTGTCATATTGATTTTTCAACACCACAGGAGAATGTCTGGATTTTTTTGGAGGGTTATATTGAAAAATACGATGCTGCAATCTTTTCTGCTCCTGCATTTGCGAGAGAACTTAGAATACCGCAGATCTTGATTGCTCCGTCAATAGATCCTCTCAGCGATAAAAATAGAGAGCTAACTGAAGAAGAGGTAAACTCCGTCCTTGAAAGGTTTCAGATAGAACGTAGAAGACCCATTATCACTCAGATTTCAAGGTTTGATTACTTAAAAGATCCAGTGGGAGTTATAAAGGCGTACAGGATAGTTAAGAAGCATGTAGACTGTCAGCTTGTTCTGGCTGGCGGTCCAGCAACAGATGACCCTGAGGGCGAGGCTGTTCTAAATGAGGTTAGAGAGGCGGCCAAAGATGATCCCGATATATTTATTTTGCTTCTTCCTCCCGGAAGTGATATTGAGATTAACGCTTTGCAGAGAGCTTCAACGGTTGTTCTTCAGAAATCTTTGAAAGAAGGTTTTGGCCTGACGGTTGCCGAGGCATTGTGGAAAGAGAAACCTGTAATAGCTGGAGCTGTTGGTGGCATTCCCTTGCAGATAACGCATAAGTATTCAGGGATACTCACCCGTACTATAGAAGGTACAGCATTCTGGATAAAACAGTTAATTCAGGAACCTGATTTTGCAAGGAGGCTTGGCAAAAATGGGAGAGAGCACATTAGGAATAATTTTCTAATAACCAGACATTTGAAAGACTATATGTTGACTTTTTTGTCTCTTTTGGAAGGGAAAGAGTCTGATATAATGTATATATAAGTCCCGTTTTCTCCCGCAGACCTGCAATGGGAACCGGAGGGTCAAATTTTGTTTTGGGAGGAGTTTAATTTGCTTCTGTTGTTGGCGAGAATATCCACTGTAGAAGGATTTAAGCATTTTTCACTAAAGATCTTTCACTGGGTTATGGCGTAAGAGCCTCACTACAAAAATCAGGTGGTCAACCCCAAATCTTTCTGGATCGTGTATGGTCGGAAGCGTTCTGGTTCAATATATTGTTTTATTAGTGGCTTTACGCGATCAATTGACGAATAATTGTGAAGGAAGCAACTGTGATTTTTCCCGGAGGTTAACAAAACATAAGAGTTGGCAAAACTGAGTGGCAGAATTATAATTACGTTATAAGGAGGATTAATGAATAAGAGGAGTAGTTACATAATTGCAATGGCGTTAATGCTATTAATGTTTGTAAGTTGTGTACCGAGGTACGGAAAATACTGGCTTTCTGTTGCTGCCCCTGAAGAGGGCGGTCGAAGACTTGATAAAATTACTTATGCAGAAGATCTTGTGGACACAGATGCTCGCTTCGCAGTCAGCATGGATGGAACGAAAATCGCGTTTACGTCATGGAAGACCGGCAATGGAGATATTTACGTAAAAAGCTTAACAGGTGGGAGAGCCCTTTTACAGAGAACTTACCGTCCTGAAACTGAACATGCTCCAAGCTTTTCTCCCGATGGCACCAAATTGGCTTTTCATGCTTTGCGAGACGGGCATTTTCATATTTATATGGTTGGAGCAGAATCAGGAATGGCGATCCAGCAGATTACTACAAATACTCCTGCTGATGCACTGAATCCGGTATTCTCCCCTGATGGGAACTTCATTGCTTTTAATTCTGTTGATTTCGTGTTCAACCCGCAGACGGGAAAATATGAGTATGTTCCAAATAGCGAGATAATCTGGACTTACGATCTGGCAACGGGAAGATTAACTCAATATACCTCCGGGCTAATGCCCAGATACACCGCAGATGGTAAGAAGATTATTTTCAAGAGGGCTGCAAAAACGGGTGCTGGGTACTACGGCCTGTGGATGATGGATATTGCGACTGGAGCTGAGACAGAGATAATTGCAGGCACTGACTTTGGAATCTGGGATTATGACATTTCTCCTGATGGAAGCAAGATAGTTTTTTCTTCGGACAAAAGTACAGGATTAAACCCAAGGGAACTTAAGAACGCAAATCTCTGGGTGGTTAATATTGATGGCACAGGCCTTACACAGCTCACTTATCACCTCAGTAACGATCTCCGTCCTGTCTGGGCTCCTGATATGACAGGCATTTATTTTTTATCCTGTAGGGGTGAGCAAAACAAAGAAATTATGAATATATGGAGGATGAACTATGAAAGTAAGTAAAGCTTCCAAACTGCTTATGTGTCTTCTTGCAGGGCTAATTTGCGCAACAAGACTCCAGGCGGGTCCCCCTCCCGGTGCGCCCGGGTATGCTCCTGGTACACCATCTCAAGCAAAAGTATCTTCTAAAACTGGTATTGTTTTCGATATTGGATTCTACAGTCCTTCTTTAAAAATGGTAAGAGAAGATCTCGAACATTTTGGATATCTTCCTATGAAGAATGGGGTTGTATATAACGTGGGCATTTCAACACATAATACTGGTGTTGTGTCTCAACACACCTTCTCTCACTGGTCAGGCACTTCAAAGCAGCCAAATTTTGTCGAGAAGATGGACTTTTATATGTATCACGCTAACGTTTATTTTACGATAACAGGTCTATCAAAACTGATTTCTCCTCAGGAAAATCTCAAGCCAGAGATTGGAGTTATGATAAGAGACGTTATTGCCGTGATGCAGGATAAATATCCGCTTACCGATCAATATTTGACAACCTTCGGATTGACGATGGATTTGGGACCATCCTTGCGGTTTGAATACTTTCTTCCAGTGGAACCGGTCAAGAATATCGCATTTTCTGCAACACTTGACTGGGTAGCACTTAGTTTACCATTAGTGAAACTCGATATCTTCGATACAAATATACCTGGAATTGATGTCTCTGATGATTACGTAAATCATAATGGTGAGAAGTTCTCCGTACAGACCAGTGGACTCATTCTAAAGTTCGGATTAGGAATCTACTTTTAAGTTTCTTTAGCGCTGTAAGCTTTATTGTTGTTAGCCTTACGGCTTTTGACATTATAAAGTTTTTGCTTTACTCTATTTAAACTATGGTAGGCATTACACTTTTGGTGTTAACATTATATCCTGTGGCTTTTAACGGTTATTTTGAGGGAGAATACTTAGCAGAGAAATCCAGACTTCCCGTGAGATGGGATATGTGGAATCCAAAGAACTATTTCGAAATGAAGTTTTCCGTCACCCCATCCCCTGGGTTGACTGGGTTTTTCTCCCTCTCTGCTCTCTCAAACTCTAATGGGACGAGGTTTTTTATGAATCAAGGGCATCTTAGCTACAGAACCTCAAATTCTGAATTCACCTTGTTCTCAAGGGAAGATAGGTTCTGGATTTCAAGTCCACTGCTGTTCCTGGTCAATACAGATCGTATTAAGGATGATTCTTATGGCCCAAAGGCGGAGGGATTGAGATTCGATTTATGGGAGTGGAGAGGATTTTATGGAACCATTGTGGCGTCTAAATTCCGAACCTGGGATGGAGAAGCATACCTTGGGACTCTATCAAAGAAATTTGGGGACCGGTTTGAACTTGGCGCAATATACCTGAAAAAGGACTGGAGAGGTTCTGGGGTATCCTTCAATAGTGTATACTCTGTGAATGGCAGAAGCCACATAGTGGGACCTTTGAATCTAAGAGTGGAGGTTGCGAGAAGCATCCATCCTTCTCAGCTTACCTCAAAGAAATCAGATGACTACGCCTTGGAATTGGAGTTCAGAAGGGTGAGGATTCAAAACCTCTCGGTAGCGTGGAGTCTTTTCAATTACGGTATAGACTTTATTGATGAGTTTTCGAATAAGTTCAATTTGAGCTTTGATCGCGAGTTTGACAGAAGAGGAATCTACGGCGAATTTGTCTACCTGTTGCCATATAAGGCTGTAAATCTGATTTACAAAACCCGCTACTGGCAATCCAAATTTAACGAAACCTACCCTGGTTTTCTCCTCCCTGAAAGGTACAGCAAATGGTGGAACTATGGGGAGATATATGTAGAGTACTATGGAGGCGTGTCCTCAAAGTTGTATTTGGAGTCTCTCAAAGATACAGCGCAAACGTGGAATCACCTGTTTTTTGAGATTGGTGGAGAGAATACTATGATGAAGTTGAAGCTTCAGTACAAAATAATGGATATTGGCATAAATAGAGAGGGACAGGTAGTGTATTACTCCATAGGGGAGAGGAATCTGGTGGGAGCCGAATTAAGGGTAAATTTGACACAAACACTGTTCTTTTATGGAAGAGCTGCCGTTGGAATGGGAGTTGGGAGGTCCTGGGAAAGTATTTTCCTGCAGCTCGGATACCGTGGAATCAAAAACACAGAAATATTCCTTGAGTACGGGGAGCCCGGTCATACCGATGGTGATCTAGTGAATGACTGGGATTTCTCTAACAATCCCTATCTTAGGACCACTGATAAAGCAAAGCTGCTTCTAAAGTACTGGTTCTAAAAAGGAGTAGGATTATGGTAAAAATTCTTACAATACTGTTTTTAGTTCAGGCTGTAAAATCCACGCCTCAGGGGGTTAAATTTGAATATTTCAATCCCCAGGCGAAGGTTGTATACCTCGCAGGAGACTTCAATAACTGGTCAACCACTGCGAATCCTATGAGGAGGGAGAGTAATGGTACTTTCTGGCTTGTGATGAAACTTCCTCCGGGAAAATATGAGTACAAATTCGTTGTGGATGGTCAATATACGGCAGATCCTGATAACCCAGTTACTGTAGGGGTCTACGGGAATTCCCTGGTCAGAGTGGGAGAGAACTATTCGGTTCTTCCCCCGGAGATGGCAACGAATACTCCCGTAAGTTCCGTGGTTAACTTTGGCCTGGACGCCAGAGGATATTTGAAACTGGATAGGGACACTCTTGAGAGCGGAAGGTTTCAGTATAGAACCTTTGACTTTATGGAGGATCTAAAGCTGGATGTGAAAGCAAATCTTGAGGATAAAGCGGATTTATGGGTCAGGATCAGATATAACACAAAGCAATACAGGGAACAGTCCACGCAACTTATCCCCATTAAATTTGAAAGAGGTCTTCTCACAATGAAAGGAGGAAATTTCAATTTTTTTGGCTTCTACAACGCCCACGAGATAAAAGGACCCGACCCTTTCAGATTGCTTAGTGAAGTAGGTGAGTTTCGCAGAGACTTCGGTGATGGTGAACAAGGGGTGATGATTAATTTTAATAATTTACTGGTCCTACAAAACGTCGTGCTTGCATACTCCAACAATATAATCCAGGACCGCGACCTCATATACGCCACCGTTGGAAGGGAGCTCTCCTGGTTCAAGCTTGGACTCGTTTATCGAGGTCAGAAGGGTCTCAACAAACTTTACAGAGTACCATCGCCTGATAGTCTCTCGGAGGGAGGGAACCTCCTGTTCTTTAACACCTATGAAAATGAGAATCTTTATGGCGGATATTTAACGTACCAGGGGGAAAAGGTCTATGTATCATCGGGAGGGATGTTTGGCGACAGGAAACTTATGGCAGGGGAACGTTACAGAGATGATACTCCATATCCCGTTGACATTAGCTGGTCAAAATCAAGAATATTGAAAGGGTTCGCAAACTTGAAGGGCTTGTTTGGAAGATGGATAAACAGCGCATTCCTGGATTATGAGAAGCATTATTACGATAATCTTTTCATTGCAGAAGGATGCAAGTATTACAAGTACTGGAGAGCTGGTGCAGGTACCTCATACAATGGCTATTTTGGATTGAATTTGAGATACAACATTCTTAAAACGGATTCCTTTATGAAATGGGAATACCTGTTTGACGATCTTGAAAATCAGAGAATTGCGTATGGAGAGTTCCCCTTGATTGGATACAGTCACTACCTCACCCTGAATCCTTTTTTAAAGCTTAATTTCAAAAAGATAAATTTCCGTTACGACGGTAAACTAAATGCTTTTGCCTTGAATCAAAAACCATATACCCTTGAGAATGTTTTCCACCTGGATTTTCAGGTCTTTAAGCCCGTCGTGACGTATGAATTTCGGACATACACGATTAATAGCTCGTTTTTAAACATTAATAAAACTTATGTTGATCACTTTGCAGAAATAGCTTACCCTGTTGGAAAGAATGCCTGGCTTTCGGTAAATTATGGTTATCTTCCACGGAATCTTGAAGACGAGTACTTTGCAAGAAGAGAGTATACAATGGATCAGGGAGTTGATTACAATCTTTTAAAGAATAATTTTAGGGGACTCGGGACTTTCGTTGACCTCGGGGAATCCGCACTTTCCAGAGAAAAAGGGGTTCAGTTATGGTTAAAAATTATCTTTTAATTTTGTTTGTTGCGTTGAGCGGCTGTGTGGTTTTGAGGCAAATCAAACCAAGAGTCCCTGCACCTTATAGAACTTCCGAAGGGGTCGTATTCCAGTTTTACTCTCCTTCTGCAATGTACGTGAATCTCGCTGGGGATTTCAACAGATGGTGCGGAACTCAGGATGGACCCTTTAACCCCAATCTTGGTAAAATGTATGATGATGGAACTAATGGTGACAAGAAGGCCGGTGATGGAATCTGGACGGCGGTTTTGCCTCTAAAGCCCGGCACATATCAATATAAATATGTGGTAAACGGATCGAGCTGGTACCTGGACCCTTCCAATCCTGAAACTGTTCAGTCAGGTCCATACACAAACTCCCTTCTGAGAGTCGAATGAGTAGATCACAGTTTGTTAAGTACATTTCGGGCTTTATATTGCTAATTCAGGTGTCTTTGCTTCTTTACTCCCTTTTTTATCTAAAAGGACAGGCATTGGAAGAAGTTCATAGTATTTTCCTGAGGATTACGCTTATCATCGGCAGTGGGATGATGGTAATCCTTACAAGGTATTTCTTGAGATTCTCAAGCATCGTTAGAAGTTCTTCTGGAGTTTTTCTTGTGCAAGTTTTGTGTCTTCTACCCGCCCTTTTGATTCCGGTGGGAGGCTTCATCTTTGCTTACTATGCCCGTTCTGGCGGGGAGTATCTTCTTTTCTTTTTGATAGGGCTATACCACTTGGTGAGGTATTACAGCCCTATATTGAAAATAGGAGGATCTGTATGAAAAGGCTTTTTCCACTTATAATACTTGTTTCCATAATGGCCTGTGCAAAAGAGGAGGGTAATCCCCTCATCAACCCTCCCGGGCAGGCTCATAGAACCCAGTATAATTCAATGCAGATTGTTGGAGACTTCCAGGGATGGAACCTTAACGACTTTGATAATACCAGGATGGATCTGGTTGACGACTACAAGTGGGAAAGACTTGTATACTTTAACGCTCCACAGGACAGCATAAGGTTTAAGATTGTGGCAAACCGGGACTGGAACTACGCCTTCGGAACTGTAGGCCCTGATACAGGGTTATCTGGGTATGCTGAGGCGAACTGCAATGGGCTTGGCGACCATATTACTGCAGGCCCACTTCCCCAGGCAGGGTATTGGAAATTTGAGTTTAACGAAAAGACACTCTATTACAAAATATCGCTGGTCTCTACACCACTGGGTAAAATTTATGGGAAGGTGCAGTTTGAAGATGATTCGCTTCCACCTTATCCTGAAGCCACAATTAGACTCTACAGGGATACCGTAAGTCTCGCGGTGGCGAAAAGCGATACCCTCACAGGTGATTATGAATTTAGAAATCTTGATGATGGCGTATATAAACTTTTCTTTGATGCTGCGGGCTACAACCCCGATAGCCTAATAGTGAGTATCAGCGGCTGGGGATCGGTAAACGCTGGCACCGTCACTTTGAGACCCAGAGTAGTGAGTGGTTACGCTTATGCTGATGGTCCTTTTGTAAATATAACCGTGGATGGTGACTTTTCTGATTGGCCCGCACCGTCAATTCAGGATACCATTGGTGATAGTCCCTGGAGTACCGATGGAGACCTGGGAGCTCTGTATGTCGGACACGATGCCCAGAACCTGTATATCGGTCTGGATTACTCTGCTCGGAATAATGCAGTAATAATCTACATTAATGTGAACAACAGTGATACCACCGATGGGACCCTTGACGCTAATACTCTGGATTGGTTTGCGCGGAATTTCCAGTTTGCTGATTCAACCCCGGCAGAATATGTGATAGCAAAGTGGGTTTCCACTGCACAGGGATTACCAGCCCTTAGGCATATAATTTCTCCCACATCAACGATGGAGATTCCTGCAGGTGACTACTCTGTATATGAGGTGCAGTCCAGCCTTGATCCAACGGGTAAAAGATACTACATGGAGGTAAGGATACCTTTTGACATTCTCTATGGTCTTGGACAGGGCAGGGTAGTACCGTATGCGAAAGTCAGAATTGTTGCGGTGATAGCTGGTGGCGATCACTGGAATGGACCTGAGAGTCTACCTGAGAATGCTGGCACCAACGGATTGGGGACGCCTACACTCCTTGAAAACATGTACGTTGAGGAAATAGATAGAGACGGTCAGTAAATATTTAGGCTGCAACTCTCTGGGCAGCGATAGGAAGTTTTTACACCCTTAGAGAAATGGACTAATGAATAATAGGGATATTGAGAAAATTCTTGAAATACTAATGACTGAATCTTCAAAATGGAATGCCCCTGTCAAGGTTTTGAAGAGAAGAACATCTGACCCTTTCAAGGTTCTCATTGGTGCAATAATAAGTACAAGAACAAAAGACGAAGTTACTGCTGAAGTAGTGGAGAGGTTGTTCTCCCACGTGAAACGCCCTGAGGACTTTCTTTCCATGAGCGAAACTCAAATTGCGAGCCTGATATATCCTTGTGGCTTTTACAGAACTAAAGCAAGAGCTATAATGGGAACCGCAAGAACTATTCTGGAGGCACACGGTGGCAAGGTGCCCGAAACGATGGAAGAATTACTGAAGCTTCCGGGAGTTGGACGCAAAGTAGCAAACATTGTTCTGTCAAGGGTATACGGAAAGAAAGCCATTGCCGTTGATACTCACGTATTTCGTATCTCAAACAGGCTTGGTCTTGTAGCTGCAAAGAAGCCCGTTGACGCAGAGAGAGAATTACTGAAGGTTCTGCCTGAAAGCTGGCACAAGGAATTCAATGAACTTCTGGTAGCTTTTGGGCAGGTCATATGTAGACCTGTGAAGCCGAAGTGTGATCAATGCCCAATTGAGCGTTACTGTCCGAAGATTGGGGTAAGAATTGAAAGAAAAGATTGATAAAGTCCTTGTGGTGCGGCTCTCCTCTCTGGGAGATCTGGTGATATTATCCTCTGCACTGGAGTATTTGCATCGCCAGAATGTAAAGATATACCTTGCAGTCTATGAGCAATTTTCGGAGCTTTATGAAAAAGATCCCCGGATTGAGAAGGTAATTGCAATTAGGCGAAATTTTTGGGGTAAGTTAAAGGGACTTATTGAGATACGCAGGTATAGTTTTGACCTGGTCTTGGACCTGCATCGCAAATTTTATCCATTCTTGATTAGCCTTTTAGCCATAGCAAAGCATAGATCCCACATAGTGAAGAACTCGCTGGATCGAATTCTTGCAGTGCGTTTTAAGAAGAAGATTGAGGAAAAACCTCTTTACATATCTTTCGTAGAGCCTGCTTTTCCCTTCTTTGCTTCCCGAGAAGTTCCCTTCCCAACTCTTGTGTCAATGGAGCAGCCTGAGTATTATCTTCCAGAGAAATATGCTGTAATAGTTCCAGGAGCGAGTAAAAGAACGAAAATGTGGCCCCATGAATATTACGTCAGTCTCGGCAAGAGGATTTATAGCAGATTTCATATCTCTTTGATAGTGATTGGAAAAGAAAATCTAATTACAGAAAATCCAGAAGGATTCATAAATCTTAGTAGACAAACAAATCTAAGGCAACTTCTTTATATTCTCAGCAACGCTGAATTTGTCGTCTCCAATGATACAGGACCTGCCCATATGACCGCAGCAGTGGGAACCCCTCTCTTTGTTATTTTTGGTCCAACGGTTCCTGAGTTTGGTTTCAGACCGAAGGGTAAAGGTTATGTAAAAGTATTTGAGAAGACTCTTCCATGCAGACCATGTAGCCTCCATGGAACTGAAAGATGTCCTGCAAAGCATTTTCGCTGCATGCTTGAAATAAAACCCGAAGAGGTATTCAATGAAATTGAGAGATTTTACACCAGAAAAGTTGATTCGAATTTTTGATCTTTTTGGAATTCTTCTTGGCCTGATGCTTTTCTACCTGACGAGGAACTGGAAGTATGCATTGCTGGGACTCGGAGGTGTAGCACTTATTACGTCTTTTTTAAGGGGCTACCAGATTTTCTCTAAAAGAAAGTGGCGCTGAGGTACCCTGAGAATACAAAAGAAGGAGTTCCCGAGATTTTAAAATACCCGTCCTCTTCTTTGATGTACAGTTTTCCTCCCCGGGAAATGAATAGGGCTTCACCATTGATAAGTCGCAGCTTCCGCAACACTCCAAAAGAGGAAATTACTCCGGATGCGCAGGAAAGAGTTTCGCCCACGCCTCGTTCCCATATCCTTTGAAATATGCCTTCGGGGATTACCTTAATGAAATTAACATTGGTGCGTTCCGGGAATTCCCGGTGTTTTTCGATTTTCGGTGCAAGTTCAAAAGAAATATCTTCCAGAACTACAAAGTGGGGGTTCCCAGCAGAACGGGTGAAGTACCCCTTAATTTTAACTCCACTAACTTCAATTTCGAGAGGTTCAAACTTGAACTTGGCTGAATCCACGTAAACTGAAATCCTTTCCGCAAGCTCAAGGGTCTTTTCACCTGAGATTGTCTTTACAGTTNNATATGACTTTTCCTTCAATCTTTTTGAAGGTTTTTAGAAAATCCCCATAACACAGTAGGGAGTTTACACAAATTTCTGCCTCGGAGCCGTCGGCATTAAAGAATCGAAGTGCATAGTTTGTATCATCGTGTACCACCAGGGTATCTCCACCGACCCCGAAGTGCCTGTCAAGTATTTTGCGGGAGAGAGAGCTTAACTCCTCGGAAGGCAAGAAGATATTTTCTATAAAAACAAAGTCGTTTCCCTGAGACTGGAATTTCAAAAAGGGGATCATAGAAAATTCTTGGAGCGCATCCACTCGTCGTTGTAGAATTTTGAGAGGTACTTGAAACCTGAGTCAGGTAATATTGTTACAATCACGGAACCAGAAGGCGCATTTTGATATACCTTCAGCGCTGCCCACACATTTGCTCCTGACGAGCCTCCTACGAAGAGTCCTTCCTCCCTTGCTATTCTCCTTGTCATAAGGAAGGCCTCTCTGTCCGTTATTTGGTACATCTCATCAATTACAGAGAAGTCGACGTTCCTGATCAATGAATCGTCACCAAGTCCTTCTAATTCGTACTCTACCGCTTCTGCAAGGATTTTTTCTTTATAGTAAGGATAAAATACTGACCCGACAGGATCCACTGTGATGCAGCGAATCTTCGGATTTTTCTCCTTAAGAAATTTTGCTACCCCTGTGAAAGTTCCTCCTGTTCCTATTCCCGCAACGAAATGTGTAATTCTTCCTTCTGTATCTTCCCAAATTTCTGGAGCGGTAGTTTCATAGTGCGCTCGCCAGTTGTCTTCATTTTCATGCTGATTCACGTAGAATGAATTCGGTGTGGTTAGCGCTAATTTCTCTGCCACAGCATTTCTGCTCTCGGGAGAACCATGTCTTGCGCTTCCTGGACAAATGATTACTTCTGCTCCAAATGCTCTCAAATGATCAATCTTTTCTCTGGACACTTTCTCGGTAACGGTCAGGATAACTTTGAAACCTTTAATAGCACCATACATGGCGAGGGCTACCCCCGTATTCCCGGAAGTTGCCTCGATTATTGTTCCACCGGGTTTGAGGTCTCCGCGCTCCAGTGCCTTTTCAATCATGTAGATGGCCATACGGTCCTTGATACTTCCTCCGGGATTCATAAATTCGACCTTTGCGAGAAGTAGTTTCTCTTTCCCGTTATCCGGTATGATCTTGTTAAGTTTTACAAGGGGCGTATGCCCAATGGCTTCAAGGATGGAATTAAGGTATTTCATCGTTTATCTCTTTTTAACCGGAGAGGGTGGGATTCGAACCCACGGTACCCCTCAACGGGATACAACGGCTTAGCAAGCCGCCGCCTTCGGCCGCTCGGCCACCTCTCCAGCTTGATTGGATTATAAAGGATAGTTGCTGGCTGAACAAAAACACGTATCAGAAAAGTAGGTTTAGGAGGCTGTGATAGAAAAAATCTTTTACTATTGTTTTCTTCCTTGACTTAAGACCAGTGTAAAGTTAAAATATGTATATCTACGAGGAGGTGCTATGGGAGGTCGCAAAGATAGGCTCCTGGATGTTAGGATTCAAGATCCTTACCTGGACCGCAACATCTATAAGGACCCCAGTATTTGTCCATCCTGTGATCTGGTGTTTCACAACAAGACCTGGCATCGAGACAGGAAGATGCTGGAGAAATTTAGAAAGGACGCTGAATACAAAGAGTGTCCTGCTTGCAGGAAAATCAAAGACAACTACCCCTTGGGGCTTCTGATTCTGAGGGGGGGCATACTTGAAGACGATAAGAAACTAAATGAAATTTTAAATCTTATAAAGCACGAGGCAGAAAGGGAGCTTAACAGTAATCCTCTGGCTAGGGTTATGAAAATTGAGAGGCGCGAGGATCATGTTGAGATAAGTACTACCACCGAGGGGCTTGCAACACGCCTGGGCAAGGCCTTGAGCAAGGCGCATCAGGGTGAACTGGAGTTTATTTTTTCAGAGAGTGATAAATTTTTAAGGGTAATCTGGACAAAGGACTAGCGGAGATTCAAAATACAATTGAGAAAGAAGAGTTTTGACGTAATAATCATTGGTAGTGGACCTGCTGGTATTTTCTCGGCTCTAGAACTTGCAGAGGAGGGAATGAAGGTTCTCATAATAGAGCGGGGTGAGGAACTTCAAAAGAGGAAATGTCCCGCCCTGGCTAAACAGATTCCCTGCATTAGGTGTCCCCGATGCGCCATAACTTCAGGGTTTGGAGGTGCAGGAGCTTTTTCGGACGGAAAGGTGACCTTGAGTTCCGATGTTGGAGGTAATCTGAGGGAATTTGTTTCTGCTGAAGAACTGGATAAACTTTTTGACGTAGTTACAGAAAAACTTCTTGGGTTTGGCGCTCCGAAGCGCATTTTTGGTACTGATGTTAAAGAGATTGACAGAATTTACTTTGAAGCACAGAAATACGGAATAGAACTTGTCAAGTCCAGAGTGCTTCACATGGGCACGGACAAAGGCTTTGAGGTCCTCTTAAATATGAGGCAAGCACTTCGTGAGAAGAATGTTGATATACATTCAAGGGAGATGGTGGAAGACTTAATTGTTGGCGATCACAGAATTCACGGGGTAAAGAGTACAAAGGGGGAATATGTTAGCAAGTACGTTATAATGGCACCAGGCAGATCTGGAGCTGAGTGGGCTTTTAGGATGTGTCAGAAATACGGAATAGTTACTGATACAAATCCTGTAGACATCGGGTTGAGGCTTGAACTGCCCTTTGAGGTACTCAAGCATTTGACAGATACCCTGTACGAGCCAAAACTGGTTTATTATTCTAAGAGTTTTGATGACAGAGTTCGTACCTTTTGCGTAAACCCCCATGGTGTGGTGGTTCCTGAAATGACTGAAGATGTGGTCACTGTTAACGGACACAGCTTTACTTACCCTGTTTCTGATTACACCAATTTAGCCATACTGGTTTCCACTCGTTTCACTGAACCCTTCAAAGACCCCGTCAGTTATGGAAAGTCTATAGCAAGGCTGGCAAATTTGCTCACCGGAAGTGTGATAATTCAGCGGTACGGCGATCTAAAATTAGGTAGGCGATCTACTGAAGAGAGAATCAGGAAGAGTATCGTAAAACCTACTTACAGGGGCGCTGTTCCCGGTGACCTCAGTTTTGCTCTTCCATACAGGTATCTCAATAGCATAAAAGAGATGCTTGACCAGCTGGATAGACTCGCTCCGGGAGTTGCTGATGATGGAAATCTGCTGTACGGTGTTGAGGTCAAGTTTTATTCTGCAAGAATAAAGGTTACAAAAGAATTCGAAGTGGAGAACGTTAAAAACCTCTTTACCGTGGGAGACGGAGCAGGTATTACTCGTGGCCTTTCGCAGGCAGCAATTTCCGGAATAATGGCTGCAAGGGCTATATTGAGGAGGAGTTAGATTGGAAAGAAAAAGTTTTTTCAAAAAATTCAGGGAATCCTTTAAAAGGGAAAATCTGAGGAACGACCTCCTGGCGGGACTGGTAGTACTCGGGCCAGTGGTCCTTACGCTTTACATTTTGTCCCTCGTCGTGTCTGTGTTTGGCAATTTCTTCGCAAAGATTCTTTCTCTTCTACCATTCATTGCAGGGATTCCTCCCTTCTTGAAGACCCTCATAGGCCTTGTGATAGGAATTTTTCTGATTTATATTACGGGGCTTTCTGTGAGGCTGTTTTTTGGAATTGAACTGGAGAAATTTTTTGATAGATCAATGAGTCGGATCCCGATTGTCAAAACCATTTACAATGCAACTCGAGAACTTGTAAAATTTGTAGGTGCCTCCCAGGAGAAGAAGTTGACTGCAGGGCGTGTTGCGATATTTACCCTTTCAGATGATGGGCCTTACCTTATGGGTTTTGTGACCAGGGACAATCCTTTAGAATATGGAAGCAAACGCTTCTATACTGTTTTTATGCCTACAACTCCAAACCCTACAACGGGGTTTTATTTGATGGTTGAAGAGGATAGGTTAAGTTTTGTTGACATAGACTTCAATGAAGCCTTTAAAATAATAATGACAGCGGGGATCAGTATCAGTATTAAAGGAGGTGAAAATATAAAAAATGGGCTTGCGCAGATACTTGAAAAAGTTGATCGGAAAGATTCAAAGCAAGGCTCTTGATTTAGAAGACCTTATAGATTTTTTTGAAAAAGTGAAATCTGAAAAGGCCCTTCCCGAAACGGTTACAGAGATAGTGCAGCAGATAATCGAACTCAGTGATAGGCAGGTGGAAGAGATTATGGTTCCCAGAATAGATATGATTGTGATTAACAGTGATGCAACCCTTGATGAAGCAGTTAAGATTTATCGAAAAAGGGGATTTTCCAAGATTCCAGTGATTAGGGAGCGGACGGATAACGTTGTAGGGATCCTATATATTAAGGAACTTCTCAAACATCTGGATGAACTTAAAAATTTGAAGGCACAAGACCTGGCTAAGCCAGCACACTACATACCTTACTCAAAGAAGGTTCTTGATACTCTAAAAGAAATGCAGACGAAAAGGATTTCCATTGCCATTGTGGTGGACGAATTTGGCTCTGTGGCGGGTCTTGTGACTCTCGAGGATATTCTTGAAGAGATCGTTGGTGAAATTTACGAAGAGTTTGATAAAGAGGAAGTTTTGGTGAAGGAAATTGAGGACGGTGTATTTATAGTAAATGCGAAGATTGACCTTTATGAAGCTTCGGAAAAGTTTGGTGTAGAACTTGAGAGCGAAGAAGTAAATACCCTTGGAGGATTTATCATTGAGAATCTTGAAAGGGTTCCAGAGGTAGGCGAGAAATTTACCATTGGACCCATTGAAGTTGAAGTTCTTGATGCTACTCAGCAGAGAATTAAGGAGCTGAAAGTAACGATTTTAAAAGAAGAGTAGTAGGAGGGTTGATGACCAGGTACAGAGTAAGTGTAGTTGTAAGAATGAGGGAGGACCTTCCAGAACCTCAGGGAATTGCACTGGAAAAAGTACTTTCAAGGATAGGCTATCAGGGGATCAGTAACATAAGAGTCGGGAAAGTGCTGGAAATGGAAGTTGAGGCTGTGGACAAAGAAAAGGTTAAAGATCTTATGGATGACCTTTCGAGGACTCTCTTTTCTAATCCAGTTATTGAAGACTACGAAATAATAATTGAGGACTTATGAGGGCTGGAGTTGTAATTTTTCCTGGTACAAACTGTGATAGTGAGACATTCTATGTACTCAAAGACCTCGCAGGGTTTGATACTCAATATGTCTGGCACGAAGACGTTTCAATTGAAAAGTTTCACTTGATAGTCCTGCCTGGAGGCTTTTCTTATGGAGATTACCTCAGACCTGGAGCAATGGCAAAGGTATCTCCTGCTGTTCAGGCTTTACATGATTATGTGGAAAAGGAAAGAGGTCTTGTTCTCGGTATTTGCAATGGGTTTCAAATACTTACGGAAGCAGGACTACTGGTCGGAGGACTTACAAGGAATCAAGGGCTAAAATTTATTTGCAAAAGCGTGTTGCTCAGAATCACCAGAAACGATCTACCATTTACTCAATTTTTTGCCCAGGGTGAGGTGATAAGTTTGCCAATTGCCCATATGGACGGCAGATATGTTGCTCACGCTGAAGACCTTGAGTATCTCAGGAATAGTGGTCTTATTTTCATCGAATATGAAGATGAAAATCCAAACGGCTCTCTTTTGAATATTGCTGGAATTACAAATGAGAAGAGGAATGTTTTCGGCTTAATGCCGCATCCAGAGAGAAATGCGGAGAAGATTCAGGGAAGTGGCGATGGATTGAGGTTTTTTGAATCATTATGGGAGTTTTTAAAGCATGGATAAGGAGTTGATTAAGAGACACGGTTTCACAGATGAAGAGTACAAAAGGATTGTGGAAATTCTCGGAAGGGAGCCTAATTTGCTGGAATTGGGTATCTTTTCAACCCAGTGGTCAGAACATTGCAGTTACAAATCTTCAAAGAGTGTCTTGAAGAAACTTCCTACACAGGGGAAGTCTGTTCTGCAGGGGCCTGGTGAGAATGCTGGAGTTGTTGAATTGAAGAACGGATATATACTTGCGTTCAAAGTTGAGAGTCACAACCACCCGTCTGCAGTGGAACCTTTTCACGGTGCTGCCACGGGAGTCGGTGGGATCGTGAGAGACATTCTGTCTATGGGGGTAAGACCGGTGGCTCTTATGGATTCTCTGAGATTTGGAGAGCTGACGGACTCTCACGTTAAGCATCTTTTTGAAGGTGTAGTCAGTGGAATTTCTTTCTATGGTAACTGCATCGGGGTTCCCTGTGTTGCTGGAGAAGTATACTTTGACGAGCCATACAAAGAGAATTGTCTCGTCAATGCATGCTGTGTTGGAATTGGTCGTCGGAAGGACTTGAAAAAGGGGATTGCAGAAGGTCCCGGGAATCTTTTGCTTCTTGTTGGTTCCAGGACTGGCAGGGAGGGAATTCACGGGGCAACTTTTGCCTCTGATACTCTTGAAGGTTCTAAAGAGGAAAAGAGGCCAAGTGTACAAATCGGAGATCCTTTCTACGAAAAACTTCTTATCGAGGCTATTCTTGAAGTTAGAGATTTCAAGGAACTAATTGGAATGCAGGATCTTGGGGCTGGAGGGCTTTCCACAACCCCAGGAGAGATGGCCGAAAGGGGAGATGTGGGCATAGAAATTGAGATTGACAAAATTCCCGTAAAATCAAAAGAAATGACACCGTACGAAATCATGCTTTCTGAAACTCAGGAAAGGTTTTTGCTTTGCGTTAAAAAAGGAAGTGAGAAAAAATTTATTGAGGTTTTCAAGAAGTGGGGACTTGAAGCCGAAGTCATCGGAAGGGTAATTAGTGAGAAAGTATTTCGAATTGTAAAGGGTGAGGAGATCCTCGCTGAGATACCAGTTAAGGGTCTTGTAGGGGGTGTGCCGCTGCGGAGGATGGAATCTCGTCCACCTGAATACATAGAAAGACTGAAGAGCATAGAGATTAAATTCTCCGTGTCTGAATCGGATATTATAAGTGACTTCAAGAAAATCCTTTCTTCTCCAAATGTGGCTTCCAAGAAGTGGGTTTATCAACAATATGACCATACGGTGCGCGGCGATACGGTTTTAGTTCCTGGCGTCGGTGATGCAGCTGTCTTGAGAATAAAGGGAGAAAGCTTCGGTTATGCTATAACGATTGACGGGAATGGTAGGTTCTGCTACCTTGATCCATTTGAAGGTGGGAAGATCGCGGTAGCAGAAGCCGCAAGAAATCTGGTTTCCGTGGGAGCTGAACCTTTGGCTGTGACGGATGGACTGAATTTTGGTAATCCAGAGGTTCCTGAGGTATTCTGGACCTTTGAAAAGGTTGTTGAGGGAATTGCAGAATGTGCGAAACACTTGCAAATTCCCATAATTTCCGGGAACGTGAGTTTCTATAATGAATCTGAGAGCCTGAGGATTTACCCTACTCCTGTTGTTGGTATGATTGGCATTGTGGATCCTCTTGAAAACGTTCTTGACCCCAGTCTGAAACAGGCTGGAAATTTTGTGACGTTAATTGGTAAACTTTCAGGAAAAGTCGGAGGGAGTGAATACCTAAAAGTGCTGCATGGCTTGATAGGCGGCGAAGTCGACCCGGTGGATTTAGATTTTGAAACTGCGCTTCAACGAGTGGTTTCTGCGCTAATCAAACAGAAGCTAATTCGTAGCGCTCACGATGTATCCGAAGGCGGACTCCTCACAGCCATCTTTGAGAAACTGGTTAACACGGAAGGAATGGGAATTATAATGGATGTTGATTCTTTGTCTGAAGAATTTCTCTTTGGAGAATGGCAGTCCAGGTTTGTTATCTCCTACACGAGCTGGGAGCGATCGAAAGTGTTGGAATTTCTCAGAGGGAATAGTATTCCCTATGCGGAGCTGGGGTTATCCAACGAGGAGAGGAAATTCATTTTGAACTGTGCAAAGAAGACTTTTGTTTGGGACATCGATGAACTCAAGAAAATATATCTTGGCGCCATTGCGTCGCTAATGGGTTAAAATGAAGGAATTTTGCGGAATTGCAGGGGCAGTAGGCAAAAGAGGTGGGGATATTTCTGAGTTACTATATTCTCTGCTGTTTTCCCTTCAACATAGGGGCCAGGAATCTGCAGGGATGGTCACGCTTGGGAGCTCCGGATTTAAGACCCACAGGGACTTTGGACAGGTAAAAGAAGTTTTCGATCCCGCGACATTGAGTACTTTGAGGGGGCACCTTGGGATTGGTCACACACGTTATTCAACGGTAGGAAATTCGTACAGTATTAACAATGTCCAGCCATTGTACGTTTCATCGAGAGAAGGATTTATGGCTGTGGCTCACAATGGCACTCTCACGAATTACAAGGAGTTGAGAAGGGAACTTGAGGAGAAGGGCTACGTATTTCACTCTTCTACAGATTCGGAAATCTTTCTGTATCTCTTTCTTATCTCGAAAGGAGATTCTCCAGAGAAAAAGTTTTCAGAAATAATGTCCAAAGTTAAAGGAGCTTATTCTTTAGTATTTCTGGTTAATGACAGACTATATTTTTTGAGAGACCCTTGGGGGTTTAGACCCCTCGTTTTTGGTGAAAATGAGGATTATTTTGTTGTAGCTTCAGAATCCGCAGCACTAAGGCAGGCAGGGATGACTTCTTTTCAAGAACTCAATCCAGGAAGTCTTGGTGTCTTTGAGAATAATAAGTTGAAGATATTTAATATTGTGAGCTCTTCAAAGAAAGAGCAGTGTGTTTTTGAACTTATCTACTTTTCGAGACCTGACTCGGTTACCTTTGGAGAAAATGTATACAAGTTTCGGAGAGAGTGTGGTAGAAGACTGGGTATGCTGGAAAAACGTGAAATCGACATTGTTGTACCTGTGCCGGATTCAGGATTGCCTGCTAGTATTGGATACTCCGTAGCTACAGGTATACCCCTGGAATTCGGATTAATGAGGAGTCATTTTACAGGTCGAAGTTTCATCGAGCCTTCTGAGAGAGAAAAGAAAGTAAGAATGAAACTGCTTCCTATCAGAGAAGTCATACAGGGGAAACGGCTCGCTTTGATAGATGATTCTCTTGTGAGGGGAACAACTTCAAAAGAAATTGTGAAACTGCTAAGGGAAAATGGTGCAAGAGAGGTGCATTTGCGTTTTGCGTCGCCCCCCATTGTCGCTCCGTGTTTTTTTGGTATTGACATTCCAACTACTGAGGAGTTAATGGCTTCTTCACGGACACTGAAAGAGTTGGTGGAAACCCTCGATGCTGATTCTGTAGGATACCTGCCCCTCAGGGTACTAAAAGATGTTCTTTCTGTGAACAGCCAGAATTTTTGCTTCTCGTGTTTTTCAGGTATTTACAATCCAGATACTGTTCCGAAGTATACTATGACCAAATTTCAGGACTATCACCCCAGAATTCTTGACGAAGTTTAGTTTTTCCCTGGTTATTCCCTTTTCGAGGTGGTTTGACTCTCCGTAGATATTGTTGTATATTAGGAATACTTGCAAAGCGGGAGTAGTTCAGCGGTAGAACATCACCTTGCCAAGGTGAGGGTCGCGGGTTCAAGTCCCGTCTCCCGCTTTTTTATTTTTTGCCTTTGAAAATTCGCAAGTAGCTCTTCATAATTAGGCCATGGCAATCGCTCTAATTGGTGCTGGTTACTGGGGAAAGAATATTTTAAGAAATTTGAGAGAGTTAGGCGTCCTGAGAAAGGTTTACGATTCTTCTCCTGATAGGATCAGAGAGCTGAAAGACCAGAGTCCCGAAATAGAATTCTCGAACTCCGTAGATGAGATTTTCAATGATAAAGCAATAAAAGGAGTGTGCATTGCGACTCCTGCAAGCACTCACTATCAGGTTGTAAAGTCTGCACTGTTGTCTGGGAAGGACGTATTTGTTGAAAAACCCCTGGCCCTCAATACCATTGAAGCTGAAGAACTTGTAAATCTCGCAGAATCCACAGGCAAGATTTTGATGGTAGGTCACATCCTGCGGTATCACCCAGCAGTGGAAAAGTTGAAGACAATTATTGAGGATGGAGAGCTTGGGGATATTCACTACATTTATTCGAACCGTTTAAATATTGGGAAGCTGCGAACTGAAGAAAATATTCTCTGGAGCTTTGCTCCTCACGATATTTCTGTTATGCTTTTTCTTGTGGGAAAAGAGCCTGAAAAAGTTGAAGCCTATGGAGCTGCATATCTTCAGGAGGGGATCTTTGATGTCACAATGACACATCTTGAGTTCCCTGAGGGCATTATGGGACATATCTTTGTTAGCTGGCTTCATCCTTTTAAGGAACAAAAGCTCGTAGTGGTAGGTTCTAAGAATATGGCTGTTTTTGATGACCTGACCGAGGAGAAGTTGTTCCTCTATCCACACAAAATCAAATGGGTACAGGAAAAGATCCCTGTTGCAGAGAAAGCAGATCGGATAGCAGTGCCTGTAGAAAGAAAGGAACCGTTAAAGGAGGAATTGATTCATTTTTTGAAGTGTATGGAATCGAGGTATCGACCTTACACTGATGGGGAAGAAGGACTTAGAGTGCTAAAAGTCCTGGAACGAGCGCAGAATGCTCTCACTTCAAAAGGAGGACGGCGATGAGCGACGAGCAAAAGTATTTTGTACACCCTTCAAGTTATGTTGATGATAACGTTGAAATAGGCGAAGGCACTAAGATATGGCACTTCTGCCACGTACTGAAAAATACAAAGATCGGAAAAAACTGCGTGCTGGGTCAAAACGTGATGGCGGGTCCCAACGTCAAAATTGGTAATAGGGTGAAGATTCAGAACAATGTAAGTGTCTATGAGGGAGTGGAACTGGAAGATGACGTATTCTGTGGACCTTCAATGGTTTTTACCAATGTAATAAACCCCAGGTCTTTTATAGAGCGAAAGCATGAATTCAGGAAGACCCTTGTAAAAAAGGGTGCTACTATTGGTGCCAATGCAACAATTGTATGTGGGGTGACAATTGGTAAGTATGCCCTTGTTGGAGCCGGAGCGGTGGTTACCAGAGATGTTCCAGATTATGCTCTGGTAGTAGGCGTTCCTGCTCGCAGGATTGGATGGGTTTGCAAGTGTGGAAATACTCTGAAGAATCAAGAAGGGAAAGAATTTATCTGTGAAGCCTGCGGAAGCAGTTATACAGAAAGGGACGGTCTGCTGAAAGTCCTTGAGGAGAAGGTTTGAAGGGTTGCAATGGGGACTTTATAATTAACAGATGAAAGGAGGAAACTTACAATGAAAAGATTTCTGGCAGCTTTCATTCTGGTGTTCGGGATTTCCTTCGCACAGGAGGCAGAACCTATTGATTCTGCGAGAATATGGTTTTCCATCGGGAAAGATTATCTTAACAAGAATATGTACGAGGATGCATTGCGGAACTTTAAGAGAGCCCTCAGATTTAATTCATGTTTCATACCAGCGCACCTTGAAATGGCAAAGGCATACATTGGAATGGGAACCTCTTATCTTTATAAAGGACTCAGTGACAGCGCCAATATCTATATAGATTCGGCCGAAGTTGTTTACAGAAGAATCTCCAGCATTGACTCAACAGATTCCAGAGGATGGCAGGGGCTTGGTTTCATTTACAGTGTGATAAAAAAGGAACCAGAAAAGGCAATCGAATTTTACAATATGGCTCTTTCCCTTGACCCTGAAAATGTTGATGCACTTTACGGCCTTGCAAAGACTTACCAGACTATTGGGGAAAAACCGAAAGCCGACAGTGTTTATAAAACTGCAGTTACAAAGAATCCAAATAGCGTTGGAATAAACTACTCCTACGGACTCTTTCTTGTAGAGCTGGGAAGATTTGAGGAAGCAATATCTTACCTGGAAAAGTCTTATACTATAGGTATTGAAGACAAGGATAGAGAGAAAGAAGTCTTACAAGCAATTGTCAGGTCTGCTATTGAGGTTGGGAAGACAAAGAAGGACTTCAATAACAAGGCGATTCAGTATATAAATGTGCTGATTGAGAGAGATTCGGCGAACTACGTGAACTATCTGAACAGAGGTGATGCGAACGCGGGCCTTGGGAAATCAAGCCAGGCTATAAAAGATTATGACACCGCAATAAGTTTGTCAGGTGGGAATCCTGTTGCATATCTGAAAAAGGCTATGTATCTAACTTACGACCTGAAGAAATATAATGACGCTGTTCCAGTTATACAGAAGATGCTAGAAAGTAACGATCTTAGTGATTACTACAAAGCACTTGGGAATTTCCTTCTTGGGGATTCCTATTTTGGCATCGGAAATGCAACATACCAGTCTGCGAAGGCTAACAACAGCAGATCAGGGGCTGGAGAGGCTGTGAAATACTATGAGAGAGCAAAAGATTCTTATAGCAGAGCCCTCCAGTATGCGGATGCTTCATTAAAAGAGCAGATATTAAAAAGAATAGACTCAGCGGAGAAGAACAGATCCAAAGCTTTTGGGGTGTGGAAAGGCATTGAGCCGTGGTGATGTTTTAGTTCTAAATTACGATTACACACCTCTAAACGTCCTAAGTGTTAGAAAGGCAGTGAAGCTTCTCGTGCTGAAGAAGGCGGAACCTGTCTATTATCAGGATGGACTTTTTTGGCGCTCGGAAACGATTCTTGTTAGACTTCCCAGTGTTGTTAGATTGAGACACCATATAACACTTAAGTATCGGGAAGTACCTCTTACAAAGAAGAATATTTTGAGGAGGGATGGCTTTACCTGCCAGTATTGCGGTTCAGCTTTAGGACCGATGACTATTGATCATGTAATTCCGCGAAGGTTTGGAGGAACAGATTCCTGGGAGAATCTTGTCTGCGCTTGTTTCAAATGTAATAACAGAAAAGGCGATAATACACCAGAGGATGCTGGAATGAGACTCCTCAAGTTACCTAAACGGCCTACATATCTCACACTACTTTTTTCCAGTATAACCGTTCCGGATCATAGATGGAAGGAATTCCTTTTTGAGTTGTGAACCTTTTTCTTTTTCTACTATTAGGGCAATCCATATATTTTTCAATAAATTCAAAGTTTGTAAGTAAGAGCATTCTTGATTCCCTTACTCGTGAAATTTCCCCTGAAGGTTCAGATAGTGCAATTGCCGAGGCCGTTTCTGAAAGATTGATATTATTTCTTGAGGGAAAAGGTGTAATTAATCCTCAAATTCGCGCCGAAATAAGGGTGGATAGCGAGTTTCGCTATTTTGACTTTTTGGTGGAGAACGAACACATTATTGTTTTTAAGAAAGCAATAATGGAGGTTGAAGGAAAAACCAAAGAAGTTAAATGGGCGTACTGCAGTTTTCTTAAAAACGGGATTTTTTTAAGGGATTATTTCTTGAGAACTTCGTTACTCCTGAGAAAATTTGAGATTCTTGAACCTGTTGACTATGCCTTTCTGAGGGACGTCAATGAATGGAGTCTAAACATAAAGGGGAAGCAGATTCGAACCCCCCCGATTTTCCTGCTGACTTATGACCAGAAAGATTTTATGATATTTTCAAGAATTTCAATATCCACAACAGATGTGTATCCAATGAGATTTGGATTGAATCTCGACTTGAGAAACCGGACGGTCATCAATCTGCAGGGTGTGCTGGTGATTCCTTTTTCAATTCAGAATGGTTTATATATGGAAATCAAGGGGGGTTATTCATCGTCTCAAAGTGCGGTTTTGTTAAAAGGGGGAAAGCTCTGGGGTGAGTTTGATGCTGCGTGCTTTGGAAAACTGGTTGATGGTCATCTAAATTCGTATGGTTTGAGGGGAACTGTTGAGGGTCATTCATACAGAACAATGCTTGAGTTGTCCTATCACAAGGGATTTGAACACATCCTGTATTTTGAATATTCATCAGGTCGTTTGCTGTCCCCTGGTTTTCTGCTTCTGAAGACCAACAGGATTCAAGATTTTCCCCACCTTAGTGGCGTAATTTCTATCAAACAGGGGGAACCCTTCCTGGAGTGTTCAGCAAAGTTTGCTCGCATCGTATTGTCCAGGACGTTTTTTACATCCAGCAGGACGGGGCTTGGCTATGTATTACCAGTGAGGGGGGGAAATGTATATCTGGGAATTTCTCTTGATGATGGAAGAGCCTTTCCAGAGGAAGCGAAAATCAATTTCTGTTTGTTCAAAAAGTCTCCTTTGTTTGACTATCTGTTAGAATTTTATTAAAATTATCTAACTTCAGGGAGGGTTTATGAGTTATTTTTATTTATATTTATTCGCACCGATTGGTTCTGTATTTGCCTTACTTTTTGCGCTCTATCTTGTGAGCTCAGTGTATAAGGAAGAAGAAGGGCTTCCGGTGATGAGAGAGATCGCTCACGCAGTTCGAGAGGGTGCTACAGCATATCTGAAAAGGCAGTATATGGTGGTCTCCATTTTCTTTGCGGTTACCTTTGTTGTTTTACTTATCCTTGCTCTTAGACATTTACAGCCTATTTTTGTCCCCTTCGCCTTCTTAACAGGCGGGTTCTTTTCTGGCCTTTCTGGATTCATTGGTATGAGTGTCGCAACGCGAGCAAGTTCCAGAACAGCCAATGCTGCGACGAGAGGCTTAAATGATGCCCTGAGGATAGCTTTTAAAGCAGGCGCTGTCATGGGGATGGTTGTTGTTGGGCTCGCCCTTCTTGACATTAGCCTCTGGTTTGCATTTCTAAAATGGTTCTACGGTAACATTCAGGGACTCGGCGGTGACGAACTTCTGAATGCAATGACGTTCACCATGCTCAGCTTTGGAATGGGGGCATCTTCTCAGGCTCTCTTTGCCCGTGTAGGTGGTGGTATTTTCACGAAGGCAGCTGATGTGGGCGCTGATCTTGTTGGAAAAGTTGAGGCAGGAATCCCTGAAGATGACCCTCGAAATCCTGCCGTGATTGCTGATAATGTAGGCGATAACGTGGGTGACGTGGCGGGAATGGGAGCAGACCTTTACGAATCTTATGCAGGTTCGCTTATTGCCACGATGTCTCTTGCTGCTTCTGCAAGACTTGGAATAAGGGGGGTTGCGCTCCCCATGGTGATTGCAGGGATTGGAGTTATTTCATCTATTATCGGGACTTTCCTTGTGAAAACAAAGGAAGATGCATCCCAGAGGGCTCTTCTTACTGCCCTAAGGAGAGGAGTGTGGGGGGCAGCTTTGATGGTTGTTATATTTGGCTATGTGGCATGTAGACTTATACTCCCTCCGGAAGATTTCGGCGTATTCTGGGCAATTATCGCAGGACTTGCGGCTGGCGTAATAATTGGCTTTTTTACGGAATATTATACTTCAGATAATTATAGGCCTACCATTTACGTTGCAAGGTCTTCTTTGACCGGGCATGCAACAGTAATTATTGAAGGTATTGCTAATGGGATGTATTCAACCCTGATTCCCGTTGTGGCAGTGGTGGCCGCGATTATTCTCAGCTTCTTCGTTTCAGGTGGACTTCAAAATACTTCGTTGGGCCTCTATGGAATCGGCCTTTCGGCCGTTGGGATGCTCTCAACTCTCGGTATTACTCTCGCAACGGACGCCTACGGTCCTGTGGCAGATAACGCAGGTGGTAACGCTGAGATGTCCCATCTTCCCGAGGAGGTGAGGAAAAGAACCGATGCCCTTGATGCCCTTGGAAATACTACTGCTGCCACAGGCAAGGGCTTTGCTATAGGTTCAGCTGCTTTGACTGCCCTTGCATTGATTGCTGCATACAGGAATGATGTCCTTTCCTGGATGAAAGAACTTGGAACTCTCGGAAGTGACAATCTTCTGAAGTTTGTGGAGCCGCTATTAACGGATCCTTTGACAATATGTGGTATTTTTGTGGGTGCAATGATGCCATTTCTTTTCTCTTCAATGACGCTTAAAGCTGTTGGGAGAGCCGCCCAAAGTATAGTAGAAGAAGTGAGAAGGCAATTTAGAGAGATTACTGGCTTGCTGGAAGGCAAGGCTAAACCTGACTATGCGAGGGCTGTCGGACTCTGCACAAAAGCGGCTCAAAAGGAAATGGTTGCTCCTGCACTGACTGCAATACTCGTGCCAATTGTGGTAGGTATTCTTATGGGTCCAGCCGGTGTAATTGGACTTCTTTCAGGCGCCCTTGCTTCAGGCTTTGTACTGGCTCTGTTCATGGCTAATTCTGGTGCATCATGGGACAATGCGAAGAAGTATATTGAAAAAGGTAATTTTGGAGGGAAGGGTGGTGAAGCTCATAAAGCTGGAATTACAGGGGATACCGTGGGTGATCCGTTTAAAGATACAGCGGGTCCTTCTCTCAACATCCTTATAAAACTTATGTCCATGGTTTCAATTGTTTTTGCAGGTTTTGTTGTAAAATATTCACTGGTGAGGTTTCTAATAAAATGACAAACCCCGGGGAAATCAAATTAATTAGTGGAACAAATTCAAGGAAACTCCTTGAGGAAATTTCAAAATATCTTGGAATTCAGATTTGTGACTATGAAGTGACCCGATTCAAAGATGGAGAGATAAGGGTACATGTAAAGGAAAGCGTTAGAGGTCATGATGTTTTCATCATACAATCTACGGAGCCGCCTGCAGATAATCTTCTTGAATTACTTCTTTTGGTTGATGCTGTAAGTCGAGCCTCTGCGAAACGAATAACAGCAGTCATTCCGTACTTCGGTTATGCACGTCAGGATAGAAAGGACCAGCCAAGGGTGCCTATTTCGGCTAAGTTAATTGCGAATTTGATTCAAGTTGCAGGTACCTCGAGGGTGCTTTCTCTTGATCTCCACGCAGACCAAATTCAAGGCTTCTTTGATATACCTGTAGACAACCTGTACGCTACTCCGGTATTTAAGGACTATTTTAATACTCTTGATTCAGCCAGGGATATAGTTGTTGCACCGGATGTGGGAGCGACAAAACGGGCAAGGGCCTTTGCAAGGAGACTCGGTGATGTTCCAATTGCGTTAATAGACAAGAGGCGCCCAGAACCAAATAAAGCGGAGATTGTTAACATAGTTGGAGACGTCAAAGGCAAAAGGTGTCTTCTGGTTGACGACATTATCGATACAGGAAATACTCTTGTTGAGGCAGCGAGGGCACTCATTGAGAGTGGTGCCAGTGAAGTGAAAGCAGTTGCAACTCATGCGTTGTTTTCCGACAATTGCCTCGAAAAGTTGCAGTCCTCAGAGATTGCAGAAATTGTTATAACAAATTCCATTCCTAAGGTTTGCGAGTTGAAACACAACAAGATAAGAGTCCTTTCTGTTGCCCCGCTAATTGGGGACGCAATAAGGCGAATTCACGAGGAACTTTCTGTAAGTTCTTTGTTTATCTAATATGTAAGGAGGATTTTATGGAACTTGAGGTAAAACTTAGGGAAAAGACAGGGAAAGAAGCTTCTAAGAAACTTCGCAAAAGCGGTTGGATTCCTGCAGTGCTTTACGGCGCGGGTGAGGAAACTCTCAGTGTGGTTGTATCCACGAAAGAAATTTACGATTTGCTTAAAGAAACTCACGGTGAAACAAAAGTACTCAAATTGAAGTTAGGAAAGAAACACAAAGAGAGCCTGGTTAAACACATTGATAGGGATCCAGTCACAGGAGAAATAATCCATATTGACTTTCAAGTTGTGCACAAAGGTGAAGAAGTACAGGTTGAAGTTCCTGTTGAAATTTCCGGAACAGCGAAGGGAACTAAGCTGGGCGGCGTTCTCGAAGTAATCCACTGGCATCTCCCATTGAAAGGCGAAATTTCGAAAATACCTCCACATGTGGTAATCGATGTTTCCAATTTAGACATTAATGATTCATTACACGTAAAGGATTTGAAACTTGAAGGTGTGAAGATTCTTCTTCATGAGGACGAAGCGCTGGTGACCATAGTTCCTCCAAAGAAGATTGAGGAAGTGAAGCCTGTGGAAGCCGAGGTAGGGGAAGCTCCGGAAGAAGTTGAAGGTGAAGAGGAAGAAGAAAAGTAAAAATAAGTAAGGGTGAGAATATTTCTTGTTGGCTTAGGTAATCCAGGTAAAGAGTATCATAGAACCCGCCATAACATTGGTCAAATATTTGTTGACTATCTATGCGGGATTTTGGGGACAAAATATGTCCCAGGGAAAGGTGAATACGTATTTGCTGAAAAAGATAACCTCTTTATGTTCAAAAATCTTACGTATATGAATCTCTCTGGAGTTGCTTTAAAGAATATTGTGGAAGATTTCGACATAAACGTTTCAGAAGAACTCTTTGTGTGTCACGACGACCTTGATATGATTCCTTATAGCGTTAAGGTGAAGTACGGAGGAGGCTCAGGTGGACATAAAGGCGTTGATTCGTGCATTTTTCATCTGGAAACGGAAGATTTCTTCAGAGTAAAGTTCGGAATTGGGAAGCCTGCTGAAGGTGACCCAAGGGATTACGTCCTTTCAGAAATGAGTAATCATGAATTGATTCTCTACGAGGAATCCTTTAAGATTGCATATGAAGGTCTTATAATTATGTTGAGAGAAGGAATTGGTAAAGGGGTTACTTTTATAAATACAAATGGTAAGCGTTGCAGCGATGAGTGAATTAGATTATAGATTTTGCTTTGAAAAGGGTATGAAGTTTTTTAAGGAAGGCAAATTATTTGAAGCACGTTCATATCTTAAGAGGGCCTACTTGATATGGCCCTGGGATACGAAATTGAAAGAACTCCTTGATGAGATTGAAAAAAACGTTAACAAAAAGTCAAAACGAAGAGGGGAGGAGAGTCATGCCGGAGATAAGACCAGGGATGGCCTTGAAATATGAAGGCGACCTTTATCTTGTAATTAATTACCAGCATATTCATATGGGAAGGGGTGGCGCAACGATCAGGACCAGGTTGAAAAATTTGAGAACAGGTCAAGTAAAAGAAGTCAGCTTGAGAGAATCTGATGAATTTGAAGAAGTTACTATTGAGCGTAAAAGTGCACATCTTTCTTATATTGAAGGGGAAAACTATCATTTTCTTGAGGCAGACACTTTTGAGGATATTACTTTCACCGCAGACCATCTTGGGGATGCGGTGCTTTATTTGAGGGAGGGCGATGAGGTCATAATACTGTACGTTGACGGAGCTCCTTTGAACATAGAGCTTCCTACCTTTGTTGTGCTGGAAGTTGTTGAAACGGATCCAGGACTTAGGGGAGACACTGCTTCGGGAGGGTCAAAACCTGCGAAGCTGGAAACCGGTCTTGTGGTCCAGGTTCCATTGTTCATAAAGATCGGGGATAGACTTAAGATCGATACAAGAACTGGCGAGTATATTGAGAGGGCTTAGTATGAATATTGAAAAATTGAAAAAACTGCTAAGTTTTATGGAAGAACACAACCTGCAGGAAATGGAGATTAAAGGCCTTTTCTACCACGTGAAATTGAAGAAGAACTCGGAGTCCCAGAATCACAGCCCATTTGGCGTTGGAGAGAAAGCATCACTTGTGCAGAGAGTTTCCAGTGCAGGACCCCAGATTGTTGAAGAGAAGGAATATCACAAGATTCTATCACCTATGGTGGGAACATTCTATAGAAGCCAGTCCCCCGGGGCCGAACCTTTTGTAAAGGAAGGGGACATTATTAAGAAAGGACAGGTTCTCTGCATTATCGAAGCGATGAAGGTAATGAACGAAATTGAATCAGATGTTTCCGGAAAGATCGTTAAGATTCTTGTAGAAAATGGTAAACCTGTAGAGTATAACCAGCCGCTGTTTCTTGTAGACCTTACGATTTGAGAATCGAATTCTATAGGCTTCTAAGTTATCCAGTTTTAACCCCTCTCTTAAGTTTTGATGCAGAGAAAGTATATATTGTTGGCGGATGTGTTCGTGATATATTAATGAACAGGCCCCTTCTGGATCTTGACATTGTTCTCGAGCGGAAGAGTTCTTCCTTTATAAATTTTCTGATGTACAACTTTAATGTTTCTAAGAGTACCCAGAGCCAGTTCCTTACCATTAAAATTGATTCAGGTAAACTTGTGATCGATGTTGCGCAGGCGAGAAGGGAAGTTTATCCTTCCCCGGGTTCTCTTCCGAGAGTCAGTCCGTGCTATGATATTATCGTTGACCTAAAAAGACGTGATTTTACAATCAATTCTATGGCACTTGCAATTTCTCCGCGGACTTTTGAACTTCTGGATCCTCTGGGAGGTTATGAAGACCTGAAAAAGAAGGTTCTCAGGGTTAACAGAGTCGGTAGTTTTGCTGATGACCCTACCAGGGCTTTTCGAGCTGTAAAGTATAAACACCGTTTTGGATTATCTTATGACGCGAGAACTCTGGAGGAATTCGGCAACGCAGAAAAACACCTGAAGGGAATTTCATTCAACAGGATTATGAAGGAAATTGAAAGAATTTGCGTCGAGGAAAGGCGTCTTATAATGTTTGAGGAAATTGGAAGACGGAGGCTTCTGTATTACTGGGATGAATCTTTTGACTCCGTTGATTACGATCTTCTCAAGGAACTGGACCGCATACTCCCGAGGGAACGGTCCGCCTGGTTCTATTTTTTGATTCCTTTTGGACTCGAAAAGTACTTCAGAGAGAACAAAAACTTATTCAGAGTGCATGAAAGGAAGGTCCTTGAGAATTTGTTTGAGAAAAAGCTGCAACGTTGCGTTTCTGTTGGTATCTTGCATAATTTTTTCAAAGCTTGCGATGAGTATTGCGTTAAAGTTTGGGCAATTCTGAGTGGTGTAGAACCAGGACTTGTTGAAGAGTATCTTTTGCGAAGGGAGAAAATTCGACCATCGATTTCTCTTCGCTATCTGATTGGCATTGTAGGCGATCCCGGAGTTGCAAGAAGCTACTACGAAAAGATATTTGTTGAACTTCTTGAAGGAAATATAAAGCCAGGGGAAGAGAAAGAGTATCTTAAGAAAATTATTTCCTGAATCTCTTCAAAACCCTTTCAACTTTCAAAACATCTTCGGGGACATCAACAGGAATGGGTCTGAAATCGACTTCCACAACCCTGATACTCATTCCATTCTCAAGAGCTCTTAACTGTTCCAACTTTTCAGTTTTCTCCAATTCTGATTGTGGTAATGACACAAACCGGGAAAGGCTCCGTTTTGTGAAACCGTAGATCCCGATGTGGATTCTGAACTCAACTTTTGAAGATGGTTCACGGTGATAAGGAATCGAGCTTCTCGAGAAATAGAGGGCACACCCTTTTTTATCTGTGGTGATTTTAACCCTGTTTGGGTTCTTAGCTTCTTTAATATTTGTAGTTTTATAGCAGGGGGTGACGATGTCAGCCTCTTCTTTAAACAGTTCTTCAAAAATGGCATCAAGGATATTACCTCTTATGAGGGGCTCATCCCCCTGCAGATTTACTATATATTTTACATCAACGTCCTTCACCGCTTCGTACACGCGGTCGGTCCCGGAGGGTAGAGAAGGTGATGTAAGAACAGCTTCCCCACCGAAGTCCTTCACTACATTTACTACGTCTATTGAATCGGTGGCAACCAGGACTGCTTCTGCAAGAACAGACTCTTTTGCTCCTTCGTAAACGTACTGAATCATTGGTTTTCCAAGAATCGGCGTTAAAACTTTTGCAGGAAATCTCGTGGAGCCGATTCTTGCTGGTATTACAATAATTGATTGCATTTTTTAGGGCGTCCCCCGTAGGGGACGCCCTAAAAGCATTATCTGCCCAGTAAGTATTTCAATGATTCAGCGAGTCTTATCTGGAGGTGTGTAACGTGGCCTGTCGGGAATTCTTCCGGTGGGTAACCCGGAGCATCTTCAAACAATTGATAATAGTGCGAATAGCTTAACGCATTGAGAAGAGAATGACAGGCTACAGCGTGGGGCTGAAGGAATAATTCATCATCATGTCCGCAGTCAATATATATTTTAAGTCCATGCTGGCTTACATTGAGGAAATTGGTGTTGATAAGGCGGAATACGTCATGGGTGAGAAGCCATTCTGTGAAGACCGAATTGGTATCTCCCGTTGGTTTTAGGGGTAATCTTACCCCCGCCCAGACAGTGCCGCCGGTTCCTGGAACTGTGTCCAGTGGAATTTCATATTGAAGGGTATCGAAGGCTGCAAGGGGACCAACCTTTGGGCTGAAAGCACCGGCCATTGCAAATAGCATTGTTGACAGTGGTCTTGAAGAGCCCAAATACCGACCTGCCGTTGAAGGTATGCGAAATCCAAAATCCGCCCACTCGCTGAGGACTGCTTGTATCATATTGACGCTTGTTCCAGGAATTGTCTGGAGGAACTGCTCAAAAGCAATTGGGCCGGAGTGGGAGGCTGCACCTTTGAAGATGTCGGGGTGCTTTACACCCAGTTTAAGCGCGCCGTAAGCGCCCATTGATAAACCTATAAGATATATTTCAGAAGAGTCAACAGGGTAGTTGTTCTTTACATAATTAACGACATCTGAAACGATGTAGTCCTCATATCTCCCGAAAACGGAGTTCGCAAAGGGCTGGTATTCGCTATTCGTATAGAAGCTCCCACCAAGGGCATTATATGCGTTCGGCATTACGCCTATGCAAGCCTTGATTTTTCCAGCCGAAATGAGATAATCCATTACTCCTTTGATATCTTCAACACTCTGCCAGAACAGATGGTTGCTGCCGTATCCATGAAGGAAGATAACTACTGCATAGTGAGCTGAAGAGTCGTATGCCGGTGGAAGGTATACCATGGCTGGTTTGGTTCCAATCAAAGGATCACTGGCTACAATGTTTATCAATTCTAAAGACCCTGAACTGATTTCGGGTCCTATAATTTCGTCCACTTTCTGGCACGAAATTGCCAGTAGCAAAAGGGGTAAAATAAATATAACCTTTTTCATGTTATCCTCCTTAAAACTTTAGATTTACATTGAGACCGAGAGCGTTAACAAGCATGGAATATTTGCCTGCGAGATATGACGATTCATAGCTGTAATCTTCTGCTTTTGCAACATTTCTTGAAGAAGGTAGAATATACTCGTAATTCAAATTAAATTCAAGGTTCTTCCAGGTGTATCCAAGTCCAAGATTGATGCTGTATTTATCCCCCGGATCGGGGATGAGTACTGTTATGGTGTTATTTGGCACCGGCGATTGATCCCAGTACAGTCCTGCCCTGAATGCAAGATAAGGATTCATCCTGTACTCTGTCCCGAAACTTACCCGATATGTATTTTTCCAGAGAAGTTCGAGCGTATCAGTTTTTACAGTGTCCAGAGGGATGGTTCCGTTCACCTTAAGTATAAGATTTTCAAAGTCGACACCCAGTCTGTCCATCGTAAACCAGCGTGTCCAATCGACATCAAGTGCCAGTGTTAGCTGGTCAATTGGATTGTAAGATAATCCTGCTCCAGCGTTCCATGGCAAGTCAAGGGTAGTCTTAAACGTGCCTTCACCTGAGGCTGTGGAACCGTTAAACATAAATTGGGCTTCTGGAGACATCTGGGACAGGAGATAGTCATTATAGGGAAAGTAAAGAGTCAGGTCGGCAGTTCCTTCGAGGCTTACACTGGAATAGAGTCTTGCGGAGGCCCCCAGGTGAAACTTATCGGACAGATCCCATATTACTCCTACAATTCCGCCGAATCCCCAGCCTGTACCTTCTATTTTTGTGTCAATTGGGAAAAGCCTGTATTGGATTGGTAGTGAGACAGCGGAAGGGTCAATTTTTGCAGGGTCAAGAAGGTTGATCTTTCTGAGCATAATGCTCGTGCGGGTTGCTCCACCCGATATTCCTACTCTTAAGTTTCCGAAAGCCTTTCCGTAGGAGAGAAATATGTTGTAGACAGAAAGGTTGCTCTGCCAGTCATACTTTTCATATGAAGGAATATGGAAGGAAGGGTCGGTTGTATTGTAAAAACCTAAAGGAAAATCGTATAGGTCCCACTTTGAACCAAGGCCAAAGGGCACTACAAAAGAGACTGCAACTCTGCTTCCCGCTATTTCGAAAGGGGTTACGTAAACAAAGGACGGTATGTAGAAATTCTGTGGGGATGCATAGACCTTTTCCCTCAGAGAATACGGCCCGTCATAGCCCAGAATTCCAGTATTTGGTTCGAAGGAACTCTGCGGGCGAATTCCTAAAGCATTGAGGGCGATTCCGGTTTCTTCAAGGTGTGAGAGACCCGCGGGATTCCAGAAAACGCAGGACCAGTCGTTGGCTACGGCTCTGAACGCGCCACCCAAAGATAGTGCCCTCGCTCCCACCCCAGAGAGAGCAAATCCCCCTGCATGTAGGACTTGTGCTACTATTACCAGTGGTATTAGATATTTAAGAAGCCTGTGCATTAGCACCTCCTTTTCCCTGAATTGAGGGAAAACATGTTTAACAAAGAAGTCTAATAATTTTTTAGGATATTTGACACAATGTCAAAATTCCTGAACTTGAGCATCAAAATAGGACAAGAGTATTAATAGAGTATCTCCAAAGGTATTTCTATTACTTGAAACTGTTGTTGATGAAGGTTTGAGAACTATTCTTCCCCATTGAACCGGAATTTCTTCACCTTGAAAATCTTCATGCAAGCCTCAACAATTTCCGGGTCAAAGAGGACACCTTTTCCCTCTTCAAGGGCATTTAGAACGTCGTCCATTGCTATCGATGGACGGTAAGGTCTATTTGCCAGCATCGCTTCCATTACATCTGCAACGGCAAGAATTTTTGATTCAAACCTTATTTCTCCTGATTTCAGGCCTTTTGGGTAGCCTGAACCGTTTAGTCGTTCATGATGCTGGAAAACGATTTCTGATATATCTTTAAAATAGTTCATCCTGTTGAGGATTTCATACCCTTTTGCAGGATGGACCTGTACAATGTGATACTCGGTTTCGGTTAATCTTGCAGGCTTCGTCAATATTTCTATCGGTACATAAATTTTCCCTATATCATGGATCATACCAGCTACATAAATTTCCTTTGCCCGTTCTTCAGGCAGTCCTAACTCCTTTGCAATGGCTCTGGCGAGCAATGCAACTTTTTTCTGATGTCCCGCTGTATAGGGGTCCCTTTCTTCAACGATCCTTGCAAGCAAGCTTATCACTTCATCATAGGAGGCTTCAAGGATTTCCGCATTTCTTCTGCTTTCTTCTCTAGCAGAAATTGCACTGGAAGTTTCAAACAGATTTGCAATGTAAAAAGAAACAATCTGGCAAAACCACTCATCCTCCCTGTCGAGTTCATAAGGGTTTCTGAATTCGTATTTCAATATTCCCCATAACTTCCCCCCGATAAATATGGGTGTATCAATTACTGCCTTTATTCCGAATGGAATTAGATAGTGCTCAAGGAGTTCCAACAGTCTGGAATCTCTGAGTACATTCGGGGCACAAATCTGTATGCCCTGTTCAAGGAAATTCAAGTATCTCTGGTGGTCTCTGTAATTGAAACTTGAATCCTGAATGAATTTCCCTTCTTTCAGGCCAAAAAGGAGTTTGTTTTCAAAAGCTTTGCCCTCCAAAGTCGTCCATATGCCAGCACGATCTGCACTAAGGAGTTTGCTTGTACCTTTGAGGATATCTTTTAAACCCTCATCGGTGTTATTCAGGTACTCTGTTCTATTCTTGTACAGATCAAGAAGAAACAATCTCTCACTGAGAGATTTCTCCTCTACCCGTGCTTCCTTTTCTTTAAGTTTTGTTGATTCCGTTATATCTTCAAGGAAACCTTCGATGTATTGTAAATGTCCTTTTTGGAAGATTCCGCGAGCATTGTTGCGGACGATTTTTGTTTTACCCGTAAAGGTTTTGAGAGCAGATTCGAAATTTCTCACTACTTTTTCCCTGGTGAGCCTGTCTACCCACTTCGTGCGGTCCTCGAGGTTTGCGTAAAAATTGCCTGCTTTAAATCTGATCAAAGTCTCATAATTCGGAATCTCGAGGATTCTCAAAAGCTCCTGGTTCGCAAATAGGAATTCTCCTGATTGGGTGGTTCTGTACATCCCCAGAGGTACATTCTGAACGAGATTCATATGAGATTCCATTGTCGAGAGAATATTCAGATAATGTTCTTTGTTTTTGAGTACGACCTTAATGAGCGATATCAATACCCTTGGATCCTGTATATTTTCTCGATCGATATACATAAAAATATACCTATCTGGCTTCCAGGTTCCCTTGGAGGATAGTGCAAGATTCAAAGTAGCGACTTCCTTTTCTTCCTGAAGCTCGAAGAATTTTTCTAAATCCTGGGGAGGAAAGTTAAGGTCAAAAAGAAAAACTGGCAAGTTTTCTTGCAAGATATTCTCGTAATCTTCATAAGATGAAATGATTATGCATTCCAGGTCTCCAAGATTCTCTTTTGTTGACAGGAATTGAACGAGGACATTATCCAGACCGACGTATGCAAAAACATTCTTTGTCATAAGAAGAATTATGATTCAATATTGTATTATATTCAACAGTGTAGAATTTTGCTGTCTTGGTATAGTAACAATCTAGAAAGTTTCTTAAAGTCTATAGGGCTGCTGCTTACTAAAATAGCTAAATATTGCCTCTGCTGTTTTCTTACTTATGCCCTTTACCCTGGAAATTTCTTCAAAGGAAGCCCTGCTGAGATTTTTAACACTTCCAAAGTAATTTATCAATTTTTCAAAAGTTTTTGGTCCAACTCCCTTAATTTTGAAAGGAAGTTCGCGAATCTTCTTGCTTCTCAGCTTTCTATGGTATGTCAGTGCAAACCTATGAGCCTCGTCTCTGAGGATTTTCATCAGTGAAAAGAGGTGACTTCGTTTTGGAACCATAATGTGTTTCCCATCCTCCAGGAAAAGGTCATCAAATCGTTTTGCGAAGGCTATAATAGGTACATCCTTCCCCAGATCATTTTTCGCCTTCTTCGCAAAATTAAGCTGGGGAAGTCCTCCGTCGACAATTATGACATCGGGGAGCGGAGGATCGTCGAGTCTTCTTTTCACAAGTTCATATATCAGGTGTGGATCATCTATGTGCGCTGTTTGTATTTTATAACGCCTGTAATTTGTTTTTGAGAGTCCTTTTCCCAGGAAACAAACGAAGGCACCAACACGTTCGGAGCCAAAAAGCTGAGAAATATCGCAAGCTTCTACTCTTTCAGGTATATTTGGTAAACCAAGGAGTTCTGAAAGCTCAATAAGAGCAGGATAAACTTTCTTTCCCCCTTTCTTCTTGCTTATTTCTTCTTCGAGTTCCTTCTTGGCATTTTCATACGCCATCTCAATCAACCTTCTGTCTTCCGAAGATTCAGATGTCCTGATGACGAGTTTTAGTGCAGAAGCGATAATCTGCACATCCTCCGGCTCCCGGTCAACCACAATTGTAGTCGGAGGTGCTGCAGCAGTTGAGTAGTATTGAGCAATGAAATGAGAAAGAATTTCGGCGTCTGTGTCACTTTCAGAGGTTTCAATGAAGAAAAATTCACGGTCAACAACGACCCCTTCTCGGACTTTGATAATATATGCTATTGCACTCCGTGCGATTCTATATATCACACACACATCTTTTGTTTCACCTTCCAGTTTTTGTACTGCCTGCTCTTTTGATACTTTCCTTATCGCAAGAAGCTCATCTCTGAAAATTTTAGCCTTCTCAAATTCCAGTTCCTTTGCAGCAGTTTTCATTTTCTCTTCTAATTCTTTTTCGATCTCCGCTGTTTCTCCTCTAAGTAGTTTCGAAATATTCTGGACCATGCTTTGATACACTTCAGGGTCTACTCTACCTGGTATGCAAGGTGCCAGGCATTTTCCGATGTGAAAATCAATGCAGGGATTGATTTTTCTCCTGGATGGGATTTTATACTTGCATGACCGAATGGGAAATATTTTTCTCAGTGCTCTGATGGTTTTTCGTACCGCTTGTGCATTTACGAAGGGTCCGAATATGGTAACTCCATGTTCTTTAAGATTCCTGGTCAGTGAAATGGAAGGGTATTCTCCACCGGTAATCTTAATGTAGGGGTATTTCTTATCATCCTTTAGACGGATATTATATCTTGGCTTGTGAATCTTTATGAGATTTGCCTCAAGAAGCAGTGCTTCTTCTTCACTTTTCGTAATAATGATGTCAAGATCGGTGGCTTTTGAAAGGATTGTAGAGATCCGTAAGTCATCATGATCGGAGAGGTAGTTCTTGAGTCGATTTCTTAAGTCCCTTGCTTTGCCTACATAGAGAATATCATTTTCTTTTCGAAAAATATATACACCAGGACTGGCTGGGGCTGAGTCAATCTTTGAAGAAATAGTATTTTGCATGTTTTCAATTTTAAAACACGACAGATAGATTTTCTTTTGCGAAAAATTCATAAAGAAAGGCCTTATTTACATCGGTAGTTTAAAAAAGGGTGTAGGCGATATTCCTTATTTATCAAGGATTTTAGAGGTATGGATCAAAAGAAACTTGACAAACATTTTGAAAAACCCATTTTTTGTGTTAAAATTCTTTCGTGCGTCGAGGAAGTGACGAAATTAGAATAATAAAGAGTCTACTACCTTCGGCCACCCCAAAAACCTTCACCGAAAAGGTCCAGAAGTTCATTCAATTGTGTGCATTAAAGGGATTTGTATTACTTGATGATGAGTATTCAGTAGTGTTTTCGACGGGTATAGGGCCTGAGGACGTCAAGAAATTGCCTATTAGCAATATAAGACTTCAACCTGATAGTTTCGATTGGAACATCATTCACACCATTACGTCCTTTGGGGCATACAAGACTTACACCCTCGAGGAAGGAGAAACTTACACAATTCTTCTTCTTTTCAAAGACAAACCTGTACTGATTAATCCCTTCCTTGATTATCTTGTGGAATCAATAATAAGAGAAATCATTCTCCAGACAAAGGTAAGAAATGAATTTGAAAATGTGCTTGTGGGTTTTGTGAAACGGAGTGGTTATCTTTGTTTGCTAATGGATGAGGAATTTCGAATACTATATGCAGATAAGACGATTAGATCGGTTCTGAACCTTGGCAATCTTGTTGTCCGTGATGTTTCGGAGGTTCGACTTTCCGTTGATGCTATGAAAAAAATCTATCTCCTTTCAGGAGGAGTGATTGACAATCCTGTTTTTACAAGGTTTGCGTACTTCGGTAAAACTTATTACCTGCTGATGGGCTCTGCTACAAGGAAAGCCAGCGCTTTTGTATTGCTGCTTGGCAGCTATCTGAGAGAGAGAGATAAGCTTAAGACTCTTCTTAAAGAAAGCAAAATTGTTCGTGTATCCAGAATTCCTGAGATTTCAGAGAAAATAGAGGAAATTCCAACGGATTTTTATATTAAGGCAAAAATCCGGGGAAGACACGGGTGGGAAGAAATATTCTGGGCAAACTCCGAAAAAATTGGTGAAGTGTTTGTCAAAATTCTTCAACCACTTCTATCCATCGTGAGGACAAAGGATTTTCATACGTACGCGCATCTAAAGAACGTCGCGAGGCTTAGTGGAATTATTGCCTTTGAAATGGGATTAAGTGATGACGAGATTCTCTGGGTTCAGCTTGCAGGTTTGGTTCACGATATTGGTAAAATTATTTTGCCTTTGGAAATCATTACGAAGCCACAAAACCTTGGTGATGTTGAGAAAGAGATGGTTAAAATGCACGTGCGCTACTCCTGCGACATTATCAAAGAGGTAGAGGAATTTAAGGAAGCGTTACCGATGATTTCACAGCACCACGAGAGGCTTGATGGTAGCGGCTATCCTGACGGGATAAAGGGATCTCAGATTACACCCGCTTCTCACGCGGTTATTATGGCTGACATACTTGATGCTATGTCATCAGATAGGCCTTATAGGAGAAAACACTCTCCAGCAGAGATAGAGCAGGAACTTACACTGGGTCGTAACGTAAAGTACGTTCCTGAGGTGGCAGATATTGGTCTTAGCTTATTGAGAAAGAATTTATTGCAAGTATAGTCCAGTATGTCTCATATTTTTAGTGTGAATTTCGTTGTTGGTGTTCTTGTTTTTTTGCTTGTTGCATTCAGACATCTCGTCCCTTTTAAGTTACAGTACTGGCATATTATGCTTGCTGGCTCTCTTTTGATTCTTTTAGGGGGTGGTTTGAGTGCAGGTGAAGCTATAAAGGCTATTGATAAAGATGTTCTTATTTCGCTTTTCGGTATGTTTTCCATCGGTCATGCACTGGAGGAAAGCGGTTACCTTGGTCATATTATCTACAAATATCTTAAGAGGTCAAAGAATATAAGTGAGCTTATGTTTCTACTGGTATTCATTTTTGGTTTTGCTTCTGGAATTTTGATGAACGATACCATTGCCATTATCGGAGTTCCAGTAATTTTGCTGATTTCGAGAAATTATGGTGTTGATTTGAAGTTCCTTTCCCTCGTTCTTGCATTTTCTGTGACAACGGGGAGTGTGTTAAGCCCACTGGGTAATCCACAGAACATTTTAATTGCTCTTTCCCCTGCCTTCAAAAACCCTTTTGTTGAGTTTTTTAAGTTTTTATTGCTTCCAACTTTGCTTAATCTGGGAGTTTTGTATTTTTATATGAAGGTTCTCTTCCGAGAGGAGTTTCATTCGAGCCCCTTGACTCACTCACAGGAACCTATAAGAGATTCAAAATTGAAAAAACTTTGTAAGTATTCCCTTGTGATTTTCATTGCGTTGATCGCATACAAGATTGTGGAATATTTTCTCGGACTTCGTTTTGAGATCAAAATTTCTATGATTCCTTTCTTGTCAGCGCTTCCTCTGTTTATTGTCTCGCCGAAGCGTTTAAAGATTTTGAAGGGAGTAGATTACGGGACGCTTCTTTTTTTCATGGGGATGTTCATTGTTACAGAAGCTCTTACAAGGGAGCCGGTATTTTCAAAATTGCTGGAATCCTCCAAATACAACCCCACAGGACTGCCTGCTGTAATCTTGAATAGTCTATTCTTAAGCCAGATCATTTCCAACGTACCACTTACTGTCTTCTACTTGAAGATTTTAAACCTTGCCAGAGTCTCAATTTTCCAGTATATAGCCCTTGCTTTTGCAAGCACAATTGCGGGAAACCTTACCATTCTGGGAGCTGCAAGCAACGTGATCATCATTCAGAACCTTGAGAGGAGAGCGAAGAAAAATGTTGTACACTTTTTTCAGTTTGCACGTTACGGAATACCTCTTACAGTGATTCAGGTCGGAGTGTTTGTGCTTTGCTTTTTGTTTTACAGGTTAATTAGGTGGGTGTAAAATTTTAATATGAAAAAATCGATATGTATGAAGGATTGCTTCGACACGTGTTTTTTTAAGACAGAGTATGATGGTACTCGGATATTGCTGAGACCTGATACTGAGAATCCCATTACAGGAGGCTTTTTGTGTTACAAAGGCAGGCACATGGGAGAATGGGCTCTTTCTGAGAAGAGGCTAAAGACCCCACTATTTCAGGTTAAAAAGAACTCCGGCCAGTTTGAGCCCATATCCTGGGATAGTGCATTTTTCATTTTTAAGGAAGCATTGATGGGGGTTATAAGAGATTATGGACCAGATAAGGTGCTGGTTTTCGAGTTTGCAGGCACAAGGGGAATTATCAATCGTTTCTTTCCGTACAGATTCTTCAATAAGTTGAATGCCTCCTTTGTGACTCATAATGTGTGTGACTCAGGTGGAGATGAGGCTCTTAAAGATGTCTACGGAACTTCAGTGGGGCTCTCACCTGAGGATGTTAAAGATTCAGGATTAATTGTATACTGGGGGATGAACCCGGTTAAAACCAACCTTCATGGGTACAGTTTTTTTAGAAAGAAGGGCTTCGAGATTGGTGTGATTGATATAAGAGAAAGTGAGACTGCTAAGTCTTCCAATTACTTCTTGAAGATAAAGCCTGGGTCTGATATATTTCTCGCGCTTCTTCTCGCAAAGATTATTATAGAACGTGGTTGGTTTTCTGAAGAGTTCGTAATTGCTAACTCCATTGGATTTGACGCATACAGAAGATATCTCAGTGGTTTGTCCGTTGAATATCTAACTGAGGGCTGCGGCATTTCATATAAGGAAGCTGAGGATTTCGCCCGGGTATTTTGTGAGAAAAGAGGTATTATTCACATAGGATATGGCTTTCAGCGCAGTAAAGAGGGCCCTGCAGCAGTGGCATTCATCTCATATCTTCCCTTTCTTATAGAGCAACTACCGGGATTCATTTACAACATGGACATTGGGCTCGACAAAGACTATGTAAAGGGGTTCAATTTGAGGAAGGACGAGGTAAAATATGTATACCAATCGGAGCTTGCCACGGCTATTGACCAAGGAGAAGTAAAGTTCTTGTACATCTATAATTCCAATCCCATGGTTACGAACCCGGATGTAAATAGACTGAAAAAGGCAATCGTTGAGAAAGGTGTCTTTGTTGTAACTCATGACCTGTTCCTGACGGATACTGCATTATTTTCAGATATTGTGTTTCCGGCCAGGTCTTTCTTTGAATATTTTGATATCGTTGATTCATATTATCACAAGTACGTTGGGGTAAATGAAAAAGTGTTTGAGGGCTGGGGGATGAGCAATTATGAGCTTACAAAGGAAATGGCAAGATATTTTGGCTATAGTGATCTTGAATTGCAGGAGGAAGAAGAGTCCATTGCAAAGAATGTACTGAAACCGCTTAAAATAAAACTTGACGAACTGAAAAGAGATGGTTATGTCAGGGTTGAGAGCACCTTTGAAATAAGGACTCCGTCAGGAAAAGTTGAATTTGTCTCGCACAGGAGAAAGAGCAGGAGCATTTCAGATTTTCCCGATCTTGGAAAGTTTGAGGCTGAACCCCACCGTCAACGCCATCCCTTCAGATTAATATCCCTGACCTACGAAAAGACGATTACGAGCCAGTATCACAACACGCTGGGCGAGTCTGATACCAGGGTTTTCATGAATCCATTAGATGCTCAAAGACTGGGTCTTGTGGATGGAGACAGAGTTAATGTCTTCAATGAGAGGGGCAGCATATATACCACGCTCTGTATTGATAGGTCAGTCCCGCAGGGTTGTGTCTTTATGTACAAAGGTTTCTGGCGGAGCATAGCTGGATTCGCTGTGAATGAGCTTACTATTGACGATGTTGTGGAAGAATTTGGGAGGCAGGCGGCATATCACAATACGTTTGTTGAGGTAATGAAAGTCCTTTAGAATCAGGCCTTTGCTAATTCAAGGGTGTTATGGTATCATTATTTAATGTACATTACAGTACTAAAATCGAAAATACACCGAATTAAAATAACGGACAAAAATTTAAACTATGAAGGAAGCATAACTATTGATGAGGATTTGATGGAGCAAGCCGGGCTCGTGCCGAATGAGCGTGTGGAGGTCTACAATATTAATAATGGAGAAAGATTTTCTACTTACGTAATTCCAGGGAAAAGAGGAAGTATGGAGTGCATTTTAAATGGGGCAACTGCAAGAAAGGGTGAGCTGGGAGACCTCCTCATCGTGGTTGCATTCGCGACTCTCTCTCCAGAGGAAGCAAAAAGCTTCGTTCCGCAAATAGTGCGTCTCAACAATTAGTTCGACTATCTAACCATATAATTTTCTCATGAATGGATTAATTTGCATTGTGTTCTTTGCTTTTCTGTCTGGTCAGCCTGTGAAGTGGGCCCTTGGGCCCTCTCTTTCGCCGGACGCTGAATACATTGCTTTCTCGTATCACGGTGACATCTGGGTTGCTCCAACATCTGGTGGACTTGGACTTAGGTTGACTTCTTCTCCGGGTATTGATGTCATGCCGGTGTGGTCACCTGATGGGAAGTGGATTGTATTCTCATCCAATGAGAGTGGAAGCTCTGAGCTTTATATAATCCCTTCCGACGGAAGTGGGCCTCCTCGACGCCTTACGTATCACCCTGCGGGAGAATATCCGCTTTCTTTCAGTTTGGATTCAAAAAGTATTTATTTTACCTCGTCTATGTATGATTTTAGAGGGGGTGTGTACAAAATTTCCATATATGGTGGGAATCCAGAGAAGGTTTTTGATTTCGAAGTGAACAACATTTCAGCCATTGATACCTTAAAATTCGCTATAGAAAGGGGAAATGAGACCTGGTACAGAAGAGGCTATAGAGGGCCTGCTGCTAGTGAGTTGTGGATATATGATAGTAGAACAAATTCGCTGGAAAGGCTTACTAATAATGATCTCAGGGATTCTCGACCAATGTATTCGAAGTCAAAAGGGAAGTTATATTTTCTGTCCAACAGGTCAGGCAATAATGTGACGAATCTATACTCAATGGACTCCACGGGGAATGATATCAGGCAGCTCACAAGCTTCACTGAGGAAGTGAATTGGGCGTCTATTTCCAGCGATGGTAGAAAAATAGTACTGGAATCCCTGGGTGAGCTGTATATGTATGATACTGAAAAGGATCTGATTCTGAAACCCGAAATCAGGGTAGTGGATGATTTTGACCCAGGAAAGGAGATTGTATTTGATCTTGAAGGAAATGTGACAGATTTTGCTCTTTCACCAAGAGGTGACGAATTAGCTTTTGTGGCACTCGGTGACGTGTTTGTTATGTGTCTTGACACCGCATCAATAAAATATGGAGAAATAGTGAGAATCACAAAGACACCCGAACCTGAAGCAAATCTTACCTGGGCACCCGACGGCACGTCTCTATACTATAGTTCCCTTAGAGATGGAAACTACAACATTTATAAATCGTCTCCAGGGTCTTCGGAGAGGTTGTACAAGGAGCATTTTATAATTGAGGAGCTGATTGTTTCGGATGCAGGGACTGACGTAAAACCTCAGGTGTCGCCTGACGGCAGAAAGCTAGCGTTCATTAAGGACAGAGGAAAACTTTTTGTAAAGGATTTGAAGAGTGGTGAGGTTTTTAGAATTGGAGCTCATAATGATGTGCTTTGGTTTTCCTGGTCACCTGACTCCCGTTGGATTGCGTACAGCAGGACAGAAATAGGACCCAGGGAAGACATTTATCTTGTGCAGGCAAAACGTGGTGTGGTGCCCGTCAATATATCAAATCATCCGAACGATGATTACAAGCCTGAGTGGACCAGGGATGGAAAGCGCATCTTTTTTGCATCCCGAAACTATGAAGGTGATTGGTGGATTAAGTATGCATTTCTGAGTGACGAAACGTATAGAAATCGTGAAGAGTTTTTAAAAGAAGTAAAAGAAACTAATGCTCTTAAGGATTCCCTGCGCATAGATTTTCATGGACTCAGGGAAAGAACCATCACTGTATACCGATTTAGAGCATATTATAACTATTACACAATTTCTCCAAATGGTCTTTATATAGCAGTGCAGGCTGAGGACCTAAATGGAAATGACCTCTGGGTAGTTGACCACGAGGGGAAGAATCCTCGAAGAATTACGACTTCAAGTATGAAACCAAAAAAGATTGAGTTTTCCAGTGACGGTAAATTCCTTGCATTTCTCACGGAAGATGGCAGGATATATACGGCTCAGGTTGAAGGTAGTGGATTTCGCGAGTTGCACTTGAAAGGGAAAATATCCTTAGGTTACAGATTCCTTTATTCGAGCCTGATGCTTGAGGGCTGGTGGCTTATAAGGGACGGCTTTTATGACGAAAAAATGCATGGAACAGACTGGGAAAAAATGCTAAGCAAGTATAGAGAGTTCATTCCTTTTGTTAAAACATATCCGGAATTCAATAATCTCGTGTCAAGAATGCTGGGTGAGTTGAATGCTTCTCACCTTGGTATCTGGCAGGAAAGGGAAGAAGGGGAGAAATTTGGTGACCTTGGAATCATAATCGATGAAACATACTCTGGAGGCGTCAGAATAAAGGCTGTTATTAAGAATTCTCCAGCCTTTTACGCCGGTCTTAATCCGGGTGATATCATTAAAGCGGTGGAAGACGTGGAAGTTTCTGATACTATTCAATTTGGATATTATTTAAGAGACCGGGAGAACAAGGAAACTTACATTACTTTCTTGAAGGGTTCACCAAAGGGTAGAATACAAAAAATCCTTGTAAAGCCAGCATCTTACTGGAGCATCAGGTACCTTATTTATGAATCGTGGGTTGAGGGTAATCGAAAGTATGTTGATAGTGTCAGTTCAGGTAATTTTGCATACATTCACGTTCGAGGGATGGGCGATCAGAACTATCTTGAATTCGAGAAAGACATTTACGAAAACAGGGATAAGAAAGGGCTGATTCTTGATATCCGGTATAATGGGGGAGGACATATCCATGATGAACTTCTCAATTTCCTCAGAAGGACTCACTATCTTGTGGAAAGGGAGCGGGACGGACTTCCTGAATTCAATTCTTTGTTCCGCTGGGACAGGCCTGTGGTATTAGTGATAAATCAGTTCTGTTTTTCAGATGCTGAGATATTCCCTGCAGGATTCAGGAACCTTAATCTCGGTAGAATTGTCGGAGTTCCTACTTTTGGCGGAGTAATCGGGACAAATGATTTTACTTTGTTTGATGGAAAAACGGTGTTTAGGCAGCCCAGTGAAGGATGGTTTTATGACACTCTGGGACGGAGTCTTGAAAACACACCTGTTGAACCAGACGAATACGTCGAAGATAGTGTCTTTGAAGACAATTACCCCGCAAGTACCCAATTACGAAGGGCAATAGAAGTCCTGCAGAAGATATTGAAAGATTAGAAAGATTAACTTTCTACCATTTCTGAAGAATCACCAAGATTCACGACTTTTGCAGAACCCTTTAAGTAAGAATCTTTGCCTATAATTGAGGAAGTTAGTATGATGTTTTCTACTTCAGCGTACTCGTTTATAATGGAGTTCTGGATTATAGAATTGAATATCTTTGCTCCACGTCCTATGGAGACGTATGGCCCAACAAGGCTGTTGCTAATTTCAGCCTCTTCATCAATATAGCAAGGTGGGATTATAAGAGCGTTAGGGAAAACTTTCTTTGTGCTATGTTTGTGGAGGAGGTACTTGTTCGTAGCCAGAAGGGATTCCACCGTTCCACAGTCATACCAGTCCTCAATAAAGACGGCCTTTGGGTGGTAGTTTCCGTTTAGCATGTGTTGAATTGCATCGGTCAGCTGAAACTCACCTTTTGTTCTTATATCCTGACTGATGATGTAGTCCAGGGCATCTCGAAGCAGGTGTGAATTCCTGAAGTAATATATGCCTGAGATCGCTAGATTGGAAACGAAGTGATTTGGCTTTTCAATCACCTGTACCACGTAACCGTCCTGATCTATCACAGCTACTCCATATCGAGAGGGGTTGTCCACTTCCTTGACTCCGATGAAATCGTGTTTGAAATCCTCCTCATTGAGGACTATGTCTATTATGGTGTCTCCAAGCACGATCAGGAGCTCCGAATTAGAGGCCACGTCAAGCCCAACTCTAATTGCATGCCCCAATCCCAAGGGCTTTTCCTGTACTACATAGCTGGACATTATCTGCGGATATCCTTCTTGAACTGCCTTGAAGATATTCTCGCCATCGGGAGGGATTACAAGAACGAGTTCCTCAGGTTTGTATGGCATTATCCGATCAATGATGTGAAAAAGGATGGGTTTTCCGGCAACGGTGATTAATGGCTTAGGAGTGGTTAAAGTGTGCGGTTTCAAGCGGGTTCCTCTGCCTCCGACAGGTATTAGTGCTTTCATTGCGTTAATCTCCTTTTTAGCTCTGTAATTCTTGGAATTGCGATGGGGTCTTCTTTGTAAAATTTTGCCAGAAAATAGCTTACGTAGTCGCCGAGGTAAACAAAATAAAGGGTCCGTTCCACAAAATTGCTTCCTTCCGGAGCAACAAAAGTATAACCCTGGATGCTCTCTTGAATCAGGTCTTTTGTGATCTCGTACCTCAGCTTTATTCTGGGGTTTTCATTGGGGTCTACCAGGAACAAAACCCACAAATCTTCGCAGCGCATTCTTGGGTTCTTGATGCCGTTAATCTCATTGTGATTCATTTCTGGAAACTCCATCGTGTGACAAAATGCTTTTGCGTTCTCGTTAATCTGGGCTTTCCAGCGGAGAGCAACAGGAAGAATCTTTGAAGAGGTATAAATAACCGGGATTCTGTGGTAGAATTTTGTAGCGATGTCCACAGCAATAGAGTCTTCTTTTTCAAATATCGGCCGCAATTCACTAAGAAAATCGGGTAATTTCTCGTAGTTTGCAATGGTTTCCTCAGGAATTATATTCAGTTTCTTGAACATCAAAATTACTGTAGTAAGAAGGTATCCCAGAGCGGCCCTCGGTGGGTATCCTTCCGGGATTTTTACGCACGGAATTCGAAAACGTTCAGCCATTTCCATCAGCTTACCACCGCTTGAAATGGCAAAGAGGCTAAGTCCCTTTTTTCGGGCGTCTTCGAAAGCCGCAAGAGTCTCTTCAGTATTTCCAGAGTAGCTAGAAGCGATAAGTAGATCCCTTTGCCCGGCATATGGAGGGAGATAATAGTCTCGAATTACCTCTACCGGAATGGTGAGGTCAGGCACTAACATTTTTGCAATGTCTCCCGCAATGGCTGAACCACCCATTCCACATATAAAAATCCTCTCGGGTTTCTTGATTTCTGAAATTTCATATCCCAAAGCTTCCCTGATCTGATCAGGCAGGCTTCGGATCAGTTCCAGCATGTCCATTTCTGATAACCTCCTCGAAAATAATTCTGGCAGCGTTGTTTGCTGCACCGGGTTTCAAAACTTCTTTCAATTTCTTTAGCTTCTCAACAGTAGCAAAATAGAGTGTCTCATCCTCGAGAAAATCAAGAATCTTATCTCTGATGAGGTTTTCATCAATTTTTTGAACGAATTCGGGGACTACTTCCTCACCGAGAATAAGATTTACAAGACTTATATTACGAATCCTGGCAAGGATTTTCCCAATGATGTAGGTTAGCTGGGACGTTTTGTAGATAACGATCATCGGTTTTTCAAATAGCGCGGTTTCAAGGGTGGCAGTGCCTGAGGCCACTATCAACACATCGGAGATACTCATGATGGAGTATTGGGATCCGTCATATACCAGCACGTTTTCCATAGGGGTCATCTGAAAATCGGTTTTCTGAGAAATGACAAAGAATAGGTCGTTTCTCCGTCTATTCAGTTTTCGAATAATGTTTTCAAGGTATGGTAAAAGTGATTTCACCTCGTGCTCCCTAGAGCCCGGTAGAATTCCTATAATCTTTTTACCGGCTGGGACGCTAATTCTTGTGAGAGTCGCCTTTTCTGTGAGATATCTGTCATATACTGGACTTCCGCAGAAGTAGACGTCTATTCCCAGGGATTTATAAAAATCTTTTTCGAAAGGAATAATTGATATCAGCAAGTCGAAATTTTCTTTTAGCTGTTTTGCGCGCCATCTCCCCCAGGCCCAGACTTGAGGAAGGATGTAATATATGTTTTTCTTTCCTAATTTGTGCGTTTTCTTTGCCAGTCTCAGGTTGAATCCAGGATAATCTACAAAAATGCAGAAATCAGCGTCGGACGCATATCTGTAAGCTAATTGCAGTTGCTGGTTCACTCTGGGAATACTTTTCAACGCCTCAAAAAATCCGATGATTCCCATCTCATTTACATCGAGTACGACATCCACACCCTCATTCCTGAGGAAATCTCCTCCAATACCTTGAAATGTCGCCTCGGGAAAAAAATTCTTTAGCTCCCTTACAAGGGCAGAAGCATGCATATCACCTGAGACTTCTCCGCAGGACACAAAAAATTTCATAATATTTCGAAGTATAAGGAAGAACAGCCCATTATTCAAACGAAACGACGATAGTATTGGTTGTTATTTCTCCATCGTTCCAATATAATTTTACAATCATTATGGGGCTGTAGCTCAGATGGGAGAGCGGTACGTTCGCAACGTACAGGCCAGGGGTTCGAGTCCCCTCAGCTCCAGTCTTACTTAGAAATGCGGTGAGTTATAATATTTCCCTTGATAAGTGTTGTATTTATTTAACAGCTCTTCGATTTTCTGCGTACCAAGGAATCTGTTTGATGTCCATGAAGGTGCAATTAAGCCGCTTGTAGCGAATCCGTGAAGTCTGTGAACAATAATATCTGGACGCAGATTTTCCAGAAACCTCACTGCAATATGAGCATAATCTTCGACGTCTTCGTATACTTTCGCCTTCCCTTCCCGATAGAGGTTTGCAAGAACGGTGTTTTCCACAACATATAAATGATGCATTTTCACGCCATGAACCCCGAGTTCTGAGATCATTCTCGCATTCATAATGATTTCTGTGTCTGTCTCATCAGGTAACCCCAGAATCATATGAGCTAGAATATTTATGTGCGGGCGTAGCTTTGCTCGCCTTATTGCGTCTATGTTTTGCTGCACTCCATGGCCCCTATTGAGTCTTCGAAGTGTTTCCTCTTTCATTGTTTGAATTCCCAACTCCAGCCAGACGTATTTTTGAACGGCGATTTTTTCGATGAGGTCAAGAATTTCATCAGGGACAAGGTCTGGTCTCGTTGAAATTGCAATACCCACCACATCGGGGAACTTTTGGACAGAGTAATATAGTGTTTCAAGTGTCTCGGGAGGTGCATAGGTATTGGAGAAGGCCTGGAAATAGGCAATGAATTTCTTTGCCCCGGTCGTTTTCGAAATGATTTCCATCCCACTTCTAAGCTGTTCCTCAACTGGTGTTTTGGGATTAACATAACCAGCCCTTGAACCTCCGGCATCGCAAAAGATGCATCCGCCCGTTCCAAGAGTTCCATCTCTGTTTGGGCAGGTAAAGCCTGCATCGAGAGAGACGCGGTGCACCCTTTCACCGAATAGCCTGCGCAAATGGACACCAAAACTGTTATATCGCTTTCCACCCCATTCTTCAAGCATCTCTTCCTCTCATTGGCACGAATAAGCAGTACCCGCTTTTTACGAATTTTGTGAAAACTCCGAACTCTCGTGTTTCTGTAAAATAGGGGAGAGTGCATAGAAGGGCGTCAATTTCATGAGTATTTTTGAGTAAGTTTAGATTCATAAATCCAAATTCTTTCAGCAAATTCTTCCAATTTTTCAAGAACTGTTTTTTGCTCTTTATTCCAAATACCACCATAGCGTTTCCAAAGGCGTATACTTCAAAGAGGCTTGGTTCGTTAAAATTGCCGCAGTATTTGCAGCCTCTGGACTCCAGGAAGCTCCGGACAAGAAATCCTGTATATGGAAGATATCTCTGTCTGAGGATTTTTTTGTTAAATGGAAGAATTGGATAGCCCCGACTCATAAATGCCCTGTCACAACTCCTGAATTTTTCTCGGGTATTCAGATGAAGTGGGGCGTCAATAAATATGTTATGGAGTATCTTTCTATGTGAATCCAATGTATTTTCAAGCTGTTCCAAGTTATAAAATGAAAACGTGGTTTGAATTGAAAGATCTTCGGAAACCATAACGCCAAAGGATTTTCGGCCAACCTTCCACGCCAGATCAATGCCGATTATGATTTTATCTGTAGACAAAGACTGCTCTCTTCTCCCTCACGTATTCACCAGCTTTTATAACTATTATATACATTCCCTGCGGAACATAAGTGGAACTCAAATTTTTTAGATCCCAGGCAAAGGAATAAATCCTGTCTGGCTCCGCATTCTGCATTGAAAAACGTTTTACCAGTTCCCCACGTTCTGTGTAAACTGCAACGTCCAGGCTGGTGTAATCAGTAACTGATAATTCAATATTAATAATCTCTCCTATCTTTGCGCTTCTCTGGGAAAGATCAAAGCGGGAGATTTTCAATATCTTTTCCTCAGTGAATAAGGTGTCGGTTACTTCCACGGGTCTTACATTTTCATCGGGGACGCCATCCGTATTTGAATCAAGAATTATTTCTACAATTCTCCTGATAGCTGAGGCTTGAAAAGGCCTTACCCAAGGATTGTCAGGAGCTGACTCAACTCCTCCTTCATTGTCCGATCCTGCGATTACTGAAACTGCTTTAATTTTAGCCCCTTCTGGAATACCGTCAGGGAAAAGGGAGGAAAATGACAATGCCACTTCGATTCCACCCGAGTCGCCAGATACTGCACGGTTCTGCACCAGGACCCCTGGAAATGGCCTGGTATTCATTCGATTATTTATTATTTCTCCTGTAATTTCACGAACGCCACCAGTACCGAGATCTGCATTCCAGAGAGCTATAATGATATCTGCATTCATTCCAAAAAACTGAAAGTTTCTCGGGTACCAGTTTAGATTATTTATATCGTGAACTCCTTTTCCAATTCCACGGTCGAGAAGAATAAGTAGGGCCTTGTTTTGTAACTTGTAACTGGCTCCAACATAAAGGTAGTTTGCATCCCAGGTCATATATATTCCATATATTTCGTTTCCAGTAACGGCACAATCATTGGGAGCATCAGGAATTACAAGCTCATCAGAAGTCCAGTCCTGAAGGTTTCCATCAACCTGAATTGTGTGATACGTGGTAGAGCTAACCAAAATTAGCAGTGCTAATAAGGTTGACATTAGTATTCCTCCTTGAGAATTTTTTCGTTTACCTTCTTTACGGCGTCCTTCAGAGCCTGTTCTGGAGTTTTCTGGCCGGAAAGAGCCGCTTCCATTTCTGCGTTGAACGTTAGTTCAATCTCAGTATAATTGGGATGTGGAGGTCTTGGGGTGGCATACTTCATTTGTTCGATGAAGGTTTTGAGGTAAGGGTGTTTAGCAGTATCAATGAGGGGAATCGCATCTTCTCTGAGAGGTATCTGGCCGAGTTCGTTTGCCCAGAATGCCTGTATTTCAGGAGTCAGAAGAAACTTCATAAACTTTAAGGCTAAATCTTTCGTCTCCTTATGGAAAATAACCATGTTTGTGCCCCCGACGGTGGTTGCTGAACCAGCCGGCCCCGCAGGAACAAGAGCTACTCCAAAAGGTACACCTGCATCGGTCAAAGACTTTATTGACCACGGACCACTAAATATCATTGCATACTTCCTGTTCCTGAATCCTGCGTCGGGGTTAATAGCACCTGCCTGCCAGGCTCCTCCTTCAATTTTGTACTTTCGGTACAGGTTAACCTTAAGGGCAAACGCAGAAACTGCTTCCGGAGAATCCAGGAGGCAGGTTTTTCCATCTTCTGTCAAAAAACCTGCGCCATATGAGAAAAAGAATGGAAATGTCCACCAGAGTGAGTTATTCATACCAAAGGCAAAGACTCTGCCATCCGTGATCTTCTTACCGATTTCAACAAATTGCTCCCATGTTTTAGGAGGTTCCTTTATTCCTTTGTCCTTGAATATTTTCCTGTTGTAGAAAAGAGCGATGCAGGTTGACTGGTCGGGAAGGCCAAAGAATTTTCCTTTGTAGTAGTTTGAGTAAAGTGCCGCCTTGAGGATATGGCCTTTAAGGTCTGAAATCAGTTCTTCATCAATTGGAAGGATTGCATTCCGGTCTGCAAGTTTTGCTACGAAGGCATAATCAACCCGCGCGATATCCGGTGTGCTCCTTGCAGCGAGAGCAGTGAGAACTTTCTGCTCCATGCCATCAAAGGGAATTCTCTGGACTTCAATTTCGATACCAGGATTTGCGATTTTGAATCTATCAACTATCTGCATAAAAACTTGATGTTCCTCGTCGTTATAACTCTGCCATATCACAAGTTTGTTGCTCTGGCGTGCACCTCTTCTAACGCAAGAAGTGGCAATCATTGCAATAAGAATTAATGTTGATAAAACCCACCTTCTCATATTCACCTCCGCAATAATTTTAACGAAGATTGTTCAAAATTCAAAGTATATTCTCTGACAAAAATTTGGGGGCGGGCCAGAGGCCCGCCCCCTTAAGTTTTCTCTATTTATTAAGCTTATTGTGTTATGATTATCTTCTTCGTTCCCCTTGCTGTTTTGCCTGTAATTTGTATGAAGTAAACTCCTGATGATAGACCGGCAGTTTTGATTTCGTATTCTTCAGAGCCTTCTGGTATTTCAAAGCTCTTTAATATGCGGCCATCTACGGATATTAGATTTCCTGTAACTTTGTCATTAATTGGGTTCTGAAATTGCAGTCTAATTTTGTTTGCTGAAGTTGAGGTCACAACGAAGTTGAGAACTTCAGAGGAAGTTGGAGTTTCATTCACTCCAACTGCGTTCATATTGTCCACAAGGATGTAAGTGCTATCATATAGGAAGAGATAAGGTGGTACAAAGTGCCAGAAATCATAAGGCCATATAATTGCTGGAATTGCAAGCCCAGATCTATTGGAAAGCCTCGGATAGTAATTGTAATTTCCTAGGTTGCCGATGTGGAACGATGAGGGTCTCTGGTCGGATACGAGAACAGGGTCATACCAGATCATTGAGGTTCCTGAACATGAGGATTCTGTGAAGTATACGTTATAACCTCTTAGGAAGACCGTATTGAAACCTCGTAAGTACGGAGGAACCCACCACCATTTAGTGTAAGGAGCCCATTCGGTAGAATCGGCAGTGTTGTAAGGGAAGTCGTAAGTCGTAAATGTCGTGAAATAATCAGTACTGAAGGCATATTTCAAGTCATTTCCAACCTGATAGATTGCAATCCCATATCCTCCAGGACCTACACTCAAAGAGGGGTTTGTCTCGTCTATGGAAGATTCAGATGCAATAGATAGTAAGTATGAGAATTCAAAAATGTTTGATGTGTCCTTAAAGACATAACAATAGACGTCATTGTCATTTGTGCTTCTATCCGTTCTAGCATAAGTAGCATACATGATAATCGTGTCACCTTGCAACCTCAGATCCAAATCTCTATATGTTCTATAGAATGTTGAATTACCCCAAAAAGTCGTATAGACACGTTGGAAGGCAGCATAGTTAATTGACCTGAAGACTTTTAATGAATCATAGGATGCGTTCCTGGTATTAGCTATTAGATATATGTATTTGTCAGAACCTCTTGTAATTGTTTCTATGAAACCTGCAATTGCTGAATCCGGAGGAATTACAACTGTCGCACCACCTAAGTAAGCGGTTAATTCTACATCGTAAACAAGGTAGTACAAATACCCGTCTGCGCCTAGCCAGAGTAAAAATAGGTTTTCATTATCATAGGCTAATCTGACATCTTTTACCTTGTGTCCTGTCCAGTAAATCGGAAATCTCAATGTCCAGTTTTGTCCATTATCCCTCGATTGATAAAGGTTGATGTATCCATCGGCATTATTAACATTATATGCCACGGCAACTATCATATTTGTATCAGTCGGCCAGACTATGTCGTACGCGACAGGGTATTGACCTGCACTGCTGCGCAAAGTATCAACTATGACATCATTTCCCCATCCCCACAGGAGGGATGGTATCAGTACCATCAGTGCACCCACCCATTTTAATCCCTTCATTTTGCCTCCTTTGTTTTCACTCTTTTACATAGGCGCTAATCAGCCATTTTCCACGATGTATCAGAGCATACTAAATAATATTTCAATCTTAGAATTTTGTCAAGAGTTATACGTGGATATTCTCAGAAAGAGAATGTTACGATGAATTTTTTGCTAAGAATCATAAGTAAAAGAAGGGCTGCCCGAAGGCAGCCCCCCTGGGTGTGAATCATCTTAATCTATTTACCTGAGAGAAAATCCTTTACCTTGTTTACAAGTGCCATGCCGACTCTCGATTGCCCTTCGAAGGTGCTCGCACCGATATGTGGAGTGCATATTACGCTTGGATGCTGTATGAGTTCGTTGTGAGCAGGATCTTCTGGGGGTTCGACTTCAAATACGTCAAGGGCCGCACCCCTTACCTTTCCAGATTTCAAGGCTTCTAAGAGTGCTTTTTCGTCGACAACTCCGCCTCTTGCGACATTTACTATGAACACCCCATCCTTCATTTTGCCGAAAGCCTCTTTGTTTACTATATATTTTGTTTCCGGAGTTAGCGGTAGGTGAATTGAAATAAAGTCTGATTGGGCATACAGCTCGTCTAAGGTAACTCGTTTTGCATATTCGTCCTGGAACTCGTGTCTCCTGTAGGCTATTACATTCATACTGAGTGCCTTTGCCCTTTTTGCCAGTTCATGTCCGATCCTTCCGTAGCCGAGAATTCCAAGGGTCTTACCTCCAAGCTCCCAGCCTTCCAGTTCCTTCTTTTCCCAGAGTCCATTTTTGATTCCAGAAGTGCCGCGAACGATATGTCTTGCGAGGGCAAACATAAAACCGAGGGCAAGTTCGGCCACAGATGCAGAGGCAGCCTCAGGCGTGTTGTCAACTCTTATTCCCTTTGCCTTTGCACCTTCCACGTCAATGTTGTCAAGTCCAACACCGCCCCTTAGAATCAGTTTGCAATTCTTAAGAGCTTCCAGGACGGGTCCTTTAACTTTAGTGGCACTTCTAACGATCACAATGTCGGCATCAACGAGATGTGCTGGTAGTTCTTCCTTTGGTAGAGAGCTTAAATCGGCTACCTCCACGGGCAGCTTTTTCATCTCGTCAATAGCGCTCTTTTCCATTTTATCGCAGATTGCGACTTTCATAATTATACCTCCTTATTTGAGGCCCCAGATTTCGTCTATTGCCGCGAGGAGTCCCTTGGTCTCTTCGGATGTGAGGTCGCCCATATGACCAATTCTAAACGTGATATCTTTTAGTTTACCGTAGCCGTTGGCTATTCTGTATCCTTTTGCCTCAAGCTGTTTGTTAAGATCAGGTATTGAATATCCTTTTGGATTGTTTATCACTGAAACCGTTGGTGACCAGTAACCTTTTTCCGGGAACATGCCAAACCCTCTTGCATGTGCCCATTCCTGGCACAACCTTGCCATTTCCTGATGTCTTTTTACCCTATTATCCATCCCTTCCTTCAGTATTCTATCCAGCTGGAAATCCAGGGCGTACAGAAGCGAAACAGCCGGGGTCGCAGGAGTTTCCTTTGATTCCTGATATTTCTTCAAGTAAGCTACAAAATCAAAGTAGTGTCCTCTGCCCTTAACAGTTTTTGCTCTTTCATGAGCCTTTTCACTAATAACGGTAACGGTAAGTCCGGGAGGCATTGCAAAGCATTTCTGTACACTGGCGAAGATTACATCAATTCCCCATTCGTCAATGTTCAAAGGTGCGCCCATCATCGCACTAACCGCATCAACAGCAAAGATAACATCAGGATATTTTTTCATCACTTTCGCAACTTCTTCCAGTGGATTAAGAACACCAGTGGAAGTTTCGTTATAGGTATATAGCAGTGTATCATACTTACCCGTTTTCAGCTTCTCTTCAATCATCTCTGGTTTGACCGGCTTACCCCAATCAACAGTAATTACATCGCCTTCTTTGTCACACTCTCCAACTAGTTTGAACCACCTTTCAGAGAATGATCCGCAGGATGTGCCAAGGGCCCTTTCTTTAACACAGTTCCTTATGGTACCCTCCATTACACCCGTGGCGGAAGATGTGAAAAGAACGACGTGATTCTGAGTATTCAAGGCTTTTTTAACTTTTTCGATTACGCCTTCGTATAGGGTCTGGAATTCTTTTCCCCTATGGGAAATCATTGGTCTTACCTGAGCTTTGAGCACTTCTTCCCTGACCTCAGTGGGTCCGGGGTTGAAGAGTAACCGTCCCATACAACCTCCTTGTTTAAATGAACCTTTGAAATATAATAATCGTGAACTTACAAACATTCAAGTTATAAATGATTTATGAATCGATGAGAACCTGCCTCAGGCATTATAATTTTCCAAGGGATAAGGTATGAGACTTAGATGGTTGAGGATGTTGCAAGGTTACGAGCAAAGGGAGAAAGCTGTCCCACGTACCTTTCAGATGTTGGTGATGGGTCTTTTTGCATATTTCATCGTAAATACACTGGGACTTTCCGGTTTTAGACTTATATCTATTCTTGTTATCGCCGCAGGCTTTGCGGTTTCGTATGTGTTGGCGCTTCAGGATTCGAATCCCGCCTACGTTTTCTTCTACATTTTTTTGATGCCACTCTTCTTCTTCCGCAGTGTAATTCCTGCCGCAGGTTTGATGGCCTTTTCAGGTTTTATTCTACTAGCTTTGTTCTGGATCTTTTTTGAGCCCGGGCCAGTTACGGTGGTTACTGATTATAGGATTCCAGAAGAAACAACCCCTGCCGAATCTGCGTTTCTGCTTTCCCGCGATATAGGTCCACAGGAACTCGTTGCCACAATTTTTAGCCTTATGAGACGGGGATACCTTAAGGTTGGTGAGGAAGGTGGGCGAATAATGTTTTATAAAACGGCTGAATATGAGAACGATCTTACACTGCTGTCCTATGAGAAATTTACTCTGGACAGGCTTTTTATGATGCCGAACATAGATATTATGATGCAGACTGGAATTGTATATTCCTGTGATCAATTTCCTGATAAAATTGATAGTGAACTTGTGATGAAAAATTTAAGCGACTGGGCGGACAACTTCAGGACGTTACTCCTTGATAGTTTGAGAAAGGAAAAACCAGTTTTGAGCCCAGTTTCCTTTGAAACAAAGCCTGTCTTTATGGTGATCGCTGGTGTATATCTCCTTGCAGGAATTACAAGCCTTGGTATCAAGGGTTCGAGAGGATCACCGAACAATTTTGCACATTTTGTTTTTCTGATGGAGCCTTTTATGATGGCGGTTCTGTCACTAGTTTTTGCCTTTGTCCCGATACTGCCACTAACTCGCTTTGGAAAAGAAATCTACGCAAAAGTCCTCGGATTCAGGGAGTTTATGAGGAGGGTGGAAAAACCAAGGCTTATTTGGCTACTGAACGAGGAAAAGATGGATGTCTTTGAACTGCTAAATTACCTTTATGCGCTAAATCTTTTGAGTCCCCTGGAATGGGCTCTGGAATTTGTTAAGGGGAAGGGGAATAATGAACAAGCGTTGCTGTTTACAAAGATGTTGAAAGAGGTTCATTTTCAGTGGGGAAGGGGTAAGAACTTACGGCAGGAACAGATCAAATATAGATTTCTCTAATTTTACATCGGGGAGCCTCTTTATGTACACCCTGAAATTGTAATCCCAGCGAGAGCCAAATCCGCTGTAAGTAAATCTCGCTTCCCAGCAGTGCAAGTCTTTTGAAATTGTGAAGCTTCTTGACACGATCTCCTTTCTCTCTACATCATAACTTCCTGCAAAATTAATTCTATAACTTTTCCCCAAATCAAAGTCTCCGCTAAAGGACAGTATCTGGCTTGTAAAGTAGCCCTTTGTGAGCGCATAGTTAAGGTTTACGGTGAGTCTGTTCCTGGAAACAGAATCAGAGAATTGAACCCTCGGAAGCGGGAATCCGAACCTCCATGATACATAGAGTGATGGGTTTATGAACTCTCCCGTTTCCCTGTAATAGGTGGTTTGAAGCCTTATGGTTACTGGAAGAGATGCAAGGCTGCTAAGACTGAGGCTCCACGCTGAGAAGGGCGTTGCGGAATTCTGAGAAAGTAGGCTTGCTGATGACGAGACACTGAAGTTTGCGATGTCGATTTTTTTATCTGAAATCATTATGCCAAAGGTATTTGTGGCCGAAATGTTAATTGAAAGTGCTTTTCTGGAGGATGATGGAATAAAATAAAAGTTTGACGGTGGATTTTTGATTTCGGGTTGGTAATAGATGCTTATTGATGGCTGGAATGTATGGGTAAAATACTGAATTTTTGAAATGTCAAAAAGAGTTCTCCCGTAAAGTACAGTTCCGAAGCCCGCGTTCCCACTTATATTTTCTACGAGTGCAGCTTTATTGCCCGAAGTATCAGAATCGAGGATTCCGAGAAATCCGTTGGAATTGAAGTTAAAACGAAGGTATTTGAATACTCTAAAACTGTATGAAGCTCCAGCATTCAACTTTGCCCCCCATCTTATCGTATCTGCGGAATCCCTTCGTGAGTACTCTCTTAAGAATGAGAGGCTCGAATTTAACCCGAAAGTTCCGATTCTCCACTGGGGAAGGCTAAGCTGGAAAGATGGAATTCTTGAAGTTCTATTGCCTGTTCCAAGATTAAGTCTGTCGTCAAAAGTTCCAGAAAATACAATTTTCCCAAAGTTTTTCGAGAACCCCACATAGCTGGCGAGTTCTCTTTTTAGCCAATTTTCTTTGATATCTGCGTAATCGTTTAGAATTTCATTGTCGGAGAGGTAATCTCCGCGTCCAGTAATCCTGAGCCCATTGAAGGGTCCAAGTTCCATATTTCCACTTAAGGTCCAGCGACGCCTCCAGGGGTTCCACTCCTGGGCGGGGGAATATGAAAAATTGATTTTACCAAATTTGTATTTGTAAAATACAAAGTCGGCTGTTCCTCTAATTCCTCTTTTTTCAAGGAGGTCAAGAGCAACGGTAAGGTCTGAATAATTGCTTATTACGAAATAGTAAGAGAGATTTTTAAAATACTTGCCATCGGAGGAATTTACGCCAAATCTTGGTACCATGAATCCAGACTTTCGCTCCTTTGAGAGAGGGAAGATCCAGAATGGAAGGGCAAAAACCGGGACATTATGAACTTCAAGAATTACGGGCTTAACGATGGCCATATTCTTGTGAATTACTTTGCTCTCAAGAGATCTGAATCGGTAGTGGGGAGTCTCATCCTCGCAGGTTGTAAATGCACCTTTGCTCACGTATATTGTATCCGTGGAGTCTTTTGCAACCTTTGTACCGTGAAAAATACCCTTTTCCTGGTTCATTTTGCCGTAGAACGCAAATCCGTTTTTTGTTTGAGTGTTGTAATAAATACTGTCTCCAATCAGAGTATCTTTTCCGAAGATCAGTACAGCGTTTCCAAAGGCTTTCATCTGGTCCAGATCTCTAAAGAAAATCAAACTATCGGCATAAAGTTCCGTGCTTTCCTTCTTGATTTTCACAGAATCTTTCAATATGAATACACTACTGTCTGCAAAATAGAGGAGATACTTCGCCTCAAAGAATAGAGGCGATGCAGTAAACAGGGCGAGTAAAATTGCGCTCAATGGGTTTCTTCTTGAAGGTTGACTTCCTTAAATTTTCCAAGAGTCCCGAAAATGAGATTTCGAATCTCTTCCAATTTTTGCTCAGTTTTTCCCTCGCATCTAACCACGAGAACGGGCTGAGTGTTAGAGGCCCTTATAAGCCCGAATCCATCAGGAAATTCAACTCTAACTCCGTCAATGTCTATTACTTCGTAATCTTTCTTAAATATTTCCACCAGCTTTGCAACCACGTCAAATTTCTTGTTATCTGGGCAGCCCACACGGATTTCGGGAGTGGAGTAGTAGTAAGGTATCTCGGAAGCGAGTTCTTCAAGGGTTTTGCCTTCCTCTTCAAGTATTTCCAGAAGCCTCAGGGAGGCGTATATGGCATCGTCATAGCCGTAAAATCGGTCATTGAAGAATATGTGTCCTGACATTTCTCCGGCAAGGGGGGCATTTAATTCCCTCAATCTAGCCTTTAGGAGTGCATGCCCTGTTTTCCACATCAAGGGTCTGCCTCCAAGTTGTTTTATATATTCAGAAAGGCCCTTGGAGCACTTCACATCGTGAATAATCAATGCTCCTTTATAGGTTTTCAGTACCTGCTTTGCGAAGATTCCGAGGATTTTATCGCCGAAAAGCAGCACTCCTTTGTTAGTAATAGCCCCGATTCTGTCTGCGTCACCATCATATCCTATTCCGAGATCAAATCCTTCCTTTACTACCTTGCCTGCAAGGTCTTTCATATATTTTTCTATTGTTGGGTCCGCGAGATGATTTGGGAAAGTCCCATCTACTTCCATATAAATACCCTCGAAAGGGATGTGGAGGGCTCTGAATATTTCGCTTACAATAGGACCCGCAGTTCCGTTGCCGGGGTCTATGGCGACTCTATGCTTCCCGTTAACTCTTATACTGTGAATAATTTCGTAGATGTACTGGTCAACGACATCAAGTTTCTGGACGTGCCCCCGTTCCATTGTGATTATGAATTTTTCTTTTTCAATTAACTGTTTAAGATTTTGGATCTCTTCACCAAAAAAGGTTTCTCTTCCAAGGGAAAGTTTGAAACCATTGTATTCTCTGGGGTTATGACTTGCAGTGACCTGGATACCTCCCTGTACTTCATACTTATAAAGGGAATAATACTGAAGAGGTGTTGGCACAAGGCCAATATCAAACACGCTGACTCCAGACTTAATGAATCCTTCTATAAGTGCTTCTTTCAGGGGTACGGAGCTGGGCCTCGCGTCCATTCCCACCGACACTCTTGAACCGCCCTTTTCTTTTACAATTGTTCCGAATCCCCTTCCGATATTATAAGCTGTTTCCTCATCCAGTTCCTTCCCGTAAATACCTCTGATATCGTACATCCTGAATATCTCGTTAACAATTTTCATGCCAGGCCTTCCTTTTGTTTTAGAATAAAGGATTTTACGAGAACTATCAATTGATAGCGCAGAGCTTTAAATTGCTATGATTGAAATGTTATACCAGATAAGGTATAACAGCCCTTCTTTCTTTAGGGTAGTTGACAAAGTTCTCGTTATACCACCTGTGATAGGCCAGGGCTCTAGGTATTAGGTTGGCACAGCTCCAGATGGCAAAGGAGAGACCTGCTAAAGACCAGGTGGCAATGGCCCAACCGGTCCACTCAAGAATTTCACCAAGGTAGTTAGGGCAGGAAATTAAGTTAAACATTCCGCCTTCAGGAATTCTATAGTTTGTTTCACCGTTCTTTCTCAGGTTAATTAGTTTTGAGTCGGAGGAATAATGGAGAAGAAAACCTGATAGAAAGAAGAGAAAGCCAATCAAAAACCTTGGATCTGTTATCCATTCTCGTGAGTAAGTTTTTATGTAAGTAATTGAAATCATATTGAGAAGACTGTTTACTGTGTTAAAGAAGAAGCCCATTCCTGCAATTGAGAGTGGAATGTCTCTTTTGGAATGGATTTTAAAGGGAAACAAAAGAGAGCGGTAAAAATAGTGGAAGATCCATAGAGAGATAAAAATTATCTTTGGATTTTGATTTAATTGAGAGTAATACTTCAGTAGATACAAAATCGGAATTACAAGGGAAGGGATTTCCATAATAACCCAACCTGCTCTATTCGGAAGTAAATGTCCCCAGCCTTTCTTTGCATGCCTGCCATAGGGGGCTGTGATTTTAAGAAGCAGTAAGAAGATTATGATAGATATGGCAATCCAAAACCAAAGAATGGTGTTAAAGGTAGCCATGTTCCCTAAACCATTTATATGTATCATAAAGCGTTTCCTCCAAAGGTCTTGGCTTGAAGTTCAGCTCTTCTTCCGACTTACTTCGTAAAATTTTACTTTTCCATGTAAGAGCTTTCAGAGCTTCGGGAGTAAACAGAGGGTTAAACTTTAATAACCGTCCTATGGGTAGAGTTGCCTTTGCACCTATGATAGCAATTTCTAGCGAAAAAACTAAATCTGGACATTTAACCGTGGCGGTTTCGCACCACAACTTGGCGAGACTACGTACTTCCAAAAACTTTCCGGACAGAATGTATGTGCCATTACCTTTTGTGAGGGCACTTAACGCGGCTTCTGCCACATCCCTTGCATCGACCCAGTCAAATCCACCATTAACAAGGGCGGGTACTCGTTTTTTCGCAAGAGATATAAGAAATCTACCAATAAAGGAGGGTTTAAAGTCGTTGGGACCTATGAGGGCTGTTGGACACAGAATAACTGCATTTAACCCATCGTTTATAGCTTGCCTCACTGTCTTCACTCCTTCTGCTTTCGTGATATCGTAAATTGAACCAGTACCATCAATAAGGGGAGAGTTTTCGTCAACTGAATTCCCACAATCTTTGAAGGCGTGAATAGAACCAATGTAAATAAGCCGTTCAACACCGCACGCCTTTGTAGCTTCAATCACGTTTTTTGTTCCTTCTACGTTCACTTTCCAAACTTTTTCTCTGTTTGACCCAGTAATACTGATATGGGCAGCGGAATGGATCACGGCAGAGGCGTTTTTTAATGCTGGAAAAAGTTGGCTTTTATTCAAAATGTCAGTTTTTACAACTTCACAGGGTAAATTTTCAAGAGCTCTTGTGTCAGTATGCACAATTGCCCTGACTTTATATCCGTTTCTAATAAGGGTCCTTACGATATTTGCGCCAAGATGTCCTGATGCACCCGTGACAACTACTAATTTGCTAATAAGACGCCTCCGAATTTATTTACGGATTGTAAAGCTGATAGACTGATCTTGCAAAAGGTTACAAGGCATCGAAAGTCTAATCTCTTGGAGCTTTAACAAATTTGACAATGTTGGTTTATTAGCAGGTTTAATACGGTTAGACAATATGCATGCGATAGGAAGATATACTCTGAGTTCTGGAAAAACTTGTTGTGATTGTGTATTATAAAGTTATGAAATTAGGTATTTAAGTTTTTTAAGGGGCCGGAAATTTCCTAGCTCCTTATGTTTGCCTATTATATCGGCTTTATCTTACTCGTACTTTCAACAAATCTCCATGGTGAACGTAGGGATAGTTGTCTGGTCTAAAGGATGGAGATGATATAATACTGAAGGCAAAACTGCCCCTAATTACATTAGTTGGTACTTGCATTATGGTGTAGAAGTGTGTATAACTTTCAGGATCTCTTACCATTCTCATTCTCCTTGGGGTTCCCCAGGATGCCAGTTTATAAAAGAAAGCATGGTTTTCCGCATCGCTAGCATATATGTCAAATCTTATTTCTGTTCCGCTTTTCACTACCGGGACTTCTTCAATGCTCATTAATTCTGAGTAGTTCGAATAGACTATTGTTATTATATTGTCTAAAGTGTCAGTGTACGTGATTTTAAGCGAATCAATGTGATTTTTGAGCACGGGGACGTAAGTGTTTCCTATTAGTAACGAGTCCGGAACATCCTTTGTGGATATTTCACCAAGGGAGACTTTCTTCAATATCCAACCTCTGTATCTGTCACTGGTGTCTCCTTCTCTCACAAATACAGCCTTTCTTACCGCAAGGTCGTGGAAATTTTTATTATACGTGAAGGTTGTATCTCCGCCGACATCATAGTATGCGATGTTAAATAGTCCGTAGATATGGTGGTTTATTGTTGCCCAAGCAGTGTCCCCTTCAATTTGAATGTCTCTATTTGAGCTTACGGAGAGTATCTTTCTCCACCAGCCTATAACTAGGTACGGTGTTTTTGTCTGAGAGATATTGAAGGTATCTGGTATTATTGATGCATCTTCATATTCCTTTTCGAAACCAAGATCTGGACTATATGTCGTGCAAATAAGTTCGGAAATGGCTTCTTCGTCGTTTAGTTCCTCTATTTTTGTGCAGGAAGAAACTAAAAGTGCTATTATTGTGAGTGTTGTGGTGAAATATTTTAAATTCTTCATAGATCACCTCCTAAAACATTTGATGGGATATGGTTGAAAAATGTTTATTGCTTTCTTACTATTTTTCCAATTCATTCTCTACAGAGCTAAGGTATTCTAGAAGGTTTTGAAAATCTTCTGGTATATCAACTTCAAACTCCACCTGCATGCCTTTCCCTGGATGATAGAAACAAAGTTTCTTTGCATGTAAAGCTTGCCTATCAATGATTTCTAAAATTTTTCCTACATACTGATTTAGTTCTGATGGAACAACTTTGAAAATTTTTCTTACGTCGCGGCCCGAATAAACATCGTCTCCTACAACAGGGTGCCCGATATATTCCATATGGACTCTAATTTGATGTGTTCTTCC
>DIJZ01000011.1 GCA_002421425.1 Caldifarciminota bacterium UBA5631
GGACTCTAATTTGATGTGTTCTTCCAGTTTCGAGGGAAAGTTCAAGTAATGTGGCCAGGTCTCCGAAGTTTCTCATAACTCTGTAGTGGGTTATTGCATTTCGAGAATGAAAAAAGGTCACGGCCATTCGCGTTCTATCCACAGTATGCCTTCCAATTGGAGCTTCAATTGTCCCCTCAGGACCCACAATTCTTCCCCAGACCACTGCCCAGTAAATCCTCTTTGCACTTTTGTCCTCCATCTGCCTGCCAAGACTTCTGAGTGCTTTCTCACTCTTAGCTACAACCATCAGTCCTGTGGTGTCTTTGTCTAATCTGTGCACGATTCCCGGTCTGGTTTTGTCATCAATACGCGGTAAATCTTTATACTTTGCCACAAGGGCATTCACAATGGTACCCGTTATGTTTCCTTTTGCCGGGTGGACCACCATGCCTTTTGGTTTGTTTATGACGATTATGTCTCCGTCTTCATAAACCACAGGAATAGGCAAGTCTTCAGCGATAACGGGAAGTTTGTCCTGAATTTCGAATCTGGCATAAACGTGGTCGTTAGCTTTTACCCTGTAACCTGGTTTCGATGTTTGACCGTTAACCTTGACGATCCCTTCCTTAATGAATTTCAAAACCTGGGAGCGAGATACACCAATTCCGCTGACAACGAGATAAACGTCCAGTCTCGTTCCCTCCATCTTTTCTGAAACAACACGTTCAAAGATCTTTTCCATTCTATTTATTTTAAGTCTCTGGTCAGGTTTAATCTATTGACTTAACATAGTATTCTTAGAATAGTATTGTGGTAAAGGAACGTCAGTAATTGCTCTGATAGTTATTTGAATGTCGTTTTTCCATTGAAAATCGAACTTGTGGTATATTTTGCAACTATGATTCACAATGACAATTCCGGGAGTAAAGGAGAAAACAAATTAGTGATTCTCGTTAAGAACTACTATTTTTGCTCCAAGGGATACAAGTTTTTCCCTGAAGTTTTCATAACCTCGCTCAAGATGTTCAATGCCAAAGACAGTAGTCGTGCCTTCGGCAATCATTCCTGCCAGGACGAGAGCTGCACTTCCTCTCAAATCCTGACCTGTGACTTCTGCACCTGTAAGTCTATCCACTCCTTCAACTAATGCAGTTGGCTCCACTACTTTTATATGGGCCCCCAATCTCTGGAGTTCAAAAGCGTGAGAGAAGCGGTTTGGATATATTCCCTCTTTAATCATACTAGTGCCTTTTGCTACAGTAAGCATACTCATAAATTGTGGTTGCATATCTGTTGGGAATCCAGGGAATGGCTGGGTTTCAAGATGCAGGCTCCTAATACTCTTTTTCCTTGGTTCCACGGATACAAATCCCTTTCCTTTCTGGATCTTTGCTCCTGCTTCCCTTAATTTTATTATCACTGGCTCCAGATGCTGCGGCTCGCAGTCAACAACTTTGACTTTACCTGCGGTCATAAAACCTGCTGTCAGGTAAGTGCCCGCTTCGATTCGGTCAGGGATAATATCGAACTCTGGAAGACTTTTCAGTTTTTTTACACCCTTAATTCTTATAACATCAGTTCCCGCACCATCGATATTTACACCTGATTTTACCAGGAACTCAGCCGTTGTTACTACTTCGGGTTCTTGGGCACAGTTAATTAGGGTTGTTTCGCCTTCAATAAAACTTGCTGTAGTCATCAAGTGAATTGTGGTGCCAACGGATTTAAAGTTCAATGAGATTTCAGTGGCTCTTGGCCTTTCCATTGTTGCTTTTATGTAACCCCTTTCGATTTCTAGATCAGCTCCGAGGAGCGTGAGTCCGTTCAAATGGAAATCAATGGGTCTTGGACCGAAAGCGCATCCTCCTGGAAAGGAAACTTCAGCTTTTCCAAACTTCATAAGGAGAGGGCCCAAGACGTAAATAGATGCTCTCATTCGGTTTACAATTTCATAAGGTGCTATGTAATTTCTGATTGTTGAAGGGTCCACAAGGAGTTCATTTTTTCCTTTCCATTCTATTCTCGCTCCCAGTATTTTCAGGAGTTCTATCATCGTGAAAACATCTTGAACCTGTGGCACATTTCTTAGAAGGACTGGTAAATCCTGGAGAATTATAGCTGACATAATGGGAAGGACTGCATTCTTTGCGCCCTGGACGTGAACTTCACCCTCCAGTTTGCAGGGTCCAAAAACTTTGAAAGCTTTCATAATAGGAATAGTTTAACGGATTAGATATGAAATTCAACAATGTCTTTGTCATGGAGTTCGTAATCTTTTTCAACTCGCTGTCCGTCAAACTTCGTCGAACCCCAGACTTTTGCATATTTCAGGTTCCTTTCAAAGTCTTTATGTATTTCTCGGGCTGCATCCAGAACTGTGCTCCCCTTTTTCAATATCAATGGGTCATGCATAACTGGTGGTTTGCCGGGTTCTTTTGTGTAAATTCTTACAATTTCAAGTTCTTTGAAGAGTTCGTGCTTTAGCTCCTCAACTCCATTGCCGTGTAATGCCGATGCTGGAATAAGCGCGAGTCCAAAAGTGCTCTCAAAGTAGTCTTCCATTTTGGCGAAAACATTAGGGTCTCGGAGTTTATCGAGCTTGTTGAGAACCAGAATAGTTCTCTTGTTTACAGGCCCGAAGAGGTCATATTCTCTTACACCTGTGCCTATAAGGATGATGTTTCGGTTTTCGAGTTGTGTCTTCATAAGGTCATATTGCTCCATAGGATTGTCCTCAAGGTTCAATACGAGCACAAGTAGGTCAGCATTACGGGTTAGTTCATAGATTCTGTAGTCAGTTTCTTCTTTAAAGGCGGGGGTATCCACGACTTGAATTTTAATGTCTTCGTAATCCATCATTGCTACCTGAGGGGTTTGGGTTGTAAATGGATAATCTGCTGTTTCGAATTGCGTGTTGCAGAGCGCATTCACAAGGGTAGTCTTCCCCGTATTTGGAAGTCCCAGGAGGATGACCTGTCCGGCCCCTTCCTTTTTTATATACCAGTGCGCGCCAGTCTTTTTCCCCTTTTTTTGGTGTTCATGTTCTTCTTGAAGCTTTGAAATTTTTGCCCTGATTTCGGCTTGAAGTTTGTCGGTGCCTTTGTGTTTAGGCATAATAGCCAGCATCTTTTTGAGGGCGTGTATTTTCTCTTCTATGGTCCTTGCATTCCTGTATTCTTTTTCAGCTTCAAAATATTGTGGAGGTAAATTTGCCGGCATATTAAAATTATAAGAAAAAGCAATGCTTTTTTCAAGGATTTATTAACTGGAAGATCTTCTGCATTCCCCCTAAAATAAAGCGTAAACCCTTGACAAAGCGATGTTTGGAGCTTATACTATTTCAAATTTGCCCTGGGGGCAGAGGGGGGTATATGAGAAAGTTAGGTATTGTTGTAATTATTGTTGTGTTTTGCCCCTCTTTTTTGCTGGCTTCCTTTCTTGTTGACCCATCAAGCCCAGTTTATGGGCTATATGTGCAACAATACAGTCCAGCAATTGCGGGGGGCCAATGTGGTTATTTCGCAGTGTGGGACGACTCGAGAAACGAATCCCGGAGTGTATACGGTACGAGGATTTCACCTGATGGATATCCATTAGATACCTGCGGAATTTTAATAACAAGTGGCCGAAATGCAGTATATCCCGATATAGTTTATGGGTATACCTCAGCTGGAATGGACAATTATTTAGTGGTATGGGTCGACAGTGTAAATGTAGTTCGAGGTGTCAGGCTTTCTGGAGGTAGTATTGTAGGCGATGTCATTACGATAAGTACTTCTGAGGCCTTGCATGCATCAGTGTCTTACGCTCCTTCATACGGATATATGGTAGTATGGGGAACTATGTCAGGAGATATTCACGGTGCTAGGGTAACTGTAGATGGCAACGTGCTTGGATCATTTGTGGTTTATGAAGGTCCAGGAACTCAAGGTACGCCAAAAATTTCTTATGATGGTGACAAATACCTCGTAGTGTGGTTTGATAATAGGACTGGTGTTTGGAAACTATATGGTTCAAGGATTACCCCTTTGGGGAATATATTGGATCCAGGAGGCAGAGATCTCATAGGTAATACAATAAATATCAATTATTTTAATGTTGCTTTTGGAGGTGGTTACTGGTTTTTGGTCTGGCGATATAGCGACTCAACTTTCGTTTATGGTGCAAGGGTCGATACGAGCGGGACCTGTCGCGATATCCCGCCTATAAGAGTCATTTCAGGAGACTCTTACAATTACAACTACCCAGCTGTCTCTTACAGCAATGGGCGCTTTGTTGTGGCTTCTACATGTGATTTTCCTTCATACACGTACAGATTGGAAATAGCTGTAGTAGATACGAGTGGTTCAATAATTTCGAGCAATAATGCTCAGCTCTTAAACTCGCCGAAACTTTCTTATCTTGACCTTGCCTTTTCGGACACTATAGCTTTTGTGCTTTGGAGACATTATCTACCTTCATGGAAAAAGTTCGGAATCTGCGGACGAAGGGTAACAAGAAACGGTAATTTTCCAGATCCTTATTATGATTTAAGAGACATTGGTATAGTGGCTAATTCTCAGGTTTTGCCTGTTGCAGAGTTCGGTGGGGATAGTATCCTTGTTATCTGGAAGGACGATTTTTACGGGTTAATTGGTGAATTGCTTGACAGTGAAGGTAATCCTGTTAACGGGACACTTGGAGGAGGTCCGATAACACAACGATATGCCCTGACTTTTAATGGTAATAATTATTTCTTCGTTTGGTTTGACCTGAGTTCGATTACAGTGAAGGGCATAAGGCTATCAAGGGAGGGAAACGTTATTGGCACGGATATTAACATATCGCCAATTCTCACAGGAGACCCATTAGTTGCCACTGCGTCGACGCAAGACTTTTATGTTGTTTCCTGGTCCGAGTACTATCCGCCTCGAGTGATGCTTTGCATTCTAAATTCTGATGGGAACATTGTCGTAGCGCCTACCGATGTGAGTAATATAACCAATACCGATGTAAATGTGAGTGATTTGAGCGTTTCTGCCGACAGCGTTAATGGAAGGTTTGCAATAGCATGGAGTGAGACGGATTTGATGGTATTCATAGACAGCTGTTTTCTTTCTATCGTTTCTGAAGCAGGTGGCGTTATAAATTCAAGAATCTCATTGGGCAGAAAAGAGTTTGTCTCATTAGTTAATAACGGAGAATCCTACTTTGCAATTGCTTATGATTCATACCAATATATCAAGGGAGTGTGGATCAACTATAACGGTGCCATTATAGATAGTTGTGAAATTCCAGTTCGTTTAGCGCGAGCTAAGTTATGTGCTTGCAATGAAGGGTACTTTATTGTTGGAACTTCCAGAACAGTTGGAGATTCAAGAGTTCTTGGTTATCTTTTGAATGTGGAAGGAGAACTTATTGACTCGTTTGATCTTGGATCAGGTAAAGAGGCTCACGTCACCTCAAATGGAACAATCATATTTGTTACCTGGAGTGCATTTACACCTCATCCTTACTCTTCTTTCCGGATCTGGGGTGAAATTATCCCCGTTGTTGCAGTTTCTGAAAACTACCCTCATCACGGGCCGGTTTTCGCGCTAAAATTTGATAGATTCATTTTTGAGAACGAGGTTCACGGATACATCGAAGGTTTGGAGGATGGAGATGATTTTACTATCGAATTGTTTGATCCTTCCGGGAGAATCGTTTCGAGGTGCGCCTTTAATAAAGCTAATTTTACGTTTGGAAATGAATTGAAAAGAGGAATATACTTTGTGAGGGCAATAGTAAAGGGAGTAGGTGCCACAACTATTCAAAAAGTGATCAAAGTGAGATAAAGCTTGGGACTTTAAATTAGCTGTAAGCTTCCACGCAGGTGATATTAAAGTAAGAGGGACAAGCGCACAAAAAATTTAAGTTTTTAGTGAAGTTGCATCTTAGTATAATCTATAAAGTCCAAGAGGGTGCTTAATAGAATCTGTCTTAGCCTGCATCCGTACACAGAACGCTGAGCCTTCTCAGTTGCCATTTTCATTCCTCTTCAAGTTTTTGAAAATCTCCCTGTCTTGCATAGAATATTGCCTTAACGGCATACAATGCTGTCCCAAGATTGTGTTCTTTTGAGTGCCCAACGGGGGGTGCTAAAGTTGCTGCTCTTAAGGCAAACTGTGCTGGTAGATTTTTTGTTTCCCTCGCAATTTTGTAAGTTTCAAGGATTACTCTCCTAAGCTCCTTGAATTTAATTTTCTCATCTAAGTAGTCATTTAAGACAGTTAATACAAGGTGAAGTTGTGCATCTCCAGGGTAAAGTTCTTCGTAGAAATTGATTACTCTTTCTACATACAATGAATCTTATTAACCAAAATTACTCTTAACAAGTTCCAGTTTGTTGATACTTTTTATTGTTTCTGAGAGATGTTCGTGGGTTTGAATTATATCTGAAACCTACGTGAAGGTAATGTAACTTCTAAAGGTTTCAGGTAGTGCCTTGATCTCATTCTCAATTTCATCTATCTTACTGGAGTCGGAGATGGCTATAGTTTTTGAGGGTGAGATTGCAAAGAGCTTTCCGGGGATAAAGTACAAGACTGTCCATGGTTCCTTTCTGTTGACGTCAAAAATATAAGATATAGCGCGGAGGTTTGCGTTCTGTATAACCCAGATGCAGTCAACCCTTGTTCCAGGTTAATTTGTTATTATGGGAGAATTTTGTTATAATCCCTGAACAATTAGTTGAATTTACCGATATATTATGCACATAAGCATAAAAACAGTTAAAAGCATACTTACCAGGTCGAAAGTCTATGACTACGTAATTAACCCTTATGTTGGCTGTGAGCATGGATGTACCTATTGTTATGCAAGGTTTATTAAGAAGTTTACCGGTCACAAAGAGCCGTGGGGTGAATTCGTGGATGTGAAAATTAACGCGCCTGAGCTTCTGGAAAAGGAGATCATGAAAAGAAAGAAGGGGGACATCTGGATAAGTGGAATTTGTGATCCCTACCAGCCTCTTGAGAAAGATTATAAAATTACACGCAAATGTCTGGAAATTCTTTCAAAATATGACTGGCATATATTTATTCAGACAAAATCGCCACTAGTTTTAAGGGATCTGGACCTCATCAAAAGATTTCAGCAAATAGATGTAGGCTTCTCCATAGGTACAGCCAGTGAAGAGGTTAAGATGATTTTTGAACCGAGGGCGCCTTCAATTTCCTTAAGAATAGAAGCTCTGGGCATATTAAGAGCTGAGGGAATCAAAACCTACGCAATGATTGCGCCCACACTTCCAGAGGCTGAAGGACTTGTAGAGCTTCTGACAAACAAGGTTGATTACATTATTATTGACAGAATGAATTATCATTATGCCGATTGGGTTTACAAGAAATTCGGATTCAGGAAGGTGCAGGATTTAGAGCTTCTATCTGAGCGCTTTAGAGATTTGGGAATTCAATGTGAGATAGTTTCTTAGGTACTCGTTAGATTCCGTAAGTGCGAGTTAAGAATCACGGTATTCGGGAGATATATCGAATCCCGCTTAAAATTTTGCACAACAAACTCGAAACATTTTTTGTTGTTTTTTCATTTGATTTTTCTTATTATAATAACAGTAATTTTTGTCGGAGGGGGGTGGTAGTATGAAGGCAAAGTTTCAGAGAATCTTCTATATATCGGTTACTCTTTTATTTGTCCTTATTGCCTGCAGGCGCGAATTTAATGTGCCTCCAGAGATTAGAGTATTTGCCACGAAGAGTATTCCTCTGGGGATTTGCATTGAATTTGAGGTGATTGATGAGAATTTTGCCTACTCACGGGTTTATGTGAATGATTCTCTGTTAAAAACTTATAACCTTGATCAGGTAGTGGATACAATTGGAAATGTTGTGCCGTGGAATCATTACCGTATAAAAATTGTAGCGGTAGACGAGGGAGGGCTCACAAGTATCAAAGAAGTAGGTCTTGTCTTTGGACCTCCACCAGTGGTTAATAATCCATACCCCGGTGAGGTTTTCTGGCAAGGAGAAAGTGTAAATTTCATTTGGGAGCCGGTGTCTAACGCAACAGGATATCATTTACAAGTCTCAAGAACTTATGATTTCAGCTCTATCCTGGTTGATACAGTGGTCTCTGTTTCCCATTTCACAGGTTCATTTTTGGACTATGGATATTTGTACTTCCGAATTAGATCTTTAAAAGATACTTTGAGGGGTGATTGGTCTGACGTAACTGCCTTTCGATTTGAAAGTATCTCTCCACCAGCCTTGCTTTATCCAATGAATGCAACCTTCTGGGTTGATGATACAGTTACCTTCGCATGGAGTTTAAAGGAAGGAGCAGAGTTTTACAGGTTTCAGATCTCAGCCGATTCGAATTTTGTTAACATAATTGTTGATTCTCTCTTAAATACAACATCCACCATTTGGCCATCTGCAGGGCAGATTGGAAGTTTCTTCTGGCGTGTGAAGGCAGGAAGAGGCTCCATATGGACAGGTTGGACAACTGCTGGAGCCTTTGACATAGCTATACCTTCTGCTCCAAACTTCATTATCCCTCCTGATGGTAGCTCATTCTGGAATAGTGAAGGTATAACTTTTTCATGGACATCGGTTAGAGGTGCTAGCAGTTATAATCTTGAAATTTCCGCCAATTCTGCCTTTACTCAGATTGTTACGTCAGTCTACGTGTCAGGCACAACTTATAACTGGACTCCAGGCTCAAATATCGGCACGTTGTATAGCAGAGTGAAGGCCGTAAGGGGTAATAGAACGACCTTACCGTCAAATGTAATCAGTATAATTTCAATTAACTCAACTCCAGTGCTTATAAGCCCTTCAGATGGAGCTGAGTTCTGGAATGCTGAGACACTGCTGTTCAGATGGAACAGTGTTCCGCTGGCTTCAAATTATAGACTTCAGGTATCAAAAGCCTCCGATTTCAATGTGACTTCTCTTGATGTAACACTTTCTGACACATATTATAGGTGTATCCCTACTAATATTAACGGAGGTGCCTTCTGGAGGGTAAGGGCTGAAAAGTCCGGAGTGAGTGGGTTTTATAGCAGTGTAAGGACCCTGCTTCTTTATCCCTATGAGGTTAGTAGCTTTGCGCCGTATAACATTCTTGGTTTTGAAGCATCAGGGAACTATGTGTATATGACTAGAAATGTTGGGAGTGACTTCATTCCTAATGGAGCTTTACTTATTTTAAATGTTTCCAACGCGGCGTCTCCTTATGTTGCAGGTGAATATATAGCTCAATACAGTTGGCCAACAAAGTTCACTGACATTTTTGTTTCCGGTAATTATGCCTACGTCGTTGATAGCATCTGGGGCTCAGGATATTTGATGTTATCAATCCTTCATCTGTAACAGAAGTTGGTTTCTGGCAGGTTTATCCCTCCTTTACGTATTCAGTCTTTGTGCAGGGGAACTATGCTTATATTATTACGGGAAGTGGGAATTTCGCTTATTTCCAGATTCTGAATGTAAATTATCCTTCGAATCCTGTAATGGTAGGGAATCTTAGCATCACTGGGGCGAGAAAGGTCTTTATTTCCGGGCATTATGCTTTCATTGCAAGTGGCAGTCTTGGTGTATCCATTGTTGATGTCTCAAATCCTGCGGTCCCCAGGTTACGCGGTTCTATTAACACTCCAGGTGAAGCGGTGAATATTTTCGCGAATTCACATTACCTCTACGTGGCTGATGGTATAGGTGGGTTAACAATAGTGGATATATCAAATCCTTCAAACCCTGTGTTAAGAGGAAGATACACTAACGTAAACGTTAGCGGAGTATGGGTAAAGAATAGCGTAGCCGCTACAACAGGGGCTAATAATTTGCTTACAGCTATTGATGTGATCGACCCTTTAAACCCTTCGGAATTAGGGCGCTTGAGGCCACAGGGTGAAACGGGAAAGTGGGTTAAAGTAAGTGGAAATTATGCCTTTGTAGCAGATGAGAATAAGTTGCGGGTCATAAAGCTTAAGAATTAATAAGTCCACTTGCCGTATAATTTCATAAGGGCAGGAGGAGTAATGACAGAGATAGAAATTAAGGATGTTATGGGGAGAATGTTCCTGATCTGTGTATGGTGTGCGTTCCTCCTGAGCTTCGTGCAGATTCCAACTGGAAGCGCTTGGAAAGATATATTTATGAAATTAATAGCAAGATTCCGGTAGTATATATTGATATTTCTAAAACCCTGAATAAGCGAGGAAAAGAAACGTCGAATAGGGAGATTGCATAGTAAATTGCAAGTTAATTAAATCTTTTGTGCTGAGTAAAGAAAGGTTTCAGAAAGAAGTGAAAGAAGCTTTGAAAGAATAGTCTGCTTAAGCTGAGCTCCAATTTAATGCGTTGAAAGGGGATAAAGGGTTCGTTAGCTATTTTGCTGACTTGCCGTTTCTTTTCCTTTAAAATAATTGTTAAAAGGAGTGTTAAATATGTTCAAGAATTTTGATGATGTAATTCAGCTGGCAAAAAGCAAGGGAAGAAAGAAGATCGCTGTGGTGGAGGGGGTTTCAGAGGAGATCGTTGAAGGGCTTAAACTTGCGAAGGAACTGGCATTTCCTATTCTTATTGGTGATTCTGAGAAGATAAAGAAGTTTGCGGAGGCCCAAGGGATTGATGAGTATGAGGTTATGGATTCTAAGAGCCCTGTGGAGTCAGCCTTTAAGGCTTGTGATCTCGTGAAAGAGGGAAAAGCTGATTTTCTAATGAAAGGCAAGATTGATACACCAACATTTCTGAGGAGCCTTCTGGATAAGGAGAGAGGGATTCGAATTGACAAGATTTTCTCACACATAACTCTTCTTGAGGTTCCCAACTACCACAAGCTGGTATTTCTGACTGATGCCGGAATGAATATTAGACCCGATTTGAAAATGAAAATCAGTATACTTCAAAACGCTATTGATATTATGAAAACCCTGGGCTATGATGAAATAAAAGTCGCTTTTCTTGCTTCTCTTGAAATCTTGCATGAGGATATGCCCGAAACCATCGACTTTGCCGCTATTTCAAAACTTCAGGATAGAAGCTTTTTCAAAGGCGTTAAAGTATACCTTGATGGGCCAATGGGATTTGATATAGCTGTTTCAAAGAGAGCAGCGGAGCTCAAGGGTATTACTTCTGTTGTCAGCGGTGATGCAGATCTGTGGATGGTCCCCGATGTAGCATCGGGTAATATTCTGGCAAAGGCTTTGATCTACATTGCTAAGGCAAAGGCTGGAGGCTTGATCTACGGAGCAAAAGTCCCTGTAGTACTTCTGTCCAGAGCTGATGAACCTGAGTTGAAATATTACTCAATTGCTTTTGCAGTGGCGGCTTGTGGATAGGTACCACTTAAAGGTCTGTGAGTCTACAAATGATACTGCCAGGTTCTTCCTGGAGAGTGGGGTGAAAGTTCCTTTTGTAGTTACTGCTGAAGTTCAGACCCGTGGAAGGGGACAGAGAACCAGGAAATGGGCTTCTGAAAAAGGCGGTTTGTATTCTTCTTTTGCTCTTGAAAAAATGCATTCCCGCAAAGCATTAATTCTTGGTGCACATTCGGCGTATTATGTTCTGGTAAAATACTTACCAGTAAAGGTTAGGTTTCCAAATGATTTGATGGTGGAGAACAGAAAAATCGGAGGTGTTCTCGTCGAACAAACGAATTCCGCTACGATAATAGGAATAGGAATCAATGTAAATCAGAGAGAGTTTCCTGAGGAGCTTCACGGCAACGCCACAAGTCTGTTTCTTGAGAAAGGGATGGAGTTCGATATTATGGAGATCACAAACCATCTTGTTAATGCTGTAGAAAGGCTAAAAAGAGTTGGATATGAGAGCCTGTTTGAGGAATATGTGAAGACAGTCTTTCGGGGTGGTGAGTGTGTTATTCATTTGAAAAATGGAAGGGAAATAAGTTGCGTGATTGAGAAAGTGGATAAGGAGTTTAATGTTTACACAACGAGTGGCAACTTTCTTTTTGATGACATTATATGGATCGAATGGCTATAATCATCTGTGTTGATATAGGCAACCGGAATGTGAAAACCGGATATTTCAATTATGAAGGATTATTATTTGTAGAAGACGGTTTTCCAAAAGAAGATGAATTAAGGAAAGCTGAGGTACTGATATACAGTTCAGTATCCGATAAGAAATTAAAGAACCTACAAAGTCTACTGGAATCTGCCAGTTTTTCAGGAAAGGTTTTAAGAGTGAAGCCACAGGCAACGGGCCTAAAAGTAAGTTATAAAAAACCTGAGCAGCTTGGTGACGATAGAACCGCTTTTGCTTTTCATATATGGAAAAAATTAGGGCATGGATTGGGGATTGATGCCGGAACTTTCATTAACATAGAATGGGTCAGCGGTGGCACGCATTATCCATTAGTAATTTTTCCGGGTATTAAGATCTTGCAGGAATGCTTTAAAAAAGGCGAAAGGCTCAAGGATCTCGAATTTAACCAGCTCTTCTTTACTGGACATGCAAAGTTTGGGTTTCCCAATTTTAGTTTTTCCCTGATGAATAGCTGGATTCCTCATTCCAGTGAGGAGTGCATGGGCCTTGGCTTGTTACTTTCTCTAAAGGGACTAATTAATGAAGTAGTTGCAATGACTAAAGAAACGAACGTCATCTTTACCGGAGGTGATGGATTATTTTTGAAGAAACTTTTGGGCGATAATGGCGTCTATGAAAAAGATGCAGTTCTGCTTGGATTATATGAATACTACACTGCGTCTGTTCAGGATTCTAAACTTTGAAATTTTCTAATGATTTCTTTCTTAAGTTCATCAATGCCCTTTTTAAGCTTTGCAGAAACAAATAAAGCGTAAGGGTATTTCTCCCTGAGTCTTTCGATAACTGAAGGCTCTATTACAAGATCAACTTTGTTGAATACATTCAGGATTGGCTTGTTCCCACATTCAATGTCATTTAGGACTGATTGAACCGTCTCTATTTTTGGCTCGACGGGTTCGTTTGTAATATCAATCACGTGAATCAAAAGATCCGCTTCTCTTGCGACTCCCAGAGTTGCTTTGAATGAGGCGATCAGGTGATGAGGGATATCTTCTATAAAACCGACAGTATCCGAAACTACTACTTGCTTTTCGAGAGTATTCTGGAACATCATCCTGGTAGTGGCATCCAGAGTGGAAAAGGGTCTGTCTTCCACAGGTAGGGCGGATTTAGTGAGCAGGTTCATTATAGAAGATTTCCCGGAGTTCGTGTATCCTACAAGGGTTACTTTGTAAATCTCGCGCCTTCTTCGGTAGTGCAATTGTCTCGTTTTTTCAATTTCCATAAGTTCCCTTTGAAGGTGAGAAATTCTATCCTTGATTTTTCTTCTATCGACTTCAAGTTTCTTTTCCCCAGGACCCCTTGTCCCAATTCCACCCCCCAGTCTTGATAAATCTACCCCCTTTCCTGTAAGGCGTGTCATCCGATAAAGAAGTTGTGCGAGTTCCACCTGAATCTTGGCTTCTATGGTTTCGGCATGCTGGGCGAATATATCAAGAATCAGTTCAGTGCGGTCAATTATCTTGCACTTGATTATTTCTTCGAGGTTACGAACCTGAGAGGGAGATAGGTCCTGATCAAAAATTACGAGATCGATTCCAAATTTTTCACAAATTTCTTGAATTTCAAAGGCTTTACCTTTTCCAACGAGATATGCAGGATCAAAGGAAGGTCGAATCTGGAGAATCTTCTCGAAGACCTCAGCACCTGCTGCTTTCGCAAGTTGCTGAAGTTCTTCAAGTCTGTCAAGTTCATGCCACCTTCCCTGAGAAGAGTTGCAAACCCCAACAAGGAGGGCTTTTTCAGTGGGTTTTTCAGAAGTTAAATACATCCTTCACAATTTCACTGACATGTTTGACGAACTTAATATTCAGTTTTTCAGTAATGTCTTTCTTTATTTCGTCGACATCTTTCTTGTTTTCGAACGGAACATATACCGTAGTTAAACCATGTCTCTTCGCAGCAAGAAGTTTCTCTTCAAGTCCACCAATTGCAAGGACTTGCCCTGTAATGGTTATTTCACCGGTCATCCCAACATCACTGGGAACTGTTTTCCCTGTGAGGCTTGAAAGCATGGCAACGAGGATTGTAACTCCCGCTGAAGGCCCGTCTTTTGGAATGGATCCTTCTGGAACATGAAGGTGGAGGTCTATTTTGTTGTAAAAATCCCTCTCCAGGCCGAAATCCAGGTAGTTCGTTCGAATGTACGTTAGAGCTGCCTTCGCGGATTCTTTCATAATATCTCCCAGTTGTCCTGTTAATTCAAGTTTTCCGCTTCCATCCATCTTTGCGACTTCGATTCTGAGGATTTCGCCCCCAAATTCTGTCCAGGCAAGCCCGTATGCGACACCGGCGGGAAGGGTTTCTGTAAGTTCTCTTAGCCTGTAACGTGGTTGTCCCAGGAATTCTTCGAGATTTGCTGCAGAAACTTTTATTTTCTTATTCTCGTCGGCATAAATTTTTGCCGCCTTCCTAGTTATTTTTGCAATTTGTCTTTCCAGTTCGCGAAGCCCTGCCTCTCTTGAATATTCATTTATAATGCGGTGAACTGCCTTCGCTGTAACCTGCAGGGTTCCATCAGGGAGTCCCGAGGCTCTTATTTGCTTTGGAAGTAAAAACTTTTTAGCGATATGGAATTTTTCATTTTCAAGGTAACCTCTAATCGGAATTACTTCCATTCTGTCAAGGAGAGGTTTTGGTATGGTGTAGGTAGTATTGGCAGTAGTGATAAACAAAACTTGAGAGAGGTCGTAATCCACCTCCAGGTAATGGTCCTGAAAGAATTTGTTTATTTCGGGGTCAAGAACCTCCATAAGAGCTGCCTGTGGGTCTCCTCTCCAATCCTGACCGACCTTGTCAATTTCATCCAATAAGAATACGGGGTTTGAACTCCCCGCCCTTCTTATCTGCTGAATGATCTTTCCGGGAAGCGCCCCGACATAGGTTCTCCTGTGGCCCTTTATTTCTGCCTCGTCCCTCAAACCTCCAAGGGAGATCCGCACGAACTTTCTGTTAAGAGCCCTTGCAATGGATTTTGCCAGGGATGTTTTCCCCACCCCTGGCGGACCAACGAAGCAAATAACCTGCCCCCTGACTTCACCTTTCAGCTTTAATACCGCCAGATACTCAAGAATTCTCTCTTTTTGCTCTTCAAGCCCGTAGTGGTCTTCGTCTAGAATTTCTCGGGCATGGTTTATGTCGAGGTTGTCTTCTGTGTATACACCCCAGGGAAGGTTAATTAGCCAGTCCAGGTAGTTTCTCAAAACTGTAGAATCAGGTGACATTGAGGGAGTTCTCCTGAGTTTATTCAGTTCTCCCAGGGCTTTCTTTTTCACGTCTTCAGGCATCAGAGAATCACGGATTGCCTTCTCCATATTGTCGAATTCATCTTCCTCAGTGGTGCCTAATTCTTTCTGGATCTCTTTAATTTCCTGCTGTAAGAAATATTGTTTTTGGTATTTCTTGATTTCTTCGGAAACCCTTGATTCAATATTGATTTTCAGGTTCATGAACTCGATTTCTCTAAGAAGAATGTCTACGAGCCTTCGGAGAAGATCCCCAAGATCGTTGATCCTGAATAGTTCAATCTGCTCATCAAATTTTAGTCTAAGGGCATTCAACACCTTGAAAGCAATCCCCCAGGGGTCAGCCGATTCGTCGAAAACATTAAAGGCGCCTTCAGGAACATTTTTTGCAAGCTCAATATATTTGGCGAAGTATTCTCTTAGCAATCTTACGTAATTTCCAATATCAGGATTCTCTGGAACCAGGAGTTCTACAGGTTCGTAGTACGCATAAAAAGTATCATCCTGATAAACCAGTTCAGTGATTCTCACTTTCTCAAGACCCTCCACGATGGCGCGAATTGAACCATCAGGAGGCACAATATGCTGGATAAAGAGCCCCACCGTTCCATACTCAAGAAGGTCTGTCATTGATGATGGAGACTCTAATTCTGCATTGAGCTGTGTCACAAAAAGAGCCTGCTTGTTTAAAGTGAGCGCTTCCCTTGCAGCTTTCAATGAAAAAGGTCTTCCAATCATTACTGGTGATACCACCGATGGATAAATTATTAATTCCCTTGTTATAATTACAGGAAGTCTATTTTCCATAGCAGCTTTTAAGGCCTTTCCCTTCTTCGTTTGAGGTTATCTGAAAAGATTATAACGGGCTCCTTTCCACTGGTAATTACTTCTTTATCTACAATCACTTCTTCAACAGGTTTCTTGAGTTTCATTGTTGGGAGTTTGAACATTGTTTCAAGTAATGCTTTTTCAATAATGTTCCTTAAACCCCTTGCACCTGTCTTTGTCTGAATAGAAATTTCCGCAATAGCATCCAGGGCGTCATCGGTGAAGGTGAGCCTTGCATTTTCCATTTCGAAGAATCTCTGATACTGCTTAATAATTGCGTCCCGGGGTTCAGTCAGGATCTTTATTAATTCTCTTTTGCCAAGGGAGTGTAAAGGTACAATCAATGGTATTCTCCCAATGAATTCAGGAAGAAACCCGTATTTTACAAGATCATGAGGCTCCACTTTGGACACAAGATCATCGTAACTGAGGCGTGCCATATCTTTCACATTTGACTTAAAGCCCATCTCAGTGGAACCCATCCGATTCCTTATTATGTCTTCAACTCCAACGAAAGCTCCACCCATAATAAAGAGGATGTTGGAAGTGTCTAACTGGAACGATCCCTGCTCTGGCATTTTCTTGTTACTCCGCATAGGAACATTTACCACATGGCCTTCAAGCAACTTTAGAAGCTCTTCCTGAACGCCTTCACCTGATACGTCGCGACCTGTTGTTGGTTTGTAAGCAATTTTGTCAATTTCATCAAGATAGACAATCCCATATGACGCCTTTTCTAAATCACCACCCGCATTCTGAATCAATCTCAGGAGAACAGTTTCAACATCCTCACCCACGTAGCCTGATTCTGTAAGAGACGTGACATCGAAAATCGCGAAGGGAACATCCAGGAGTTTTGCGAGGGTTTTGGCAAGCAAAGTTTTTCCACAACCAGTAGGTCCTATGAGGAGGACGTTTGTTTTTTGAAGTTCGATGTCTTTTTTGGGGTTTACAATTCTCTTGTAATGGTTGTATACGGCTACTGAGAGAACTTTCTTCGCAAAGTCCTGGCCCACAACATAGTCATCCAGGTAAACTTTGATCTCTTCAGGTGTTGGCAAATTGAAAGTTCTAAATTCTTTCTTTGTTTTCTCTTCGTCGATAATGATTTCATTGGCAATCCTTACACAGTCTTCACATATATATGCATCAATTCCAGAAATGAATCTCAGGTTATCGCTTTTTGGTCTTCCGCAGAAGGAGCAGTGGACAATCCTGTCCCGGCTAGATTTTCTTGGCATTTTACTTCTTTTCCTCCTTACGAGTGAAAATTACCTCATCCACCAACCCGTAGTCTTTTGCCTCATGGGCGGACATGAAAAACTCCCTGTCAGTATCTTTTTCAATTTTCTCGATAGGTTGCCCAGTATGTTTTGCCAGAACATTATTCAACAGGTCCCTCATTCTCATGATTTCCTCGGCATGGATTTTTATGTCAATTGCCTGTCCTTCCACTCCACCCCATGGCTGATGAATCATAATTCTCGAGTGGGGCAAAGCATATCTTTTACTTTTTTTACCTGCAGCCAGAAGGACAGCACCCATAGATGCTGCCATTCCCACGCAGATTGTCGCAACATCCGGTTTTATATATTGCATTGTATCGTATATTGCGAGGCCAGCTGTGACTTCACCACCTGGTGAATTGATGTACAGATTAATATCTCTCTCCGGATTTTCAGCTTCAAGGAACAGCATCTGAGCAACAACGAGGTTGGCAACATGGCCGTTTATCGGCGAACCAAGGAATATAATTCTATCTTTTAAAAGCCTCGAATAAATATCGTATACTCTTTCACCTCTGCCTGTAACTTCGATTACATAAGGCACGTACTGATCTATTATTTTCTTGATGTTCATTCTATTATGACCTCCACTTTGATTGAATTCTTCAAAAGTTCAAGGGCTTTATTTCTAAGGATTTCATCGACAATTCCTTCCATAAGCCCCCTCTTCTCAAGCTCTTTTCTGTAGTTTTTAGGATCCATTCTGTAGATTTTGGCCTTTTCTTCAATGGACTTTATAATCTCTTCCTCGGAGGCAGTTAAACCTTGTTGTTCTACATAGTTCTTAAGGATAATTTCCTTTTTAACTATATCTTCTGCAACTTTCTCAAAGGATTTTCTTATTTCCTGATCTTTTGGATCGTATCGGAAGCTCTGCGCAATTCGGGTTATTTTTTCTTCAACTAAAGAGCGCGGAAGTTCGAATTGAATCCTGTTGTAGATTTCATCGATCATTTGCCATTCGAGATGATCTTCTGACGCCTTCTCGTTCTGTTTTATAAGGTATTCCCTGATTTGTTCCTTCATCTTTTCGAGACTTTCATACCCAAGTTTTTTCGCGAAATCATCGTTAAGTTCAGGGAGAGAAAGCTCGGCTACATCTTTGATTCGGTACACTATTTTTACTGGTTTGTTCTTCTCCTCATCGAGAATCTCAAGTTCAACGGTTTCTCCCTTCCGTTTATTAAGAAATTTCTCAATGACATCGGGGTTTATGGTTTCAGAAGAGACCTGAATTGTAAGATTCTGCTTTTTCTTAGTAGTTCTTCCATTTTCAACCTCTTCGTAATCAACGATAATGTAGTCTCCTTCTCTACTTTCCCTCTCCACGGGCTCTAGTTTACCTAGTTTTTTCTGATATTTTTCAATCTCGTCATCTACATCAATTTCAGAAACTCTTTTGATCTTCTTCTCAAGCTTTATGGCACCTAAATTAGGAAATACGAACGTAGGGATTGCTTCATACTCTACTGTGACTGTTATACTTTCGCTGTCATCCTTTCTCTCTTTGATGTAAATTTCAGATACGATGTCCTCTTTTCTTGCTTTGATTTCTTCATAAATCTTATGTTTGATGGCTTCATCCTGGGCATCTTCCAGTATTTCTTTCTCGAAGGCGTTCTTAATGAGTTCAATTGGCGCTTTTCCTGGTCTGAAGCCCTGAATTTTCGCTTTTCTTTGATACTCTAATGCGACCTTTTCGAGTTGTTCTTCAATTTCATCGTTCGAAACCGTCACTGTAAGTTCCCTTATGGATTTTGGATTTACGTTCCCTATTAGTTTAGTCATAAAACCTCCGTTTCGTATTATAAGTAATTATAGTTCAAAAACCTTGAAAAGTAAAGGAAAATGAAGAATTCCTTAATGCAGCATCAGCGTTGCGATGCTGAGGTAGATGCCTGTTCCGATAATGTCCGCAAGGGTTGTAATTAGCGGTGTACTGGCAGATGCTGGATCTTTCTTAATTTTTACAAAAATGAAAGGCAACGAGAGGCCGAGAACGGAGCCAACTATCACATTTACAAGCATTGCAATCACAACAACTCTGGCAACCTGCGGTCCCCCGCGAAGGAATCCCATTAACGATATTCCAAGAGCCATCGTGGCTCCAAGTAGACCTGCAACGAGAAACTCTTTCATAAAAAGGAAAAGCCAGTCTTTTGGTTTCACTGTTCCAAGAGCGAGGGCTCTAATAAGAAGTGTTGCAGCCTGTGAGCCCGCGTTTCCTGCAGTATCAACCAGTACCGGTAAGAAGCTTACAAGAACGACATATTTTGCGATCATATCCTGAAAACCCTGTATAATTCCGCCGACTATTAGGTCCATTAGCAAGAGAGCTATAAGCCAGGTAACTCTGCTTTGATATATCTTCCGAACTGGAACCTCTTTGAGATGAGTTAAGAATTCGGCACCAACGACGTCAGGACTGACTGCTGAAATCTTTGCAAGGTCTTCAGTTTGTTCCTCGTCGAGTACGTCGATCATGTCATCGATGGTCACAATTCCAAGAAGAATCTTATCTCGGTCTACTACTGGAAGGACGTTCAAATTGTACTTTTTCATGAGTTTCACTGCCTCTTCCTGGTCCGTGTACGCTTCTACAAATACCACCTGGCCATCCATCAGGGTCTCTATTCTTTCCTCAAAGTCTGCGAAGATTATATCCTTAAGGTAAATGTCATCAACTAGGTGCAAGGAAGTATCCACTACATAGATTATGTCTATAGTCTCTGCATCCTTACCGTTTTTTCTAATGTGCTCAAGGGCCTCTCTGCAAGTCCAGTGCGAACGGACGGCCACGTAATACGGTGTCATTAATCTTCCCACCGTGTTCTCGGGGTATCCGAGAAGTTTCAGGGTGTGTTTTCGTTCTTCTGTGGAAAGCATAGGCAGGAGCTTTTGTACTATCTGTCCAGGAAGTTCCTCGAACAGGCTTGCTCTGTCGTCGGGTTCAAGTTCTTCAATGATATTTCTTAACTCTTCGTCTCCCATCTTTTTCAAAAGTTGTTCCTGGATTTCGAAATCGAGCTCACTGAAAACTTCGACCTGAACGTCTCTGGGAAGCAATCTGAATATTATAATTCTTTCCTCTTCTTTTAGGGATTGTATTAAGTATGAAAGGTCCTGAGGAGGCCACTCGGAGAGGGCAATTTTTAGCTCATACCACTTCTTCTGCTCGACATATTCTTCGATGTCGGGTAGTATAAAATCTATGAATTCGTTTCTCTCCAGTATCATCCATAAGCCCTTGTTAGTGATAATTATAATTTAAACTGTATCTAAGTTCAAATCCTACTAACCTTGTATGGGTTGAAGGTTTAAGGCTGTTGCCTTAAAATATTTGCAAACCTATGAAAATAAAGGAAATAGCGGAAAAAATAGAAGGCAAGGTCATTACAGGCGAAGACAGGTTAGATGAGGTAGTTGAGAAAGGTTTCGCTGCCGATCTTCTTTCCGACGTTCTTGCGCTTACTGAAGAGAGTTCCTGTCTCATTACGGGAATAACAGGTCCTCAGGTGATCAGGGTTGCTGAAGTCCTTAATATTCCGCTGATCATAATTGCTCGAGGTAAACAACCGTCAAAAGCACTCGTGGAATCCGCACGAGCGGCAGGTATTCCGGTAATTCTTACAAATAAAACCGTTTTTGAGACTTGCGGAATTCTTTATTCTAATGGTATGAAACCATGCAAAATAAAGATATTCCATGGCGTTGCTGATGAGTCTTCCTCTTTCGTGGACTGATACCGATGTGGGAAGAGAAGTTCAGACTGGTTTACAGGGTAAAACCCATGGATCTGGCAAGTGCAGGCTCTGCATCATCCCAGATCAAGGTTGAACTCCAAAGAAACGGAATTGAGGAAGATGTGGTCAGGAAGGTTGGCATCATTTGCTTTGAGGCTGAAATGAATATGATTCTGTACTCGACAGGTGGTAAATTGAAGGTTGAAGTCTGGCCGGACAGGATTGAGATTTTGGCGGAGGATGACGGCCCAGGAATTGAGGACCTTCAAAAGGCGATGGAGCCTGGCTATTCCACCGCACCCCCATGGGCACAGGATTACGGTTTTGGAGCCGGCATGGGGTTCCCAAATATGAAACAGAATTCTGATGTTTTTGATGTAGAAACTAAACCGGGTGAAGGGACAAGAATCCACTCGGTGGTTTACAGGAGTAAAGATAATGAAACTCCATAATATTGTTGAAGCAATAGGTCTGAAAGTTTTTAACCCTGGCGTTCCGAATTACGGAAATATTGAAATTAGCGGAGGTTATGCTTCTGATCTGCTATCTGACGTAATTGCAGGACTATCCAAGGGTGATATTTGGATCACCATTCAGAGGCATCTGAATATCATTGCTGTTGCAAAACTGAAAGATGCTGGTGCCATTCTGATTGCAAAGGGTCTTGAACCTGATAAAAATGTCATTGAAAAGGCTACTGAAGAGGGGGTCATACTTCTCGGAACAAATCTAACAACCTTTGAGGCTGCTGGTAAACTTTACAACCTTTTGAAATACGGTGAAGTTAGATAAGTTCATGGCGGATTTGCACATTCATTCAACTTTATCCCCGTGTGGGAGCCTGGAGATGTCGCCTCGAAAAATTGTGCAAAAAGCCCTCGAAAAAGGGTTGAATCTTATTGCCATCACTGACCATAATTCATATCAGAACACTTACTATGCTGCAAAGATTGCTGCAGATTATGGAGTAAAATTTCTTTTTGGAATCGAAGTCCAGACAGCAGAAGAAGTTCACTTGCTCGGTTTATTTGATTCTTATGAAGACGTAATGAGCTTTGGGAAAATCATTTATAATAACCTCCCGAATGTGCCGAACAATCCAGACTACTTTGGTGATCAGGTAGTGGTAAATGAGGAAGACGAGATTGTTCAAATAGAGCCCAGATTACTCTTGAATTCCGCGACTCTCAGCTTAAGTGAAGTAGTTAATTTGATAAGTATGCACCATGGATTAAGCATACTTTCTCATGTTAATGCGAATCAGTTCAGCGTGATTTCACAGCTTGGCTTTATTCCAGAGGATTTGGCCTTTGATGCCATTGAGGTTACCTGCGACAGTGAACAGGAAACAGTATCCGGAATAGAAGGTATACAGAAACATCCAGTTGTCACTTTTTCCGATTCTCATTATCCATCGGAGATAGGAAGAGGTTACACTGTGTTTTTTGTTGAAGAACCTACTGTTTCTGAGATTAAGAAGGCCCTCAAAGGAGAAGAAGGCCGTTATTACGAAGTTTTTGGAGAAAAAGGGAGGATAGTATGAAACTTCATATTCCAGTTGAAAATCCGCAATATCAGATGCTCAAAAGAGATATTGCAAGATACAGGAGAAAACCTGGTCCCCTAATTCAGGTGCTTCACAGGGCTCAGGAAATTTTTGGCTACCTTCCGCCTGAGGTACAGTATTTTGTTGCCCAGGAACTGAATGTCCCTGTTTCCCAGGTTTATGGTGTGGTAACCTTTTACAACTTCTTCCGAACAGAACCTGTTGCAAAACACGTGATAAATGTGTGTATGGGTACCGCATGCCATGTTAAAGGAGCTGAGGGTATAGTTAAGGCTATCTCGGAAGAACTTGGAATCAAGGTTGGGGAAACTACAAAGGACAAGTTCTTCACTCTTTCAACTGCTCGTTGCTTTGGAGCATGTGGACTTGCCCCTGTGATTATGATTAACGAAGATGTCTTTGGAAAGCTTACTCCGGAGAAAGTGAAGGACGTCATCAGAGAATATAGAGAAGAGAAGCAAAGAGAAGAAAGAGAGGGGAATAATTAGGGTGCTGGCAGAGCTCTCCATGCACATAATTGACATTGTTCAGAACTCGATCTCGGCAGGCGCACATTTGATTGCGGTTAATATTTTGGATGACAAAGAGAAAGATATTATCGTTATCGAGGTAAAAGATGATGGAAGTGGTATGGACGCAGATCTAATTAAGAGAGTTCAGGACCCATTTTACACCACTAAATCTCACAAGAAGGTTGGACTCGGAATCCCGCTCTTCAAGCAGACCGCCGAACATTGTGATGGCAGTTTTGAGATAACTAGTGAACCTGGGAAGGGAACTTCAATAAGGGCCACTTTTAAAAGGTCCCACGTTGATCTTCCCCCTATGGGGAATTTAAAGGATACCATCTTGACCTTAGTTGTTGGAGAGCCTTCGGTGGACTTTGTTTTTAATATTAGCTTTGATGGAAACCATTTGTTTCTTGATACGAGAGAAATAAAAGAAGAACTTCAGGATGTGCCCATAAATCACCCTGAAGTAATAAAATTTTTAAGGGAATACCTTGAAGAAAACCTGAAAACAATGGAGGTTGCATCATGAAGTTAGAAGATTTGAGGAAGATAAGAGAAAAGGCAGAGAGAGAGCTTAAGTTAAGGGAAGGAAAAGCAAGAGTAAAGATTGTAGTTGGGATGGGAACCAGTGGAATCGCTGCTGGAGCAAGAGAAGTATTGAAGGCATTTCTTGATGAAATTGAAAAGAGAAATCTGCAGGATGTTATGGTTACTCAGAGTGGCGAGAAGGGTCTCTCGTCTCATGAACCTGTTGCGGAAGTCTGGGAAGAGGGCAAACCTGTTGTGGTGTATGGGAATCTTACTCCAGAGATTGCAAGAAAAGTTATCGCTGATCACATTGTGAATGGCAATCCTGTTACAGAGTATGTTATTGAGGTCAGGGAGGCCTAAATGCCAAAGCGTTTGGATATTCTTGTTTGTTCTGGAGCAGCCTGTATTTCCAATGATAGTACAACAATTAAAAATAAACTACAGGCGGTTCTGAAAGAAAATAATCTTGAGGAAGAAGTGGCCATCGTGGAGACCGGATGTATGGGACCGTGCGAACTTGGTCCCGTTATGCTGGTTTATCCTGATGGCGTTTTCTACATAAGGCTTAAGGAAAAGGATATTGAAGAGATCGTAAAAGAGCACGTAATTAAGGGGCGTCCAGTTAAAAGACTCCAGTGGACTACTCCGGAAGCCAGAAAGATAGTTGAGGAAAGGAAACAAATCCCCTTCTTCGAAAAGCAGATGAAAATTGTTCTCTCCAACTGCGGAAAGATTGATCCTGAAAATATTGAAGAGTATATAGCTGTTGGAGGTTATGAAGCTCTTGCAAAAGTATTAACAACAATGACCCCGGAGCAAGTGATTGAAGAAATGATTAACTCTGGTCTGAGGGGTAGGGGCGGCGCTGGATTTCCTACAGGCTTAAAATGGAAAGCCACAAGAGATGCGGATGGAGATGAGAAGTACATCGTTTGCAATGGTGATGAGGGGGACCCTGGTGCCTTCATGGATCGGGCAATTCTTGAAGGTGATCCCCATACCGTAATAGAGGGAATGGCTATTGCTGCTTATGCAGTTGGAGCAAAACAGGGATATGTCTACGTAAGAGCCGAGTACCCTCTCGCCGTTAAGAGACTTGATAAGGCAATTCAGCAGGCTCGGAAATATGGTGTCCTTGGAAAAAACATCTTTGAAACTGGTTTTGATTTCGATATAGACATTAGAATAGGTGCAGGTGCTTTCGTATGCGGAGAGGAGACAGCACTTATCGCTTCTATTGAAGGAAAGCGGGGCCAGCCAAGACCAAAACCGCCTTTCCCCGCGCAAAAAGGTCTATGGGGTAAACCCACCGTAATAAATAATGTTGAGACCTTTGCCAACGTAAGGCACATCATTTTGAACGGCTCAAAGTGGTTTGCCAGCATAGGGACGGAGAAGAGTAAGGGAACAAAGGTCTTTGCACTTTCAGGAAAGGTTGAGAACACCGGGCTAGTGGAAGTCCCCATGGGGATATCCATAAAGGACCTTGTGTTTGAAATTGGTGGTGGAATTCCTGGTGGGAAAGAGTTTAAAGCTGTTCAGGTGGGAGGTCCATCAGGTGGCTGTGTGCCTGCCGAATATATGGATACTCCAATTGACTACGAGTCCCTGAAAAAACTTGGAACAATAATGGGTTCTGGCGGTGTGATCGTCCTTGATGAAGACACCTGTATGGTTAATCTCGCGAAGTTCTTCCTCGATTTTACTCAGGAGGAATCCTGTGGTCAATGCGTACCCTGCAGGATTGGACTCAAGCATCTCTTCGATATTCTCGACCGAATTACAAAGGGTCAAGGAAGAATGGAAGATCTTGAGACCCTCGAAAAGCTTGGGGAAGAGATCAGAAGGACGTCTCTCTGCGGTCTTGGGCAGTCGGCCCCAAATCCTGTTCTTTCGACTTTAAGGTATTTTAAAGATGAATATATCGAGCACATTAAGGATAAGAAATGCAGGGCGGGGGTCTGCCAGTTTGAAACTGTGAAAGAGAAAGAAACCATTGAAGAGAAGTTAAAAGGAATTATTTAATGGGGGTGCTATGACCAGAGAAGAGGTTCTAAATAAATATGGTAAGTCGAAGGATAACCTCCTCTATATTCTACACGATATTCAGGATAGCAATCCAAGGCATTACCTTACCGAAGAGGACTTGAAAGAGGTAGCAAAGTGGCTCGAGTTACCATACAGCTATGTCCATGGCGTTGCGACATTCTACTCGATGTTCAGTTTGAAACCACGTGGAAAGTACATTATTAGAGTGTGTGAATCTCCGACGTGCCATCTTATGGGGGCAAGTAATATCATTATCGAGCTTGTAAAGTCACTGGGAGTCGGGATTGGTGAAACCACAAAGGATGAGATATTTACGCTGGAGTTGACTTCTTGCATTGGTGTCTGTGGTGTTGCCCCTGCAATGATGATCAACAGTGAGGTTTATGGAAACTTAACGTCCGAGAAGATTGCTCAGATAATTGATGAAAAGAGGAGGGAGTCGAAATGACAGTGCCAAGGATGCACGTTTTGTTACCTTTTGATCCTGATACGCTTCTTTCGGGGGTTAAGGAGTTTGAAAAGGCTCTCCTTGACGAGCTGAAGAAGAATAACCTTGAAGAAGAAATCAAAGTGCTGGAGACTGGTTCCATTGGCGTTACGGGGCGGGGTATCCTTATGGTAGTGTATCCAGAGGGCGTATATTATGCGAATCTAAAAATTGCCGATATTCCTCGACTGGTGGGGGAACACTTCGTAAAGGGCAGACCCGTTAAGGATTTGCTTCTTGGGGAGGTACCTGCACGCTTCGTAAAAAGGGAGAAGGTGGGGCTTGTAAGAGAGCAGAAGAGGGTAGTCCTTGAGAATGCTGGAATGATTGACCCTGAAAATATTGACGAATATATTGCGGTTGGCGGGTACGAGGCTCTCGAAAAGGTTTTATCATCTATGACGCCTGAAGAGGTTATTGAAGAGGTAAAGAAGTCGGGTCTTAGAGGTCGCGGTGGTGCAGGATTCCCTACAGGACTAAAATGGGAATTTACTCGTAAAGCAGAGGGGACTGAAAAGTACATTATCTGCAATGCTGACGAAGGGGAACCCGGGACGTTCAAAGATAGACTTATAATGGAAGGTGATCCTCACAAGCTTCTGGAAGGTATGATAATTGCTGGTTATGCTATAGGCGCCCAGAAGGGGTATATTTATGTAAGGGGTGAGTACGAGCTATCAATTAGAAGGATGCAAAAGGCCATCGATGATGCCTACAAATACAACATACTTGGTAAAAACGTTCTTGGAACAAACTTCACCTTTGATATGGAGATTAAAAAGGGTGCAGGGGCTTATGTGTGTGGTGAGGAGACTGCTCTTATCGAGTCTCTCGAAGGAAAGAGGGGGCAGCCAAGGAACAAGCCTCCCTATCCCGTTACCCACGGTCTCTGGATGAAACCGACATCGGTTAATAATGTTGAAACCCTTGCAAATGTCCCTTCAATTATTAAGAATAGTGCAGATTGGTACAGGAGCATCGGCACTGAAAAATGCCCGGGTACAAAAGTTTTCACAATTCTTGGACATGTTGTTTACCCCGGTTTGATTGAAGTGGAGATGGGAACTACTTTGCGGGATATTATATTTAACTACGGCGGTGGGATAAAGGATGGAAAGAAGTTTAAGGGTGCTTTAGTTGGTGGAGCTGCTGGAGTTTTCCTTCCAGAAAAATTCCTCGATGTAAAGATGGATTTTGACAGCCTTAAAGAGTATAAGGCGGTACTTGGATCTGGTGCAATCCTTGTAATGAATGAAGACACTTGCATGGTGGATATGTTGTTCTCAATTATTAGATTCTTCAAACACGAATCCTGTGGTCAATGCAGCCCCTGTCGAATTGGCACCTATGAACTTTATTCATTGATAAACAAAGTAAGGGCCGGAGAGGCGAAGGAAAGTGATCTTGAAACCATGATAAACCTCTCCGAAATAATGTTCAAATCTTCCTTCTGTCCACTTGGACAGTCATTAGTAATGCCTGTAAAAAGCGCAATTGAAAACTTCAGGGAAGAATTTGTTGCGCACCTTGACAAAAACTACCAATGTGAAAAATGCAGGAGGTAACCTTTTATGGCAGAAATGGTTAAACTTTTCATAGATGGAAAAGAAGTAGAGGTGGAAAAGAATTCGACAATTCTGGATGCTGCAAAAAAGGCGGGTTCATATATACCAACTCTTTGTTATCATCCGGATCTTTCTCCTACAGGAGCATGTGGCGTTTGTGTTGTGGAAATAGAAGGTTCTCCAACTCCAAAGAGATCCTGCTGTACGCCTGTTTCTCAGGGTATGAAGGTTACTACCAATTCGAAATCGCTCAGAGAAATAAGGAAAACTATTGTGCAACTTCTTCTTTCAGACCATGATGTAACATGTCCAACATGCTCAGCCAATGAGAAATGTGAACTTCAATCCTTAGCGAACTATCTTGGAGTCGATACAAATGGACTTCCAGCAATTCTTGAGAGGAAGCCACTGGATGAAACAAGCGTTTCTATTGTTAGGGACCCAAACAAATGTATTCTGTGTGGCAGGTGTGTGACTGTGTGTAGTGAACTGCAGACGGTCTCAGCAATAACGATAGCAGAGAGAGGGTTTGAAGCTGTGGTTGATACTTTCTTCTCTCAGGGTCTCGGTAACAGCTCTTGCGTGAATTGCGGGCAGTGCACTGTATTTTGCCCGACGGGCGCACTTAGTGAAAGAAGCGAAATTGATATGGTGTGGGATGCGCTTTTAGATCCTGACAAAGTGGTAGTAGTCCAGGAAGCGCCATCCATAAGAGCAACTCTGGGGGAAGAATTTGGAATGGAAGTTGGGACTGTAACGGTGGGAAAAATGTATGCTGCGTTGCGGAGGCTCGGGTTTGATGTGGTTTTTGACACAAACTTTGCAGCAGACCTCACTATTATGGAGGAGGCTAACGAGTTAGTTGAGAGAGTTAAGAGTGGAGGTCCTTTGCCGCTTATTACCTCTTGCTCACCGGGATGGATCAAGTTTATGGAAACCTTCTTCCCCGATCTTGCTAAATATGTATCAACGTGCAAGTCTCCACAACAGATGTTCGGGACTCTTTCAAAGACATATTTTGCTGAGGAAGCCGGGATTGATCCATCGAAGATTGTCAGTGTTTCAATAATGCCATGTACCGCGAAGAAATTCGAGGCAAGAAGGCCTGAAATGAGGGATTCTGGATTTCAGGATGTGGATTACGTTCTTACTACAAGGGAATTTGTAAGGATGTTAAAGTCCGCTGGTCTTGACCTTAAGGAACTGCCTGACGAAAGACCCGATGAATTGATGGGAATGTATACTGGCGCTGCCACGATATTTGGGGCTACTGGTGGTGTAATGGAGGCTGCAGTCAGAACTGCTTACTGGATGATCACGGGGAAGGAGCTGGAGAATCTCGATGTAACAGCAGTTAGAGGCATGGCAGGTATAAAAGAGGCTGAGCTGGACATCAACGGACTGAAGGTTAAGGTTGCCGTTGCCCATGGACTTGGCAATGCAAGGGAACTTCTGACAAAAGTTAGGAAGCAGATAGAAGAAACTGGAAAGAGCGAATATGCATTCATAGAAATTATGGCATGTCCCGGTGGATGTGTAGGTGGAGGTGGACAGCCCAAGGGAAGTACCTTTGCCATGAGAGCAAGAAGAGGTGAAGGATTATACGCGGAAGATAAATCCTTGCCTTTACGGAGATCTCACGAGAATCCAGCGATAAAGAGAATTTACGAGAAATTCCTGAAAAAGCCCGGCTCGGGAGTTTCTCACAAACTACTTCATACCTTCTATTATAAACGCTGCGACCTTTCAGGGTGTACAATTGAATCTGTAACTGAGAAACACGCAAATCACCACTGAGGAGCATTATACGATGAGTGAAAAATGGGGAATTAGTACAATCACTATAGCAATGGTAGATAACTCGCACGCAATGAAGGTCCAGGATATTCTTCACCGATATGCCAGCCACATATACGGACGTCTGGGACTTCCATCAAGATGTGCGAGATATTTTATAATCTCAGTGGTGTTTCTTGGTGAAGAGGAAAAAGCAAGGGAGTTGGTAGAAGTATTAAATAGAGAAGTTCCTGAAGTCAGAGTAGGAATTAGCAGCCTGTAGAAGATATTCGGGCTATAATCCCCGCTCTGAGGTGAGGGGCTACCTGAACCGAGGAGGTGAAGATGGGGAATTACAAAGAGAGTGGCAATCCAGAACGGTTAGGTCTTGTAGGTATTTTTGTTAATGATAAAGATGCCGTAAGGCCAGTCCAGGAAACAATTTCTTCTTATTTCGACAAAATCCTGGGTAGAGCAGGTTTTAATACACCTGAAGCAACGGTTATTGTTCTCCTTTTTAAGGGGAATACCGATGATCTTGGTGCTTTTACTGGAAAAATGGGGAAAATAAAAGGGGTTCAGGTAAAGACCCTTTTGAAAAAGTACTTATAGGGGGATAAATATGCCACAAGTAGAAAGCTGGGTAAAAACTCGAATTAAAGAGGATGAAATTGAAAAGTACTTGATAGATGGAAGGGATTTCATCGACGATGAGGAAATATGGGAGAAGATTAATGAGAATAGAAATCCTGACAGAAGATGGATAAGGGAGATTTTTGATAAGGCTTTAAGGATTGAGACGCTGACTCCTGACGAAACAGCAGCCCTTATAAATCTTGAAGAGGAAGACCTGATCGAAGAAATGAGACAGGTAGCGCAAAATATCAAGAAGAAGGTTTATGATAATCGAATTGTGACCTTCGCACCGCTTTATCTTGGGGATTATTGTGTAAATAATTGTCTTTACTGCGGATTTCGAAGAGAAAATCGCGTCATTAGGAGAAAGGTTCTGACTGATGAAGAGATAAGAGGAGAAACCGAAGTACTTGCGGGTGAGATTGGGCACAAGCGTCTAATAACTGTTTACGGGGAGCATCCCTCTATGGGGGTTGATTACATAGAACGAAGCCTCCAAATTATTTACGATACAAAAGTGAAGGTTAAAAATGGGTATGGCCAGATTCGAAGGTGCAATGTGAATGCCCCACCTCTTCAGATTGATGAACTTAAACGGCTTGTGGAAGTGGGGATTGGGACTTATCAGGTTTTCCAGGAGACTTATCACCACGAAACATACGTGAAAGTTCACCCGGAGAACACTATTAAAGGGAATTACCGCTGGAGACTATATTCGATGCACAGAGCTCTTGAGGCAGGAGTGGATGATGTGGGGATTGGTGCTCTTTTCGGACTTTACGATTGGAGGTTCGAGGTGATGGGGCTTCTTTACCATGCAATAGAACTGGAAAAGAAATTCGGGATAGGTCCACATACCGTTTCTTTTCCGCGGCTTGAGCCAGCAGCTAATACCCCCTTTGTCCAGGAAACAAGACATAAAGTTAGTGACAAGGATTTTGAGAAGATTATTCTTGTTCTGAGACTTGCAATTCCGTATGCAGGGATGATTTTGACAGCAAGGGAGCCGAAAGAGATTCGAGACAGACTTGTACATTATGGTATTACTCAGATGGATGCATCAACAAAAATAGGAATTGGGGCTTATAGTGACAGATACAATGAGCAGGAACTGCGAAGGCAGCAATTTCTAATCGGAGATACCAGGAGTCTTGATGAGCTCATTAGGGACCTGGCAAAATTAGGCTATATAACCTCATTCTGCACTGCTGGATATCGTTGCGGGCGCACCGGTGATATGATCATGAAACTTTTGAGGACTGGTAAAGAAGGACAGTTTTGCAAACTGAATGCTGTCCTCACGTTCAAAGAGTGGCTTCTTGATTTCGGAACACCTGAAACTCAAAAAATTGGTGATGAAATCATCCAGAAAGAACTGCGGGAAGTTAAGGAACGCATGCCAAGAATTTACAATAAGCTTATGGAATACTATCAGAGGATTGAAAATGGCGAACGAGACCTCTTTTTCTAAGAAGATTTTGGAGTTTCTGAAAACTGTTTCAGAGGAATACCATACCGGTGGAATATGGATATCCAAAAGGCTTGGAAGAAGATGGTCTTTCTGGTGCGGATTGGAACCAGATTCATGTCTTCCGCCGCAAATGCTCAGGATAAATGAAGATTACGCTCTTTTCTGCGAAAACAAAGAGTTACTTGAAAAGGAATGGGAAAGATTGGTAAGAGAACTGGAAACTCTAATTAAGGGGAGTACAAGGGAATGTCAGTGAATTTAAGTACCCGTGAAATTGAGGAACTTCTTGAGGGCAGTGACGATAGGTGGCTTTTCGAAGAGGCAAGGAGAGTCAAAGCAGCGGTCTTTGGAAAGGATGTATATTTTCGCGGGGTAGTGGAGTTTTCCAACTATTGCGCTGAGGATTGTTATTACTGTGGCCTAAGAGCGGGAAACAGGAATTTATATAGGTACAGGTTAACCAAAGAAGAGATCCTCGAAACTGCAGAAATGGGCTATTTATGCGGACTTAAGACCATAGTTCTTCAGTCGGGTGACGATCACTTTTATAAAAAGGATGATATTACTTTCATAATTAGAGAAATTCTTTCCAGAATGGATGTTGTCATAACCCTCTCCCTTGGAGAGAGAAGCTTGGAAGAGATTAAGGAGTGGAGGAAGGCAGGGGCTGAACGGTACTTACTAAAAATTGAGACCTTTAATAAAGCACTTTACGAGAAGTACAGGCCAGGTAGGAAGCTGGAGGAAAGGATAAGACTTCTTGAGTATATGAAAGGTGTGGGTTATGAAACTGGATCTGGAATAATTGTTGGACTTCCTGGTCAGACTGTGAAGGATATTGCCGCAGATTTGCACAGACTTTCCGAGTTGGAGCTCGAAATGATTGCTGTTGGCCCTTTTATACCTCATCCTGAGACACCTCTCGGCCTGGAGAGCCCAGGTAATCCTCTCCTTTCTCTAAGGTGTATTGCGGTATTAAGGATATTGAACCCATTGGCAAATATTCCTTCTACCAGTGCTCTTGCTTCCTTTGGGATGGATTTCCGGGCAAAAGGCCTTGAAGCAGGTGCTAATGTTGTTATGCCTTCGATAACACCTTCTAAGGTGAGACTTTTTTATAAGATTTATCCTGGTAAGAATGAGGGGTGTATGTGTGTAATTGAAGAGATGGATTACTTGAAAAAAATGGTAGAAAATGCGGGACACAGGGTAAGTGATTCAAAGGGTTATTCCCCCAGGAGGTTTTATGCGAAGGGCTCCTAAGGGCGAAAGAGTAATTATTGCTCTTCTTGGCAGAAGAAACTCGGGTAAATCATCCCTCATAAATGCGATTGTCGGGCAGGAGATAGCAATTGTATCAGAAGTGCCCGGGACAACCACTGATCCTGTTGACAAACATTATGAACTTCTTCCTCTTGGACCTGTAACTTTTTACGATACCCCTGGCCTTGACGATGTAGGATATCTCGGAGAATTACGGGTAAAAGCTACAAAAAAGATTCTTGCAAAATGTGACATTGCCCTTCTGGTCGTTGACGAAAGGGGGATTGGAGAGTGTGAGGTGAATATTCTTCAGGAACTTAGAGAAAAAAACATACCAACTATTGTTGTTTTCAACAAAATTGATATTGCAGTACCTGATGAGAAGGATATTGAATTTTGTAAGAATCTCACTTTTCCCTACGTAATGGTTTCAACGGTTTCAAAAGAAGGAGTATTGGAGCTCAAGGAGAAGATAATTGAAACTGTTCCATCTTTCCTGAAGGAAGAACAGGTCCTTGTTCAGGACTTGATAAACCCCGGTGAATTGGTGGTTTTGGTTGTTCCTATTGATTTATCGGCACCGAAGGGGAGGTTAATCTTACCTCAGGTGCAGGTACTTAGAAGTATCCTTGATGCTAATGCAATTGCCGTTGTGACAAAAGAATCGGAGCTCGAGAAGACACTGAACTCACTCTCCATTAAGCCTTCACTGGTAATTACTGATTCTCAAGCGATAGGAATAGTGTCCAGAATTGTACCTGAAGATGTGAGGCTTACAACTTTTTCAATAATTATGGCAAGATACAAGAGTGGAAATCTTGACACATTGCTTGAGGGTCTGGAAACTATTAATGATCTCAAGGATGGAGATAGGGTTTTAATAAGTGAGGCGTGCTCACACCATCCACTGGAAGATGACATTGGAAAAGTGAAAATTCCAGGCTGGATTTTGAAACACACTGGGAAGAGAATCCATTTTGACGTATACCAGGGTGGAGATTTTCCTGAAGACCTTGAAAAGTATAAACTTGTGGTGCATTGCGGAGCATGTATGTTGAATCCTGCAGAGATGAAGCATAGAATAATAGAATGTAGAAGAAGAGGAGTTCCAATAACAAATTATGGTATGACAATCTCGAAGATTCATGGGGTTATTGATAGAGTTTTGAGACCGTTCAAGATTGAAAAGAAGGGGGTTTTATGAGCAAGATAGTTGAGATAACAATAGATGGTAAAATAATCAAATCCACTGAGGGGGAAAACCTTCTTAAAGTGGCTCGAGAGAATCAGGTTGATATCCCAGGACTATGTTTCTGTGATAAGTTAACGCCAAGCGGGTTGTGCAGGCTTTGTATTGTTAAGGTTGAAGGTAGACCGGGCATGGTCCCTTCATGTCTTTTGACAGTTCAGGATGGGTTGAAAGTTACTGCCTTTGACGATGAACTTGAAAACACAAGGAAAATCTTACTTGACAATATTTTGTCGGAACATAACGATGATTGTATTAACTGTGATAAAGATGGTAATTGCGAATTGCAGGATTTAGCCTACAGGTATAATCTCGGGAGGGATAAGCGTCTTTTTGGCCCTATTTGGCAAGAAGTTGAACGGAAAATTGACCTCTCATCTCCTGTTTTGTGGTACGATTCCTCCAAATGTATAAAGTGCATGAGGTGTATAAAAGCCTGCGAGGAGCTCCAGGTTAAAGGGGTTCTGAGCTTTGCAGAAAGAGGAATTGGTACTTACGTAGTGGCTGGTTTTGGTGAGTGGTCCGAATCGGAATGTGATGGTTGTGGGCAATGCGTTCAGAGCTGTCCTACCGGGGCACTCGTTGAAAAATGGGAAAGTTACGGTATAAAAGTAAGGGAAAAAGACATAGACAAGAAAGTTGTGACTACATGCCCTTATTGTGGGGTTGGTTGTCAGCTTGAACTATGGATAAAGGATAACAAAATTGTAAAGGTTTTGGGTGCCGATGAAATTCCGAATGAGGGAAGGACTTGTGTAAAAGGTCGCTTTGGTTTAGATTTTGTAAGCAAACCTGATAGACTGACGAAACCTTTAATTAAGAGAGATGGGGAATTCCATGAAGCTGAATGGGATGAAGCTCTTGACCACGTGGCGAAAAAGCTAACTGAGATTAAGGAAAAATATGGTGCAGATTCCATTGCAGGCCTTGCTTCCGCCAAGTGCACCAATGAAGAAAACTTTGTATTCCAAAAGTTCATGAGAGCAGTAATTGGAACAAACAATGTAGATCACTGTGCAAGACTCTGCCATGCATCTACCGTTGCCGGCCTTGCGAGAGCCTTTGGCTCGGGTGCTATGACCAATTCTATAAAAGAGCTTGAATTTGCCGATGTGATCCTTGTTACGGGTTCAAATACCACCGAGACCCACCCTGTAATTTCCACTTACATCAAGAGGGCTGTTGTTTTCCATGGTGCAAAACTAATAATTGTGGATCCGAGGAAAATTGACCTCGTTAAATATGCTACTATGCATTTGCAACAGAGGAACGGTACCGATGTGGCCTGGATTAATGGAATGCTTCATATAATCTGGAAAGAAAAACTCTACGACGAAGAGTTTATCAAAAGTAGGACCGAAGATTTTGAGTCAATCATACCAGTTATTGAAAAATTCACGCCTGAAAAGGTTGAAGAAATAACGGGAATTCCCAAGGAAAAGCTCATTGAAGCAGCAAGATTATACGCTACTGCAAAGAATGCTGCCATAGTTTACTCTATGGGAATCACTCAACATACGACAGGCGTTGACAATGTTCTCTCTCTTGCAAATCTTGCAATGATTACAGGACATATTGGAAAGGAATTTTCGGGTGTTAATCCACTCCGCGGACAGAACAATGTTCAGGGTGCCTGCGATATGGGTGCACTCCCGGACGTTTACTCTGGCTACCAAAAGGTTATAGAAGAAGACAAGAGGACAAAATTTGAAACCGCTTGGGGAGTGAAACTTCCAGATAAAGTTGGATTGACGGTGGTAGAAATGATGTATGCCGCAACCGAAGGTAAAATCAAGGCATTTTACTTTATGGGAGAGAATCCAATGATGTCTGACCCGAATATACCTCATGTGAGGGAAGCTCTTGAGAAAGTTGAATTCCTCGTTGTGCAGGATATATTTATGACGGAGACCGCAGCATATGCAGATGTTATCTTCCCCGTTGCTTCCTTCGCTGAGAAATACGGGACTTTCACGAACACAGAAAGAAGGGTGTTGATGGTTAATAAGGCTGTTGAGCCTCCTGAGGGTACAAAGGAAGACTGGCAGGTGGTACAGGAAGTAGCGAAAAGGCTTGGCTATCCAATGAGTTACTCTTCATGGGTAGATATAATGAAAGAGATCAATACATTAACACCAAGTTATAGCGGTATCACTCCTGAAAGATTGATGAAAGGCGAAAAACTCCAGTGGCCCTGCCCGACGGTTGATCATCCAGGGACCCAGTACCTCCATCGAGAGAAATTTACGAGGGGGCTTGGGAAGTTTCATCCGGTAGATTTCATCCCCCCTGCTGAGCTTCCCGATGAGGAGTATCCGTTTCTTCTTTCAACAGGGAGAATGCTTTATCACTACCACACAGCTACAATGACCAGGAGAAGTTTTGCCCTTACGAGATTCATTAACGATGCCTACATGGAAATGAATCCCGGTGATATGGAAAAACTGAACATTAAAGATGGGGAAAAAGTAAAGGTAAAATCAAGGAGGGGATCTATTGAGATAAAGGCTGCAGCTAGCGATAGGGTCTTCCCCGGGCTTGTTTTTATCCCGTTTCACTTTTCTGAGGCTGCAGCCAATATCTTAACTAACGATGCTCTGGATCCGGTTGCAAAAATACCGGAGTTCAAAGTGTGTGCATGTAGGATTGAAAAACTTAATTAAACAGGAGGTTTGTTATGGAATTTGAATGCAGAGCCCCAGCAAATGTAGCGGATACCTTAACTAATGATGTATGCGTGAAGAAAGTCCAGTCCAGCTTCTGGCGTTTGACGATCCTGGGTATTCTTGCAGGAGTATATATTGGATTTGGGGCACAGCTGGCGACACTGGTCGGTCACGATCTTGCAAAGTTCGCAGGAGTGGGTTTTGCGAGATTTGTGCAGGGTGCAGTGTTCTCTGTGGGACTGATGCTTGTGGTAATAGCAGGTGCTGAATTATTTACCGGGAACAATCTAATAATGCTCTCGGTTCTTGACGGTAAAGCAAGTATAGGAAAGCTCTTTTACAACTGGGTAGTTGTATACTTTGCAAACCTCGTTGGATCAATTCTCTTAGTTGTTTTGATGTACTGGTCAGAACTATGGAAAATGAACGGCAATCTAGTAGGTGCCTATGCTCTTGGAATTGCGAATTCAAAAGCAAGCCTTGCATTTTTGCCTGCTTTCGCTCGCGGGATTTTGTGTAACTGGCTTGTTTGTCTTGCAGTATGGATGGCTATTGCTTCAAGAGATATTACTGGTAAGATTTTTGCAATTTTCTTCCCGATAATGGCCTTCGTTGCTTCTGGTTTTGAGCACTCAGTCGCAAATATGTACTTCATCCCCATGGGCATCTTTCTCAAGAGTATTCCTGCCGTCGTTGAAGCTGCTGGTGTTCCAGATCTTACAAACCTTACGTGGTATGGATTTTTCGTGAGAAATTTAATACCTGTAACCCTTGGAAACATTGTTGGTGGAGCAGGCTTTGTGGCATCTCTATACTGGATTGTCTATGTCCACATGCCAAAGAAAAAGCAATCATAGCCTTGTTATTCTTGCAGGAGGCCAATCCAGGAGGATGGGGCATTCCAAACCCCACCTCCTGGTAAACAACAAGAGGCTAATTGACTTAGTGAGTTTTCAGATTTCTGATTTGTTTGATGAGCTCCTTGTAGTTTTAAAGGGCGGAATGAGGGAAATAAGTCCGTATCGTTGTGTTTATGACAATTATCAGGACTATTCACCACTTTTTGGAATTTACACGGGGATTTTATACTCAAGTTCCTACTACAATTTCATCATAGGTTGTGATATGCCCTTCGCAAGCAGGGAGCTTGTTTCTTTCATCTTAAGAGAAGCCGAAAAAAGTGCGGCAGATGTTGTAGTTCCGGTTGTAAGAGGCTTTTATGAACCTCTCTTTGCAGTATACTCGAAGAATTGTATACCCACGATAGAAAGGAATATTAAGAATGGGGTTTTTAAGGTAACCTCATTTTACGATGACATAAGACTGCACGTGTTAAGTGAAGAAACAATCATGAAGTATGATTCAGGTCTTCAGAGTTTTGTGAATATTAACACGAGAGAAGACCTAAGAAAAGCCTTTGCCCTTTATGATAGAGAAAAAGAAGATTATTAGGGTAAATAACCTCCGCCCCCAAGAAATCGAAGACTACATTTCTCAGGAAGAAATTTTTGAAATTATGTTGAATGGAAAATTGATTACAAGACAAAGCGTATCGCCGGAAGATCTGGAGGCGTGGGCGATAGGGTATTTATGGTCATCTGGGTTATTAAAAAGGGGTAGCAAATTCAGCGTTCAAAGAGAGGGTGGGAGAATCAACATAGTCGCAGACTTTTCTGATGCAGGGGGTGGGTATTTCTTCGGTACGTCGGGATGCGGTGCAGCATCCGAGAACCTATGTTTTGAAGGATTAAGAGATTTGAAAGAAGTAAATGTCTTGTATCACATTAGTAAAATTTTAGATCTTTTCAAGAAATTCAATAGTCGTTCCAGTAATTTCAAGCTCTCCGGTTCTCTGCACTCTGCTGCACTTTGCCAAAGGTATGAGGTATCCTATTTTTCTGAAGATATTGGAAGACATAATGCAGTGGACAAAGTAATAGGCAAAGCGATGCTCAACGATGCTGAGTTTTCTTCGTTTATTTTACTTACTACGGGAAGGATCTCAGTTGATATTGTAAAAAAAGCCATTGTAGTAGGAATTCCAGTCATTGTTTCACACTCTGGACCCACGACATTTGCAGTAAACCTTGCTGAGAGTTATGGTGTTACTCTTATTGGGTTTCTTCGCGGACAAAGATGCAACATTTATTCCTGGGACGATAGGATTCTGATCAAGTAGTTTTCCAGTTTGTTATTAATTTAACAGATATTTCAGTTTGATGCTGCTTGACAATGCAGAGATTGCGACATAGAATTCTTATTACAAGGAGGTATTATGTGGAAAGGTATATTAGTAGTATTAGTAGTTTTTATAGCCTATAACTTAACGGGTTGCAAAGCCCATGAAGAAGAAGGTCCACAATATGAGTATGACTACCTTCTTAACGAAGAAACGGATATAATATCACCACCTTCTGGAACTGCTAATGCATGGGTATATGTTATTGGAGGCAATGTAACGGGAACGTACTATGTTGCCCCTTGGGGTATCGATTCGAACTCTGGCACTTTTGATGCTCCGTGGAAGACCCTTTCATATGGAGTATCCCAACTTTCACCCGGAGACACTCTTGTGGTCTTACCTGATTCAGGTAGAACAAGGCCTATAATTGCAGGAGGTAATAACCTGCGTGCTGGCATAGACCTTTCAGGAAGAAGTTACGTATGGGTCGAGAATCTTGAACTCACGCACAATGCGAATTTAAGGGGCGAAGGAGCATATTTCAGGGACTGTGTTATCATTCTTGGTCAACCAGCTCATCATATAGTATTGAAGAATCTCTACATTCACCACATTGACGAATACGGAATGAACATTCAGGATGTTGATTCCCTTCTGATTTCTGGCTGCAGGCTGGAATATTGCGGGTTTGGAGGGCTTGGTGGACCGCTTGGGGAACACGGTGGATGGAGGCATGTAACTGTAAGTCAGTGTACTCTGGCTTATGGCGGGCACTACTATCAAGGTGGGGACGGCTCTACGCGCCCCTATGACAGGCCCGATGGGTTTGGTATTGAAGTTTCCTCCGGACCAATTCTTATTGAGAGAACCATCTCCGCTCATAATTATGGAGATGGCCTTGACTCCAAGGCTGAAAACACTACAATTACACAATGTGTTGTGGCTAATAATTCCTGTGATGGTGTAAAACTCTGGGGTGATCATAGCAGGGTGGTCAATACTCTTATTTATGGAAGGGGTGATGGAAATAGTACCCCAACTTCCTGGGCAGCTATAGTTATTGATGAAGTGGATAAGCCAGATGCCGAATTTGAAATCATAAATTGCACTCTGGATGATACTGTTGGGGAGAACTACTTCATTTATGTTCAGTATGAAGAAGGTTACCCCGGGATTCGACTCACTATGATTAATAATATTTTCAGTTCAAGAGGCCCAAACTCCCCGATCTTCATAAGGGGAACTTGCTCAGTTACAGCGGAGAACAACCTTTTCTATTTTCCAAATTCCCCAAGAGTTCTTGAATATGGTGATTCAACCTATTACAACACCACTATAACAGACTTTGGAATTAGCAGTTTGTATGGGGATCCTAAATTCGTGAAAACAGCCTGGGGAATGGTGGGGGATTATCACTTGAAGAACGGGAGTCCAGCTATCGATGCAGGAACCTCTCACAACGCTCCACCTGTTGATCTGGATGGAAACGCCCGCCCTCTTGGTGGCGGATTTGATATAGGCTGCTACGAAATGTGAGCTTTTAGAAAGCAAAGACTGCTCAATTAAGGCAATAATCGTGCTCCAGAGTCAGCCATTGTATATTGTGTTCAAATTGGAATTGAATCATGCATTTCAATTTGACTTTTTTACTTTTGTATTTTATATTTAAAAAATGCAGAAGTGGTTCCTGAAGATCAAGGTCCTCTTCCCGACGACCCGTAGAAAAGAATTTGAAATTACATTGAGGCCGTGGGCACTTAAGGCTTTGTTGTGGCTAAATTCTTTGTTTATTATTTTCTTTGTGTTCGCAATTTTCCGGTATGTGACGATTGAAATTGACAGGCATAGGGTCGCAAAACTTGAATCGGAGAACAGGGCTTTGAAAGAAGAGATTGTTTTTATGAAGAAAGAAGCTAAGGCCCTCAATAAAATGCTGAATGACCTTTTTGAGGCGAACAACAGGGTTCGCACCGCTGCGGGCCTTGATCCCGTCCCCAAGGAATTTGTACTAATGGGTATGGGAGGTAACCTGGAGGAACTTCCTGAAGAGAAGAAGGATGAGCCTAAATATATTAGACAGGAACTGGATAGGCTAATTAATCTTGCAAAGTTTCAGCTGCAAAGTTATTCTGAGGTTTCGGAAAAGCTCGAGGAAGATGCCAGGGTTAGGGAACACACTCCTTCTATTATTCCTACTGCAGGATACTTTACTTCTGGTTTTGGGATGCGGAGAGACCCATTTACAGGAAGGCTATCGTTCCATGAGGCCATAGATATCGCTGCTCCTCAGGGGACTGCGGTAATAGCACCTGCGGCAGGTGTTGTTGTGGCTGTTAAATGGGAACAAGGGTATGGTCTTATTCTCGAGATAGACCATGGGCTGGGAATCACCACCCGATATGCACATCTCTTGAGGGCAAAAGTGTCACCAGGACAATATGTGAAGAGAGGGGACATTATTGCATATGTCGGCAATAGCGGGAGATCGACAGCTCCTCACCTTCACTATGAGGTGAGAGTGAACTCGAAACCCGTAAACCCGGTAAAATACATCATTCCCACTGGAATATACTACGATTAGCTTTTGAACATTCTCGTATTTTTCTTCGTCCTTACAGTATAATTAAAGCATGAAAAAGTTGTGTATTTTTGTTGTTCTTGTACTTTTCCCGTTGCAGCTTTCTGGATATTCTTTCGGAAAGAACAAGTTTCAAACAAGGGATTACAACTTTAGAGTTTACGAATCAGAGCATTTTCGAATTTTCTCATATGCAGAGGATTCATTTCTTGTGAGGTTCGCAAGGGGAGTATTGGAGGAAGCTTACAGTGAATATTCTTCGGTTCTTGGCACGGGTATTGAAAGCAAAACCCCAGTAATACTGTACAACTCCCCGAAGCATTTTGGAGAAACCAATGTTATTACTGACGTCATTGAGGAAGGTATTGGTGGGTTTACGGAAATTTTCAAGAATAGAATTGTTGTTCCCTTTGGCGGTTCTTATGAGGATTTGCGACATGTATTAAGGCATGAATTAGTGCACGCATTTCAGTACGCAATGCTAAGGAGAAACAAACGCTCAACCATTCAGAGTGTTCTCTCATCGCAAATCCCCCTTTGGTGCACTGAAGGCCTTGCAGAATATTTGTCTATTGGATGGTCTCCAGATGCCGAGAGGTATCTGAGGAACCTGATTTTAGCAGATAAATTACCCGACCTTGTTTCGTTGAATTACTATGGTGGTTACATTGTTTACAAACTTGGACAGCTTTTCTACAAGTATTTGAATGATACATATGGGAAGGAAAAGATTGGTGAGTTCTATTCTCTTCTCATATATACGAATTCTATTGATAGAGCTTTTAAGAAAGCCTTTGGCATAAGTCAAAAAGATTTCGACGCCAGACTTAAGGATTATATAAGAAGAAACTATTACCCCGCCTTTGGACAAACAACTACCCCAACATACTTCAAAAGATACTCAAATCATGAGAAGTGGGGGAACTACTATAATGTTGCCCCTGCGCTTTCCAATGACGGAAGCCTTCTATACTATATTCAGGAAAGACGCGGGCAGTTTTATATAGTTAAGTACTCTGTAGCCACTGGAGAGAAAATCGGGACAGTCTTTAGAAGTTCTCGAATTCCAGATTTTGAGAACATACACATCTTGAGGCCATCCCTTTCTCTTAGTCTGGACAACAGGTTTCTCGTCTTTTCTGCGCAGGCTGGAGAAGGGGACAGGGTTTACATTTATGACAATATAAAAAACCGAATTGTGAAGCGCTTGAGTTTCAATGTCGATGGCATTTATACTCCTTCGATCTCCTATGATGGAAAAAAGATCGTTTTTACAGCCCTGAAAGATGGAAAAGCAGATCTTTTCCTGTGTGACTGGAAGAGAGGCGATCTATTTCAGATCACCGACGACCCTTTTGACGACGTTGATCCGTCCTTTGATACACAGGGGAATATCATTTTCGCATCTGATAGAAACGATTCTACTTCTTCTAACAGGTTTTTCTACGGTAGTTATGCAATATTTCGATATAATGTAGAGAAGGGTGAAATAGAGAGGATCTCAGGTTATTATAAAGAATTATCTTCACCACGTGTTGTGGATGATACGGTGCTCTATTTTATTGCCAGGGATAAATACTCCTCTTTGAATCTTTATTCGCTTAATTTGGAGACGAGAGAAGTTTTTCGTATTACTGATTTGACTACAGAAATACGCTGGTTTAGTGCTGCAAAAGGCGGAAGAATCGTTGGCTCCATCCTGTATGCTAACGGCTACGATATATATGAACTGAGAAATTTGCAGAAGTTTGAAGATTTTACTACCGATGGATTTTTTGTGTTTGAAGATTCTTCTCTTCTGACATCCCGGAATTATTCTCCAAGATATAGCCTCGATTGGATCTACGGGAGCGCCGCATATGCTTCGATAATGGGCTTTCAGGGGGAAGTAATGTTCGGTGTGTCTGATGAGCTTGGGGACCATCAGATTGCCTTTGCCTCTGACCTTTCTGGAGACCTTGTGAACTCAAACTTCGAGTTTGACTACGCATATCTTAAGAAGAGAGCAGATTTTGGAATATCTGTATACCAGTTCTGGGACTTTGGGTACATAGCTTATGATACTCTTTTGGTATCAAGAACCAGGGGGCTGATGTTTATGCAGAGTCTTCCGTTTTCACGAACCAGGCGTACGGAGCTCGGATTGAACTTTGAGTATCAAACAAATTTCTTTTTCTGGGAGACCCCTCTTGGTAATTATATAGAACTTGAAGATCTTCAGGAAAATCGTTATCTGACTGCACTTTACGTCGCCCATGTCTTTGACAATGTTTATTATAACTATATTCAGGATCCATTGAATGGAACACGCTACTATGCGGGTCTTTTACGAAGTATACCCTTTGACCTGGATGTGGGAGTTGGAGTGGTTGACTTCAGGCACTACTACGCTTTCTCTGACTACTATATTCTTGCCCTGAGGCTTAAGTATATGCAGTCTTTCGGAAAAGATAGGATTCTCTTCACTTTTGATGGTTTTTCTGACCTCAGAGGGGTCGATTTTGCAGACCTCATTGGTGATAAGTACATGCTTCTAAATTCAGAGTTCAGGTTTCCTTTTATCAAACGCCTTAGTCTTGGATTTCCCTTGCCCATCGATATATCAGGCATTGATGGTGTGGTATTTTTTGACATGGGTACCTGTACATCTAAACCCATCAAAGATATAAGGGTTTTCAGTGCCTTTCCGCAGCTTGGTGATTTGAGTGCAGACTTTGGTTATGGATTAAGGATATGGCTTGGTTTCGCAAAATTGAGGACAGATTTTGCATACAATACTGATTTTAGAAAAGTATATTCTCCTGTGCGCATCAAGATATCGCTTGGCTTTGATTTCTGAAGCTTAATTTTCCTTGAAAGGCCAAAATTTTAAGTTTATCATTAAGCAAAAGGGAGGATCAAAATGGTGACTTTATGGATTGGATTGGTTATTTTTATCCCGAGTCTGCTCTTAGCTCAGCAGACTCCGGCTGGCGGTTCAAGCTTTCTTGTATCACTTCTACCCCTGATTTTGATATTCGTTATTTTTTACGTAATTCTTATACTTCCTCAATCAAGGTACGAAAAGAAGCGGAAAGAGATGCTCGCTGCGTTGAAAAAAGGTGACAAGGTATCAACTACAGGTGGAATTATTGGTGTAATTCAGAAGATTGAAGAGAATATTGTGACGCTGAAAATTGCAGAGAACGTGAATATCAAGGTAGAAAAGCAGGCCATTAAGGGCGTGCTGGAAAAGGGTGAGGAAGAGTAGAGTTGGTAAAGCCCATAAGAATAATTGATGACCCTGTGCTTCGTGAGAAGGCACAGGAGGTTGATTTTTCTGATTCTACGGGAGTTGCTTTAATTGCAAGGGATCTAATAGATACCCTCACTGCTCAGGGTGGTCTTGGTCTTGCAGGAAATCAGATAGGAATTCCCAAGAGAATTTTCGTTATAAATGCGAAAGAACTCGAATTTGGAGATACATACAGAGTATTTCTGAATCCAAAAATAAGGTTTGTGGAAGGCCTTTCAGTGGATGAGGAGGGTTGCCTATCGATACCCGGGTTATATGCAGATATTGGAAGGCCAGATCATCTTGAGATGGATGCAGTTGAACTTAAGCCAAATGGTAAGTTTAAGGATGTGAAAATTAAAGCTGATGGTTTTATGGCGAGGGTTTTCCTGCATGAAGTAGATCATCTTGACGGCGTTCTTTTTGTAGATTACCTCGAGGAAGATGCCAGGCGAATTCTTCTTGCTAAATGGAGGAATGAGTACAATAAGTTTTCATTATAAATGGGCATTTATTGGGAGTGGCTATTTTGCAAGAGAGGTATTAAGAGAACTTTATTTCGCGCAGTTAACCCCGGATTTAGTTATTACAACACCTGATAAACCTGCAGGAAGGGGCATGCGACCAAGTCCAAACCCTGTCAAAGATTTTATCATGGACACTGGAATAAAGTTCTACGAGGCTGCCAGAATAAACAGTTCCGAGGTCGCAAAGTATCTGAAAGAAAATAAATTTGATTTTCTGGTGGTTTGTGATTTTGGGAAGATATTAAAGGAAAGCATTTTAAGTGCTGCAAAATATCCTGCATTGAATATACATCCATCTTTGCTTCCGTGTTATAGGGGAGCGGCGCCCATTGAAAGATCGCTTATGGATGGCGTTAAAGAGACGGGGGTGACAATAATTGAGATTACGATGGAAATAGATGCGGGTCCAATTGTGGACTTTGTGAAAATTTCAGTTGAACGTGATGATACGAAGGGAACTCTGATGGAGAAGTTAGCAAAAAATGTCCCCTTGATTTTAAGAAGGACCTTTGAGGCCTATTTAAAAGGAACTGTCAGAAAAAGACCCCAGCAGGGAGAGGCAACGTATGCTCCCAAAATTAAAAAAGAAGAACTTCTCATTGAATGGTCCCAGAAGAGTGACATAATTTGCAACAAAATTCGAGCGCTCTCCCCAATTCCTGGAGCAAGGACTTATTTTCACAACTCTCTTGTCAAAATTCTTAATGCACGGGTTTTTGAAAATACTAATACTCTTAAGCCTGGAGAAATTAAGGTTTTCGATAACAGGCTTATTGTGGGCACTGGGGACGGAGTTCTTGAAATCTGTGAACTTCAGCCATCAGGTAAAAGAATAATGAAAGCAAAAGAATTTATTGCAGGACGAAATGTAAACGGAAGATTTTTCAGTTCAAAGGAGGTCGTGGAATGAAGCTTCTTGAATACGCATCTAAGGAAATCCTTTCTAAGTATGGAGTTCCTGTGAAGAAGAACAGGCTATGCAAGACTGTCAATGAGGTGAAAGCTGTGCTGGATGAGTTTGCATTTCCTGTAGTAGTAAAGGCCCAAGTTCCCGTTGGAGGTAGAGGGAAAGCCGGCGGCATCAAAGTTGCAAAGGACAAAGTCGAAGCATTGTCATATACTGCCCAGATATTGAAGATGGAAATAAAAGGGCTTCCCGTAAAGAAAATTCTTATTGAAGAAGCTGCAAGGATTAAAACGGAGTTGTATCTTGGAATTGTGCTTGATCGGACTTCAAAAAGGAATGTGATAATGGTTTCGAGAGAAGGTGGCGTGGAAATTGAAGAAGTTGCAAGAATGAATCCTCAGGCCATCGTGAAGATTCACCTGCACCCATACCTTGGATTAACAGACTTTCAAGCAAAGTACCTGGCGTACAGTCTTGTGGATGATAGCGAGGTTGCAAAGAAAGTTCAGTATTTTATAAAGTCTCTGTACAGGGTTTTTGTGGAAACTGACTCTCAACTTGCTGAAATTAATCCTCTTGTGATTGAAGAAGATGGAAATGTGATTGCACTGGATGCGAAGATAATTCTTGATGATAATGCCATTTACAGGCACCAAGAGCTTGAATCATTAAGGGATCTTGATTATGAGAATCTCGAAGAATTGGAGGCAAAATCAAAAGGGCTCTCCTTTGTGAAGCTTGATGGTAATATAGGATGTTGCGTCAACGGGGCGGGGCTGGCTATGGCAACTATGGACATTATTAAGCTTTACGGTGGGGAACCTGCTAACTTTCTGGATGTAGGCGGGAGCTCAAGCCCTGACAAAATCAAAAATGCAATGGAGTTAATACTGCGGGATAAGCGAGTCAAGGCTATACTGATTAACATTTTTGGTGGTATTACGAGATGTGATGACGTTGCCGTTGGCCTTGTGCAGGCTTACAAAGAACTAAACATTACATTACCTGTTGTTATAAGGCTCACGGGAACAAATGAAGAAAAGGCGAAAGAGATTCTAAACAAGTCGGGTCTTCCACTATACGGGGTTTCGAGCATGGCGGAAGGTGCAAAGCGGGTTAGTGAACTGGCTGTCAAATGAAGTTGCTTCTATTCATACTGTTTTTTACTGCGCCTGATTCGCTTTTCTGGGAGCCCCTTGATTCACTTATAATTAAAGGCCTTGAGTTTTCTTTTGCTGAAAAATACAAAGAAGCAGATTTTTATTTTGATCTTGCGATTAGAAACTATCCCGAGAGTCCCATTGGATATCTTTACAAAGCAGGGTTGCTGGATCTTTATATGATAGACTTCGAAACGGACGTATACGAAAACCGTTTCTACGAGCTTCTTGACAGAGCGATAGAGAAATCTCAGGGAATAAGAAACAAGGGGAAATTTGATAGCGTGACTCTTGCATTAAGTTACTTTTCTGAGGGTTCGGCCTATGCGTATAAGGCTTTAAGAAAGGGAAGGAACAAAGAATACCTTGCAGCCCTAAACAGCGGTCTGAAGAGTATTGAATTGTTGCGAAAATGTATAGAAATTGATTCTACGATTTACGATGCATATTTGCCTCTTGGTGTATTTGAGTTTGCTATGACCAAAGTCCCCTCAGCTTTTAAGTGGGCTATTCCGGGAAGCTATTCCAGAGAGGAAGCATTAAGGAAAGTTGAGCTTTCTGCACGGAAGTCTAAGTACATCGGAACGATTGCTGCTAATGCATACGTTTGGGTTCTTATCTACGATAACCAGAATGATTCCGCATTGAAGGTTGCGCAGAGACTAGTGGAAATGTATCCTGGATCCAGGACTTTTAGATGGAGCCTATCTTATGTGCAGAGACGCCTTGGAAGATGGAAGGATGCTTTGAAAAATCACGAAATTATTATGTACTTAACCCTCAGGGACCAACCCTGGAACAGCTACAATGTGGCTCTTTCTCTTTATTATTTATCAATCTGCAGTTATATAACAGGTGACAGGAGAAGGGCGCTTTTCTACGCAGAAGCTTGCAAAAATGAAATGTCAAAAGTAAACGAAGATAAACCGTTGAAATCCAGGGTTCTCAAGGTGGTCAATAACCTTTCCTCAAGGTTGGAAAAGTACCAGGGAAAGGAGCTTTATGTCGATCCTGCAGGAGTGGAAAGGTATGTCCCGTAAGAAGATTTTTTTCGCTGCAAAGCTGCTTTATGATGTTCGTGAGTCTCTAAGAGATTTTGAGGTGAAGATCTACGATGGTGAACCCCCCATTCCAAGGGAGGCCTTGATGGAGGGAGTCAAAGACGCCCATGGACTCGTGGTGTTGTTGAGCGACAGAGTTGACGCCGAAGTACTAAACATTGCTTCGAATCTTGAAATTGTAGCGAATTACGCGGTGGGATATGATAATATTGACATTGAAGAATGCACAAAAAGGCGGATTGCAGTTACAAATACTCCTGATGTTCTCACTGATGCTACGGCAGAGCTTGCATGGGCCCTCGTTTTCTCTGTTTCCAGAAGGATTGTTGAGGCGCACCGATTTATAGAGAAAGGGATCTGGAGAGGGTGGTCACCAACACTCCTGCTCGGGATTGAGTTGAAGGGAAAGACTCTCGGTGTTATCGGGGCTGGGCGAATTGGCCAGGCTTTTGCCCTTAAATCCTCTGGATTTGGCATGCACGTCCTCTATTACTCCAGGAGAACTAATGAGGTTCTTGAAGAACGTCTTGGTGCACGAAAGGTAAGTCTGGAAGAACTTCTGTCACAATCTGACATAATTTCTCTCCATCTCCCTCTAACTCCTGAAACTTACCATATTATTGGTGAAAGAGAAATTTCTCTGATGAAAAAGACCGCAATACTGATAAATACAGGCAGAGGGAAACTTATCCACGAAGAGGCGCTCATTAGGGCTTTAAAGGAGCGGAGGATTTATGGGGCAGGACTTGATGTGTATGAATACGAACCAAAAGTACCCGAAGAATTATTAACCCTTGAAAATGTGGTTCTTTTGCCGCACATTGGCAGTGCAACATACGAGGCCCGCACAAGAATGGCTGACCTTGTGATTGAAAACCTGAAGGCATACTTCAGAGGGGAGGTTCCTCCGAATATTGTAAACAGGAGTATCTATGGCTGACAAGATAGAGTTTGAGAATGTGAGTGTAAGGTTCAACACCCGCTGGCTTGCACTGGATAATGTGTCTTTTTCTATTAAGAAAGGTGACTTTGTTTTCCTCGTCGGGCCTACAGGTGCTGGCAAAACAACAGTTTTGAGATTAATTTATGGAGATATACTGCCTGACCAAGGTGAAGTTCGCATCGATGGGCACCCGCTCAGCAAGATAAGCAAAAGAAAGCTGCTTGAAATTAGAACAAAAATGGGTATTGTTTTCCAGGACTTGATGCTGCTGGATGACAGAAGCGTTTTTGAGAACCTTGCTTTTCCACTCAGATTGAGAGGAGATGAAGACATAATGAGAAAGGTTGTTTCTACACTGAAGGATATTAACTTGACTCATAAGTCAAACGATATTGTCTCATCCCTCTCAAGGGGTGAACAGCAACGGCTCGCCCTTGCCAGGGCTATGATTAATGAGCCTGAGGTGCTCCTCGCTGATGAGCCATTCAGTAATCTGCACAAGAGCGATATTGACTGGCTCATTGACAAAATGAATAAATACAATGAACTTGGGCTCACTGTTGTGCTTTCCACTCATAACTTTGAAGTAATAACGCGTGTTCCTAAAGCACGGGTTCTTAAAATTGAAGAGGGGAGGATAATCCTTGAACATTAGATTCTATATTCAAGAATTATTCTCGATCATGAGGAAATCACGAAGCGATTTCATCTTTCTCCTCGTTATTTATTTCTTGAGTCTCGTGATATTCTCCGCAGCAATACAGTCATATTCGTACATTTCAAAACTTCTTGATGAAACTTTTTCTGCGAGTTATATGAAGGTGTTTTTCGAAGATGATTCCGATGAACGTATGGTTTCCCTGGTACGAAAATGTGCTGAAGAGAGTCCCGTGGTTGAGAGAGTTGAACTAATAACAAAGGAGAAAGCTAGGGACGAGTTCAAAAGTCGCTTTCCGAGGTACTCTGCGCTCCTGGAATTGTTTCCAGGCAGTCCTTTCCCTCAGAATCTTGAAATTAAATTCAGTTCTCGGGCACTGGGAGTGGGTTACATTGATGAATTTATGGGTTTCCTTTCCAATTTTCCTGTAGTATCAAACGTTCAGCATAATTACACTTCTGCGATTCAACTGTACCGTATAAGAAAATCCCTTTATGGAATTTGGGCAATTTTGTTTCTTACTTTTATGGTGTTATACATTCCTCTGAACCTTTCCTTCATGAGGAGCATATTTGAGAGGGAGAAGAAGCTTTTCTACCTTGTTGAATACTTCGGAAGCAGCAGGAGAAAACTTGAGGCAACCTTTGTTCTGGCAATGGCAATTCCTCTTTTGCTGGTTTCTGCTTTGACTCTCGTAGTTTTCAGGAATTTGGGAGAATTACTCAAGATACCTATTTATCCTGTTGTTTATCTCCTGCTCTTTTTCCTCTTTTTGCAAATGATATTCAGTTTTGATGTTCTCGAGAAATGAGAAGTCTTTTCCTCCTACTCATGATAATACAATCCGGGGATATTGAAGAAGAGAGGGCGAAGCTCGAGAGTTTAAAGCGGGAATTTGAACAGGCCAAGAAGAAGATCACTCAGATGGAGACGAAAGTTAAAAGTACCGAAGAAGAAATTGCGAGGATCGAGCGGAAGGAACTTGAAGTAAAGAGTTTCATAGAAAAACTTAACAGAGACATAAAAACAATTCAGAATGAGCTTTCAAAATTGGAAATTCAGATTGATCAGAAAGAACAGGAACTTGGACAGAGAGCCGATAGAATCAAGTTCAGTCTTAATTTTCTTTATCAGACTCTCCCTCAGAACGAAATTATTAGATTCCTTCCCGGCAATGAGGGCGAAAAGGAGGCTCTTTACCTTCTCGATTATGCAATTCAGAATGAGAAGAGAGAGAGGGACCGGGTCTTAAAGGTTTATTCTGAACTTTCAGCCTACAGGCAATTGAAGCAAGAAAATCTTGATTTTGTCCTGGCAATGAAGGAAGAGGTGATTTTGCAGGAGAAGAGCCTTGAAAACTTGAGGAAGCAAAGAGAGAACCTTCTTGCCGGGCTCAAGAAGCAGAAGCAGCAGGAGGAGCGAAGAGTTGCCGAGCTTGAAAAGGCGATAAAGGAAATGCAGGCGCTAATAAGCCGTCTGGAAAAAGAGCAGGAAAGGAAGAGAAGGGAAGAGAACGTAGTGGCAAAAAGCCCAACTGGGAAGTACCCCTGGCCTGTAAAGGGTAAAGTCGTGCTTGACTATGGAACAATAGTAAATCCCAAATATAATACACGGGTCTTTAACCCTGGAATTGAAATTGAAGCGGAACCAAATAGTTCTGTGCTTTGTATTGATGAAGGTATCGTGATATTTGCGGGAACGGTGACTGGATATGGAAATACCATAGTTGTTGATCACGGCGGATTCTTCTCAGTATATTCATATCTCGAATCATTTTCTGTAAATGCTGGTTCTAAGGTAGCTAAAGGTCAGATACTTGGAAAAGTTGGCGGGCAATCACACTATTTCGGTTCCCGACTTCACTTTGAGATCAGAGACAGGGGAAAAGCGGTAAACCCGATGCTCTACCTTTATTAGTACACTTTTACTGTTTTTCCAATCTTTTTGTCCGCAGAACTTTCAATAATATAGAAATACACACCCCTTGAATTTAAAGGTATTTCCACGAGTCGGTCAATAGTCCCGTTTTTCTGAAACCTGTATACTACGCGTCCTTGCGCATCGAGTATAGTGATAACTGGATTCATTGCTTTAATTGAGATCTTCAGGTTTCCTTTTATTACTGGAGGCACAGAAGCATAAAAAAGGTGTGATTCTGTTTCTCTTGCTGGTGAATTGGTGTTTCTTATGAAAACCTTTTTCAGCAGACTGTAATTACCATTTCCAAAAGCTGACGAGGCTCCCTTAACTCTAAAAAAGTATTCTCCTTCTTCAAGATTTGTGATTGTATAAAAAGTATCACTTATTCCTGTGATGTTCCAGATAGTATCCCAATGTGCCACAGGGTAGAAGTCATCTATGTAAATGTCTTCATTCAAGACTGATCCATCTGTCATATATCTGATTCTGAAATAGACTGATTTTCCAACATAGGAAGTAAGGTCGTATACCTTTCTTACCCAGCCACCGCTTGAACCTGTGAATCTTTCACTATCAAGAGGGAACCATTCCCTCAGATTTTCAGAAATCTCCACAATCCCGACATCCCAATCGGTTTCTGTATTGTAGTAAATCCAAAATCTCAGTGAATCACTGTCCTGGACAGGGTATGGATATCTGGTTCGCGCCTGAGCTGCTATATAGTTTGCATGGCCGGAATAAAGAGATTTTGTTCCTGAATGAAACCTCTGAGTGGACGGAGCAAAGGATTCCAGAACCCATTGATTAGTATTTCCTTCAAAGCCATCTTGAATAACGGAGGGACCTTTAAGGATTTGTATTTCAAACTGAGATGGTTCATTAAAGCTGCTATTGGGTACCTGCCATTCGATTCTGACGGAATCTTCCACGGTATCCACTTCTGGATAGATTATGATAGGAGAAGGCACCAGTCCCTTCATATAATTATAAATTGAATCTCCCTTCTGGAGTAAGTAAAATGCACCGTCGAAGTTTTCTCTTTTTAGAAGCGGAAGGTCGGCAGGATTCTGATAAAAAGCAGTGCCCATTTCAACGGTGAAGGAAAGACACGGAGTACCCTTTACATAAATGTTCCACCCATATTCCCAGTCAGAAGATGATCCTGTGGTTGGATAAAGAGCTATTGATTTCTGATACGTATAATGTCCACCACTTAATCTTGCAATTCGCTGGGCGATAGCCTGTCCTATCGAATTATACCAATTTTCATGGGGTGTGGCATCATACTTGTGACCCCACGGAGCAAGAACAAGTTCTGAGTAGGAGTGATAGTCAAGAATGGTGACAAAATGGCGTGATTTAATAAACTCAGCATATTCATTAATTTCATAGGCTGAGTGTTGACGTCTTCCGCAAAAGGTTTCCTGAGACGGATTGTGGGTCGTGGAGCTTCCATTTATGTATCCCCAGCCATCTATAGCACTGGAGTCGCATATCCCATTGTAGTTTCTATTAGGATCCGTTCCAATACCAGATCTGTACGGTTCCCTGTCTTTTCTCCAGCTCACTCCGCCATTCGAGTAGTCGTAAACAAACCCGTCCACGTTAATTACGGGGAAAATCCATATTTCTCTGTTATTTACGATATCAGTAATTTGTGGATCGGTTCCGTAGGCTCTAATTAAAGTATCAGCGAGGAAAAGGCAAACTTCAATAGTTGCCCATTCTCGCGCATGATGTAAGCCCGAAAACAGCTGTTCAGGCTCTTCCTCGTCTTCCATGACGTTATCGGAGATTTTCAGCCCGTATATCCATCTTCCCTCGTAAGTTGGTCCGATACTCTCAACTTTTGCAATTGACGGATAAGAAGTTGCAAGACCTCTTAGAATAGTTATTACGTCGAAATATGAGTGGTAGTTATCTTTCACACTTTCCTTGGATGATTCAATATTTTCATCTACAACGTTGACGTTTATGCCTTTCATCCTTATTAGGTCTAGCTGGTATTCGTCTACGATGAGGTCGTACCATTCTCCCGGCCTTCCCGCAGCTATATCGGGGACCTTGTCCTTGGGAAAGGTCGAGTATATGAAATTTTGAAGCTCTTGGTAATTCTTAAATGGAAGTCGAACAATCATTTGTTTTGATGCTAGAAGGAAACCACAAAAGATCATATTTAACGCAATAAATGACAAAAACCTCTTCACACAAACCTCCTTAGGTTATACAATCATACATCCACAGGGATGAATTTTAAACATTCAGGAGTATCTATGGATTATGAACATTTCAGTTATATTTAATGGTTTTTTACTTCGCACCTTTTTCGGTATAATTTTTTAGAAAAGGAGGTTCATATGAAAGAGGAAATTGCAGTACTTCTGGAGAAATTGATTCAATTCAAGTCCACCAGTAGCAATTTACCTGAATTGAAGAATATTATCGATTTCGTTGAGAATTTTCTTTCCGATGTTCCCGATTTGATTGCAAGGAGATATGTGGTAAGTGGGAAACCTTCGATCTATCTTTCGTACTATAATACATATCATCCCGATATTCTCTTTGTAGGCCATCTTGATGTCGTTGACGCAAGGGAAGAAGATTTTGTTCCAAGGAGAGAAGGCGACCTGCTATATGGTCGTGGTTCCATTGATATGAAAGGTTCGTGCGCTGTGATAATGGAGATGATTAGAGAACTATCGAAGGAATCTCAGAAGCCTAACGTTGGTTTTCTGTTCACCACCGATGAAGAGATTGGTAGCGAAAATGGGGTAAAGTACCTTGTAGAAAAAGAGGGGATCGGGGGTGAATTCGTGATAATTCCAGACGGAGGTGAGGATTTCCAGCTGGTAGTGGAAGGGAAAGGAGTGTTTCACGTAAAAATTGTTGCAAAGGGCAAAGCTACTCACGGCTCGAGGATTTTCAACGGCGAAAACGCCTTGGACAAACTTGTTTCAATTTATAATGAAATTAAATCTCACTTTCATCCTGAACCTTGCGGAGATCCTGACCACTGGCACAACACAATTAACCTTGGAAAAATGATTGGAGGAGATTCTGTTAACCGTGTACCTGATTATGCAGAAATGTATCTCGACATAAGATTCGTGCATCCTTTTACGGTGCAGAAGATGGAAGAAATGATAAAGGAAGTTCTTTCTAAATATCCTGATACTCAATATGAACTAATTTCAACGGGGAATACGGTATTCACGTCGAAAGACAACCCTTACTTGATGAAATACAAAAGGATTGCCGAATCTATTCTCAAACGTTCTGTGCCATTTACGAAAGAGCATGGTGCTACTGATGGGCGCTTTTTTTCGGAACGCGGCATGGCAGTGCTGATTACGGCTCCAAAAGGTGGAAATATCCATGGAAATGATGAGTGGGTGAACCTTAACTCTCTCGTTGATTTATTTAACATTTTCCTCAGATTTGTCAAAGAGAAATAGAATCCATCCTGCAAGGCTTAAGACTATTGAAGTAAAATAGTATAAAAGAGAGAGAATCAGGGCCTTTTCCTTTCCAATTAAATCGCCGTACAAAAGAACGAAAGCACCTTCCCGAAGCCCTATCCCCGAGATGGTTATAGGGATCATCATAACGAAGTTAATTATCGGAAGGAGTAGGATACTCTCCCACAATGGTATCGGCTTGCTAAGGCCATAGCTTATTACGATGGGCACAAGGGAGAAGAAGAGCTGTATCAGAATTGATAAAGGAAGTGTCCTTATTATGGTGTGCCATTCGGTTCGAAATTGGTAAATTGAGGTAAGTAGAGAGATTACTGGAGTGGTAATTTTTGTCTTCTTTACTTTTGTTAGGGATTTATAAAATGTACTTGAAAAGAGAAGAGCATTCAGAAAGAGAAGCACAAGGATCCCAAGAATTGTTAGAACAAAAATGGATTTTACTTTGATGGTAATGAAAATACTTGCGAGAAGCAGGTAGAAAAGAATGGCATAAAACCCTGAAAGTCTGTCAATGAAGGTTGATGCGATCGCGCTTGAAATTGAAGTACCCCTTCCTGCATATAAGGCACGCACTACGTCCAGACCCCCAGAGGGCAGGAAGTTACCGGAGAAGATGCCGATGAGGTAAAATTTCAGACAGCGGTAAAGACTTAGAGTAATTCCCTTCTTTTGCAGGAAAATTTGCCATCTCCTGGAGGAGAGTAGTATAGCAACGAAGTATAAAAGGACTCCAGGAATTAAAAAAAGGTAGTTAGTGCCCTTAACAGACTCAAAAAAGCTTTCCCACTTGATTTTTGTGAAAATTACGTAAAGAAGAGCGATGGATAGCAGTACCTTCAGTATATTAAGAAGTCTTTTCATTTCTAAGTAATGAACGTCTCAAGCAGTCTTCTCGTATTTTCTCTCAAAGCAAGGGAGTTGACCTCCTGCCAACTCTTGTGAAGGATAAATCTAATCTCTGAAGACGTCCCTTGATCCACAGGTACTTTTAACTCATCGGGTCTTGCACATCTGCCGCAGACAACGGTTTTTTGTGAAGGTATGAAATATTCGAGATCCCTTGACTTGCAGCGTGCGCAATAATCAAATGATGGAAATTCGCCCTGCCTCATCTGATTCCTTAGTACGAAGAAATTATAAAGGTTCTCGTTTAGAGTACTTGAAGTGTTGACAAATCTTATAAGATTTAGAACATCAAGATATATATTTTCACCTGCTTCCTGTGGTACGTTCTTAATGATGTATGCAGCAATGTAGGAGATAAGGTAGAACTTTTCGTAATCCCGAGGGATCTCATCAAAGGCCTCCAGGATTTTTCCTTCTTTAAGGATGTTAAATTCTCTGTCAGGCTTGTAGTAATATATCAGTTCACTCCTTGAGAAAAGCTGAAAAGCCATTCTGAGTTGGGATTTAACTCTCTGCGCGCCTTTTGCCATCAATTTAAGTAGTCCACTGGATTTTGAGAGTGCAGTAACTATGGAAGAGGATTCCATAAATTCGTCGACTTTAAGAACAACTACTTCATCTTTTATGAGCATATAAATTAAACCCTATGGAGACTCTGTATTTTTCGTCGTGAGTTCTCCCGATTTCAATTTTAATCTCTTTTTCGCGGATATTAAAGGTTGCCGAAGAACAAATATCGAGCCACTGCCTTGTAGGGTAGTAAGAAAATTGTATTTTGCTATTCCACAGCGAGAATTTGACAGCAACATATTCATATCGCAAATTACCGTATTCAACGCTGAGATTCTTGCTTTCCAGCTTACCTGACCGAATTATTAAAGAACTTTCTGTGAATGATGATTTAACTATCAGTATAGTTTCGTTGCCCAATTTTTGAAGTAGGTCCAAATTAACGTATTTTTTCGAGGATCCAGAATAGTTTATACAAAGGCTATTTGTACTCGAAAGTCTCCTTGTAAGGTTATACGTTGCATTAATAGTTCCATTTTCCACTTCCCATTGCATTCGGTAATTCGAGTTTTTTGTAGAAAAAAGAAAATCTACTGCAAATTCATTTTCCATGGGGAGGAGCGTTAGTGACGCCCGCACAGGTCTATGCCTTAGGGTCATTCCAGCAAGTAGTTTCGGGTTTTCCCCCTTATGTGCAAAAACTTTTAGAAAGGGTGTAAAAGCATTGTACGATAGCTCTGAACCGATGTATAACCTTTCTTTTCCAATTGCAAAATTGAAGGGTTTACTTATGTAGATTAAATAGTCTGTGCCATTCAAAGACGGGCTTCCTTTGACAGAGTTTTGCGGTATCGAAAGCGAAAATTTCCCAACGGTAATAAAGTCATAACTGATATAAAAGGGGGTCGTTTGAACGGCGGACGTTGAAAATTTGAGCGTCAGGGTACTAAGTGTTAGAAATGCTGAAGTCTTTTCGCGGTACTTTTCCAGTTGAATTTTGCCGCTTTGGAAGAAAGTGTCGTTTCTTTCTTTGAAGAAAAAGATATCTTTCAGGTACTCAATTTTAGAGCTATCCAGCTTGGTTCGTTCTGCGAAATCGTCGATCCCCCTGTAAGGGCTGAGATCTCGCATTATCAGTATGGTTAATACATCACTTTCATTAAGAATGGGGATTGCTATGAGCTCTTCAAAACTTGCATTGTTTGGGTTAAGGTGTTCTGATTCATCTCTTTTCAATGAAATTGAAGTAATGCAAAAGAGCAATATAAGTCTTAGCATCCTCAATTTCCCCTGTTATCATCATTTCTTTAAGTTTGTTCAACGGAATTCTGTGGGTTTTTATCTGTTCCCCGGCATCAGCTGGAAGCTCCGCAGATCTAAGATCAGCTCCCCAAAAAATGTGGATTCTTTCGGTCGAATATCCGGGTGTGAGGTAAAACGTTCCTATTTTTGAAAGTTTCTCAGCCCGCATTTTGACTTCCTCCATAAGTTCCCTTTGTGCTGCTTCTTCAGGTGATTCACCGGGGTCTATCTTACCAGCAGGAATCTCTAAAATCTCCTTTCGCAGAGGGAAGCGGTACTGAGAAATTAGTATTGCAGTATCTCCATCGAGAAGTGGCAGTATAGCGCATGTTTCAGGAAATTCAACAATGTCACGCAGGAATAGGCCTGGGTCTTCTTGATATTCTTCTCTCCACACTTTAAAAATCAAGCCTTTGTATTTCAGTTCTCTTTTTATAATCTTCATACAATTCAATAATTTTAATGGCTATCTTGTCTGCTACAAAAACCCCTTTTGAAGTTAAAATGAGAGAATTGTTTTTCACAGTTACAAGTCCCTTGAGTTTTTGGACGACAGTTTCCAAGAAATTTTTATCTGCTTTCCATCCCCATCTGGTGCGGATTTTAAGAAAAATTTCTTCAATAAGCTTCTCTTCTTCGGAAAGTGGCTCAAATGTCTTGGGGATTTCTTTATGGAATCGTATAGACGAAGGGTTGGTGTATCTAACCTCTCTGCCTTCGAGTAAAAAAAAGCCTGATGCTGATGGTCCGAGCCCAATATAGTAATGTCGTAGCCAGTATTTCAAGTTGTGAATGCATTCAAAATTAGGTCTTGAAAAGCTTGAAATTTCGTATCTTATGTACCCATGTGCCCGCAAAATTTTGTCCCGGATTTTGTACATCTTGATTGTGAGGTTCTCATCTTTGCTTTCAAGATCTTCTAATGCAGGTTCTTCAAAGGTCATCGAATATGTTGATATGTGGGTTGGATTCATTTCACTTGCCTTTTTTAGAGAAAAAGCGAAGTTTTCGATGGTCTGGCCCTTAAAAGCAAATATAAGATCAAAGTTTATATTGTGAAATCCGTTGCTCCTCAGCAAGTCCACAGTATTGCTTATATCCTGTGCATTGTATGTCCTTCCCAATGTCTGGAGGTCACTGTTTACAAAACTTTGCACGCCGAGACTTATCCTATTAAATCCAAACTCATTGAGAACTTCAATAAAATGTCTTTCCAGGGGTTCCGGGTTCAATTCAATAGTCTTTTCAACGACCCTTGACAGGTTCAAATTCTCATGAATTAATGCGAGAACACTCGCAAGCTGTGAAGGGCTTAATGAATTAGGGGTTCCTCCTCCGACGTAAAGGGTTTCAAAGTTAAAGCCGAACTCTTTGAAATATGCAATTTCTCCTTTCAAACTTTCCAGAAAGGCTGGAAATAACTCCTCCAGAGCCGAGGCGTTTTCCGAGTAAAAGTGACAGTATCTGCACTTTGATCTGCAAAATGGTATGTGCAGATAAAGACCTGGTTGGTCTTTAAAACATTTCGCCAAGGTTTATATACAGATTTCCGTAATAACCCTTATCACCGATTCTATATGGGGTGTACATCCAGTCAACTCGAAGATTTCCAATGGGCAGAAAATAACGAAATCCTAATCCGAAGCTGTACCAGACTTTCCCTTCTATTTGAGGGAAGACATCAAAGAGAAGGTTCAGACCAACCTTCCTTGATACCATAGACCGGAGCTCCGTATTAAAAAGGAAGAAATCTGTAGAATAAAACTGAGAATACCTGAATCCACGAAGGGTTCCATCGCCTCCTATTTTGAATTTCTCTATCGCGGGGATGTCAGAATTGTTGAAGGGTATTATTTGTCCTGCAGAAAGTCGCAATGCGAATATCCCCCCCGGCTTCCATATCTGTCTGTAAAAGGAGCCTGAAAGCTGATATTTGTAAAAATGATAATTTCCTCCGAGTATTCCTCCCGCTCGAGAAAGGTCTACAAGCAGGTAGAAGCCCCTGGAGGGGAAGAGAAGATTATCTCGCGTGTCAATAATAGAACCAAAGATTGCCTTGTTTGTTATTCCATCAGAGAATTGTCCTTCCAAGAATTTTCTCCACTGAAGACCCATTATAGTTCTGCTTTTCTGTGACCAGTAGTGTGAGAGATAAGACTCAATGCCGAAGTAGGATGAAGAATCTATCTTCGAAGTCCCTCCAAAAAGTTTCAGGTTCATCTTCAAACTCGTGTTGAAAAAATATGGTTCCGAGTAGAGGACCTCTCCGTAAAGCTTAATGAATCTATCAAAGGGCTCCAGACCGTTTTCGATTCGGATACTGAGATTCTGATTATTATCGAACAGATTTCTGTGTCCTCCTTCTGCATTCAGATTAATGAGAGAAAATGGGTAGATTCCACCCTGAAGCCTGAAATACCTTGTTTTTCTCTCTTTCACATTAAAAGTAATTGATATCAGAGAATCGTCAGTAAATTCATAGGAGTGGTAAACGGTAGTAAATAAACCTGTTGAGTAAATTCTTCTTATACTTTCAAGTATTGCAGCTGGAGAAACGTACTGCCCGGGTTTTACTGTGATCTCCCTTTCAATGATTTTCCTTCTAACCGTCGAGTTTCCTTTAATACTCATTTGTTTTACAACATATCTTGTGCCCTTAGTAATGGCGTGAGTTACTGTACAGGTTTTGTTTATTGAGTCTTCAGCAGTTATTCTCTGTATTTCTGCATTAAGATAGCCGATATTTCTCAAGAAATCGATGGCTTTAGTCTCCCGCTCGGTTAACTCTGAAGACGCATAATATCTTGGTAATGGCAGGTGGAGAATACTTATTGTTCGTTGATAGTATGCGGTGTCCGGTGCTAGCCAGGATATATATTGGGCGCTTATTCTGTATCTCTTTCCCTCGGAAATACGGAGGGTAATGTACACCTTATCGTCTTTCTCTTCCACCCTTTCTTCGATTATTTTCGCTTCAAAATAACCTCTTTCTCTAAGTTCACGGATGAGATTGAGTTTGTTGTTATTATACAAGGGGGGATAGTACTTATCCCCCCTTTTTATTCTCAGAATTGACTTAATTTCGGTCTTTGATAAAGTTTTGGTTCCTTCTACCCTAACCCCGCTTATAACCAGAGGCCTTGCAAAAATCAATGAAAGGAAAAGCGCTGTGACCATTAATCAAGATCGATAAACCTATTCTTGATTTTCTTGAGGACGTCGGGAAGTGTCGTATATTCCATCTCCTTAAGTCCCAGTCTGTGCGGTTCAAAGGGTCCAAGCCTTCTCATATAATCTGCCACCTGGTTTGCCTTCTTTCTTGCTTCATCAAAAGCGGGATCGTCGAATAGGTCTCTCGGACCAATAAGCTTCCCATCACTCAATTGGAATCCAATGGCGCAAACTCTCGGTGGTCCATCGAATCTTGATGGATTTGCCTGATGCAGAGCCACTGGCATAAGTGGACCATAGTGGGAACCTCTCATCCATCCAGCGACGAGATGTGGAAATGCAAAGGGTTCAAGGGCTTCTCCAACTGCAGGGAACCCACTCTGTGTTCTTACTATGAGAACAGGGTCATCTTTGCCGACATATCTTCCTGCCATCATTGAAAGTCTCTGGGTCGATGAAACAGCGGCAATGTCATTATCCTGCTTTCTATAAACCGCCTTAATGATGTAATGTTCTGCGGCACCGATTAGAATGAGAAGATCGTAGAGTTCTTCTGGAGTATTCATTAGCACTTTCTTGTGCTCGTAAACGTCAAGTACCTCGAAGACAAAACCATCATGAAGTTTAGGGTCAATGACAAGGCCGGGAGTGTTGAATGGATCGGCAAACATACGAAATATTGGTAAATTCCATGCGCCGGGTGAGGTCTTATCTGCCATAAAGACAATTATTGGTTCACTTGGTCTTTCCTCGAGTTCCATTTCTGCAAGTCCTGGGCCCATTCCCTTGATATTTCCGCTAAAGGCATCGCTGAGCAAATCCTGTCCTGCACCGTACATTTTCATTGATTTTGCAATTTCTGTTCCTTCTACAAAGGTATCCCATGCAAGTTTGTGTATATCACCGCAATTGACGCCCTTCTTATGAGTCATTATTAGTTGTAAGTCGTCACCAACTTTAGTTACGAAGAAGTCAATTATCAGGCCCTGTTCTTTGGCCTTTTGGAGGTGGTCTTCGGCCAATTCCAGAATCCTCGGGTGAACGGACGTGTGACCTACATAACCACCAATATCAGCTTTAATCACCGATAGGGTGACCTTCATGATGTACCTCCCTTTTAATATTTTCATAAATTGCATCAAATTTTGTTTTGACCTCTTTTTTGTGAAGCTGAATTACAGTAACATTCAACCCATAAACTTCAAAACGAATCAGTATCGGGCCCAATTCCTCCACCATTGGGAAAATTCGGTCAAAGATTTTTTCTTCTGGAGGATAAATTAATACAATTGAAAAATAAGTTTTGCTCTCCATCGCGAAGCACTTCCTTGCAGGGTTTTCAAGGTGTTGTTTTATGCATCGGTCAACGAAAATCAAATCATCCACAATTCGTTCAGGGGTAAGGGTCGTTCTAATGAAATCGTCTATTGCGAAGTAGAAAGATCTTGCAATTTCCTCTGCAATTCCTAATTCTTTCGTTTTTTCGTAAACAAATTCCAGATTTCTTCTATCGAGGGTTCTTAGACCCTCGTCAAAGTCCCTGAAATTTCCGATGCTTTCTCTAATTATATCTTTAAGTTTCTCATACAATTCAATGTCGTTCTTGAAGAAGGAGACCAGTGCCCTAACAGTAAGGAATTCCACAAACACTTCTTTGATTTTTGAAGGCGGTCTAAAAGAAGTAAGAACAAAGCCATCGGACTTCGCGATGTAAGTTGTAAGCAGGTCAAAGTGCTTTGGGTCCTTATTTACAACGGCAATCCGGAAAGTGATGGTAGTTCTGTCCTGTTCCACCGGCACGATTGCTACCTGGGGGATACCGGTCTGGCTACACTCATCTACCATTTTTGGTACAAGGGCTCTTCCGAAGATTTCACCGCCGAACTTGATATTCAGCGGGATCCTGAATCGTGCTTGTTTCAATGTGGACTTTAAATGCTGCTCGAGAACTTTAATTTCCTCTGCGGTTAGTGGTCTGTTTTCTACCGTGAATTCAATCCTTATTATGGTAATTCCATCGTTAGTGATGAATTCCTTATCAAATTTTCTTCTGAAATTTGGGAATATTTCCTTGATGGCATCGAAAACAGTATCCATGCTAATGTCTTTCTCGAAACCACCCACGGTTAAACCTGTAAGATCCTCACGTTCTGTTTTAATGTTTTTTACGTAAACCTCAACACCTATTCCTACCTGCCGTAACTTAGTAATGAACCTGTGTCCAACAAGTATAATTTCGGCGAGAGTCTTTGCGTCTCTTTCCTTTAAGTAAGCAAGGGATCTTGAGAAGACAAACTTCTCAAGTTCACCTCCTGCCCTCGAAATCTCATCAAATTCCTCAGGGAATGCAATCTCTCGAAGTGAATTCTTGATATTTTCCAGTATTTCAAGCTTTTCAATTCCCGTCGTAACAAGTCTTGCTTTAACCTGGTCTCCTTCCTTTGCCAGATTCCTAATCTCTTCAGTTATTCCTTCCAGGTCAAATCTGACTTCTCCTAATTTTTCAGGGCTAAATGGTACTTTTATTGCAAGAAATGCATACTTCCCGTCTACCGAAACAACTCCGTATACGAACCCAACATTATATCCTTTTTCGTGCACTATCCCGATAATTGTTTCACCCAGTCCTGGCCAATCCGCAGCAGCCACATATACTCTTGCAATGTATATAGGGCCTTTGTCGAGAATATCGAAACTTACGATTACTTTGTCGTCAGTATTTTCAAGCCTTTCAAGGAATTCGTTCTGATGTTTTAAATCATCAGCATCTAATTGACAAAAAATATTCACCATTTCTTTATGTTAAAGCAAAAAACCTTAAAAATCAATTGTTTCTTTCATTTTCTCATAGTATCTGTTATAATTTCAAGGGAGGTCAGGATGTCATATAGGATTTTTGTAATAAACCCGGGTGGAGGGTCCACAAAGGTTGCACTTTTTGAAGATGAAAAGTTGTTAAAGTACAAAGAGCTAAGGCACTCAGTGGAAGAGCTGAAGAAGTTCCCAAACACGATTTCGCAGAAAGAATTCAGATTCAAAGATGTACTCAACTTTATTGAAGAGGAAAAAATCAATGAAACAAAGATTGACGCTATTGCTTCCAGGGGAGGTCCTTTCAAGAGCCTTGAATCGGGAGTTTACAGAATAAACGACCAGGTAGTATCTGATGTGCTCAACGGCAGGGTACAGGCAGATCATCCGTCGAATCTCGGTGTCGTAATGGCAATGGAGCTTTCAAAAATGCTGGGATGCCCATCTTTTTTTGTTGATCCTGTTTCTGTGGATGAATTTGACGACATTTCAAGACTTTCTGGCCTCCGAGAACTGCCCAGAAAAAGCTTGCTCCATGCACTTAATACAAAATACGTGTCCAGGAAACTTGCGGAATCTGAGGGGAAAGAGTACGAATCTCTTAACTTGATTGTTGCTCACCTGGGGACGGGCATCTCAATTTCTGCCTCAAGGAAAGGAAGGATTGTTGATGTGAATAATGCCAATGATGGAGGCCCTTTCAGCCCCCAGAGAACAGGCACGCTTCCTACCACAGGGCTTATTGAACTGTGCTTTTCCGGAAAGTATTCAAAGCAGGAGCTTCTCAGTAAAGCTATTCGCTTTGGTGGACTTGTAGACTATCTCGGTACCGATGATCTTGAAGAAGTCATTTCCAGAATTGCTAAGGGAGATAAGGATGCAGACCTAGTTTATAGGGCGATGGTATTTCAGATTGCAAAAGAAATCGGGGCGATGGCCTGTGTTTTGAAGGGTCAAGTTGATTTCATAATTCTGACAGGGGGCATGTCAAAATCTACTAAGCTTCAACAGGATTTGATGGAATACATCAAATGGATAGCACCGGTAAGAGTGTATCCTGGTGAAAATGAGATGGAAGCTCTTGCCTATGGAGTGATGAAAGTCCTGAAGGGCGAGATAATTCCCAAAAATTACGAATAGGAGGTGTAAATGCGGAGAGAATCCCTGGAAAAACTTGCAAAAGTAATTCTTGATTACTCTTTGAAGGTGAAGAGAGAAGATATTCTTCTCGTGAATTCTTCATACCTTGCAGAGCCGTTTCTCCTTGAAGTTTACAAGGGAGCACTGGAGAGAGGTGCACATCCGTTTCTGAAGGTTTCACTTCCTGATGCAAGTTTTTACTACTACCGATTTGCTAACGAGCATCAGCTAAAGTACATTCCACCGTGGACGAAGACAGAAGTAGAGACTGCAACATGTTTTCTTAACGTCATTGCAAGCAAGAATGCAAGAGCCCTGAGGAATGCTGATCCTGAAAAGATGAGAATGGCTAGTATTGCTGCGAGAGAACTTCAGGATATATTCCTGGAACGGGAGACGAAGGGTGAGTTGCGCTGGTGCGTTACCCTTTATCCTACCGACGCTGAAGCACAGGAGGCGGATATGGCACTTCCCGAGTTTGAGGAATTTGTGATTTCTGCAGGACACCTTGATGAAGAAGATCCCGTATGTTACTGGGAAAATGTTAAAGGAAAGCAACAGAAGATAGTATCCTTTCTTGAAAGCAAGAGCGAAATTCGAGTTGTCGCAGACGGTACCGATCTTACTGTGAATGTCGGGGGAAGGAAGTGGATAAATGCATCAGGGGAAAACAACTTTCCTGACGGAGAGGTTTTTACGTCTCCTATAGAGAACGGGGTGAATGGAAGAATCAAGTTCAACATGCCGCAATACTACATGGGTAAAGAAGCCAACGGAGTTTATCTTGAGTTTAAGGAAGGGAAGTTGATAAAGGTGAAAGCTGAAAGAAATCAGGAATTTGTTGAAAAGATACTGGAATCCGATGAGGGCGCGAAGAGACTCGGTGAATTTGCCTTCGGCACAAACTACGGGATTAAGAATTTGACAAAGAATATTCTTTTTGATGAGAAAATTGGTGGGACTATCCACCTTGCACTTGGTAGGGGATTCCCTGAAACTGGTGGTACAAATAAGTCTGTGGTACACTGGGATATGATTCTTGATTTGAGGAAGGGCGGTGAAGTATTTGCTGATGGTGAACTCATATACAAAGATGGGGATTTTGTGTTAAAACTATGAAATGGTTATTTTTGATTTCAATTGTGGTTTTACTCTCTTGCTCACCAAAGGAGCCAAAGCTGGAAATCTCCTCTTTCACTATTGCCGACTCGATAAGGATAAAAGACCCTGACCATGACCCTTCAAACGGATGGCTGGGTGCATCTGACACTGTTATTTCCTGGGATTCTATAAGAATTGACGTGACTGTTCGGTATGAAGGAGCTACTCTTAGCTATCTGGATGAAATTGTGTGGGTTCTGAAATCACAGGCTGATAGTACTATTAAAAGCTTCAGTGCCTTGATTTACCCCCCAATCTATATGGAGGATGGGCAGCAGAGAAATATTTATTTTTATCTTTATTTTGACAATAAGTCTGCTCACATCGTAGACTCAATTTATGATGATTCCCTGAACTACTATGGTGTTGGTAAAATTGACCTTTACCTGTGCGGAACTACTTACGAGCAGTTCATCAAAAGCGGGAAAGTCAGTTTTAACTTGAGGTTTGTTCCTTGATTGAATAATGCGTGAGAATTATAATATTAATGCAGCGGGGCGTAGCGCAGGTTGGTTAGCGCACCAGCATGGGGGGCTGGGGGTCGGTGGTTCGAGTCCACTCGCCCCGATGCTAAAATTTTTTATCATAATTCCTGTTTTCAACGAACGGGAAGTTATTGAAGATTTAATTAAATCACTCAACAAAAATGGATACTCTTCCACTGTTATATTCGTGGACGACGGTTCTGAAGATGGTACTTATGAAATGATTAAAGATTCGGGTTTTGCAGTTGTTCGTAATGAAAGAAATTACGGGAAAGGATTTTCCCAGCGAAGGGGCTTTCAGGAGGCTTTAAAAAGGGATGCTGAAATATTGATTACAATGGATGGAGACCTTCAACATGACCCCTCATATATTAAGGATTTTCTTGCAAAGGTGATGGAAGGAAATGATATTGTTATTGGAAGCAGATGGAACGAGCTGGGGAAAATGCCAAGAGATCGATACCTCTCCAATAGGCTAACAACCCTTGCCGTGTCGCTGTTTGCAAAGAAGAAAATCGAAGATTCCCAGAGCGGATTCAGAGCATACAAGAGAGAGGTAGTAGAGAGTATCTCTTTTGATTCAGACAAATTCGAGGCGGAATCCGAATTACTTATGAAGGCACTGGTTTCCGGGAAGAAGTTAGGTTATGTATCTATTCCAGCTCTTTATCATGAAAGACTGAAAAGTAAAATCCGACGGCTGGAAGATACTCTTAGGTTTTTAAAAATGTTCTTTAAATTGGTATGGAAAAGAAGTTGATCCTTCTTTCTAATGATGATGGGTATGATAGCGAGGGCATTAAGGTCCTCAAGGAGCATCTTTCAGAGTTGGGTAGAGTTGTAATTTTTGCTCCTCTCTCTGAAAAGAGTGCATCGAGTCACTCCATTACTTTGAGGAAGGAGATAGTGGTAACGGAAGTGGAGAAGGACGTATTCGCTGTTGATGGAACACCTGCAGATTGCGTTCTTATTGCCATTTATGGAGTTCTCCAGAAGAAGCCAAATCTAGTGGTTTCCGGAATTAACCTGGGTCACAACCTAGGTGAAGACGTATTCTACTCAGGAACGGTTGCAGCAGCTAGAGAAGGAGCTATGTACGGAATTCCCGCTGTCGCTGTATCACTGTTTGTGGAACCTGAAGACCAAAGAAAATATTATGATACGGCGGGCTACTATGCTTGCAGGGTATCTCAATTCCTTCTCAAGAAGAAGTTGAATGGTGAACTCCTCAATATCAACGTGCCCAATATTCCATTACAGGAAATCAGGGGTATCAGGTTTTCGAGGCTTTCTACCAGGATGTACAGGGACCCGGTAGTGAAGTTACGAGATAATGTTTTTATTATTGGGGGTGAGCCTCTCTGGGATATTACTCATGGGAGTGATTTAGAGTCGGTAAAGGAAGGGTTTGTCTCGATTTCGCCTTTACTTATAGATATTACGGACTATGAAAAGCTCAGAATACTACGAGAGTTTGAGAAAACAATTGGTGGAACGGCATCTGAAAGGTAGAGACATTACAAATTCAAGTGTGCTCGACGCCTTTCTGAAAGTTCCACGACATCTTTTCGTTCCAGAGAATTTGTCTTCAGAGGCTTATGAAGATTACCCTTTACCTATTGGATTTGGCCAGACGGTTTCTCAACCTTATATGATTGCCTTTATGGTGCAGGCTCTTGAACCATCGAAGTCGCAGAAGGTTCTTGAGATTGGAACGGGCTCTGGTTACACAACTGCGATTCTCGCGGAGCTTTTTGGAGAGGTTTACACCGTTGAACTTATCCCGGAGCTTTCCAGAAACGCGCAGAATGTGATTCAGAAACTCGGATACAGTAAAGTCTTTTTTCATATTGGAGATGGTAGCGAAGGGTGGGAGGAGTTCGCTCCCTATGATAGAATTCTCGTTACCGCTTCAGCTCCTTCACTACCTCCACCTCTGGTAGAGCAAACTTCAGAGGGCGGAATCATAGTAATTCCAATCAAAAGAGGATTCAGCGATGTACTTTACAGATTCACGAAAAAGACGGGCAAGATTCTTAAAGAGGAACTTACTTATTGTAGCTTTGTTCCTTTAAAGGGAAAATTTGGATTTGGGAGGGATAAATATGAGTGAAAAGGGAGGTCTAAAATGCTTAGCTTTTTGATTATTCTGGTACTCTCGATACCTCGTTACCTTGTAATTGATTCGAAGGGTATAGGGACTGAATTTTTGGAGAAGCAAGGCGCAAAAGTTATTCAACAAGTTGACAGCGTCACGTATTTAGTTGAGGGTAACCTTGAGCAGATGGATTATACCCCATATGAAATTGCTCTTTACGAGCCGGCACTGAAAACTGCGAAGGTTCTTTTTAACAAAGGGAAATATTACATACCCGAGCTACCCGAAATCAGTTACTATTTTTCACTGATAAATCAGGATTCAGTGTACGCCACACTTTACAGGTTGCAGGATTTCAGGACAAGATACGCGTATTCAGATTCTTGCAGGAGATCTGAGCAGTATCTCGTTGGAAAACTACAGGATTACTGTGATCTGGGATATCTGTGGCCTTTTCAACATAACACTTACACGATGAATAATGCTGTTGGGCAGATAAATGGGGCAAAAAGTGACTTCATATTAATAACCTCCCACCTTGATTCGTACTCTCCTGACCCGTGGAATAACGCCCCAGGAGCTGATGACAACGGCTCCGGAACTGCTGCAGTAATTGAGTGTGCCAGGATTTTACAAAATGTTCCAAACCCAATGTTGAGTATCCAATTCGTTCCTTTTTCTGCTGAAGAGCTTGGACTCATCGGGAGTTATCGGTATGCTGAGTATGTCGCATCGAATAATCTCCCGCTCCTGGGGGTCCTGAATTTTGATATGGTTGGTTATAATCCTCAGGACGGTCTTGATTTTGATGTCAATTTGGATACGTTGAGCCTTTTCGGTCAGGTAGTTCGATTTATTATTGAAAACTATGTTCAGGGGAACAACAGATACAGTTACTCCCCTTTCTCCGGTTCTGATCACTACCCATTCGCAATGAGGGGGTATCCGTGGGTATTCCTTATCGAGGCCAACTATCAGTATAATCCAAACTATCATAGGGTTACAGACCTGGTTTCGACGTTGGATCCAGTTCAGATGATGAACTCTGTCAAACTTGCTGTAGCAACGGCGTCCTATTTTGCGCATCTCCCGCTCCCTCCTGAGAGCCTGATTGTGGCAAACTATGGAGATGGGAGTGAAGTTTTTTTAGCATGGCCAGCAGTAAGTTATCCGGGAACTGTTTCCTTTGAAATTTACAGGGGGATCTCGCCCACTAGTCTTGAATACGTTCAGGAAACTTCAGATACCTTTGCAATAGTTGGAGGGCATGTGGAGGGGAGTACATACTATTACACAGTGCGGACAAAATACTCAGGAAGGACAGGCTTCGGTTCTCCAGTGAAATCTATCAGGGTGGATGTTCTTCCCGAACCTCCCAATGCCATTTCTCTTTCACCTTTAAGCAATAGTATTTCTCTTTACTGGAGACCAAATTCTGAGCTGGATCTCGCTGGTTATTACGTATATAGAAGCACTGGCTCATCATTTGTAAGGTTGAATAGTGTTCCAATATCCGATACATTCTATGTTGATGCGTCGGCTTCGCAGCCTATCTGGTACAATTATTATGTTACTGCTGTCGACCTTGCAGATAACGAATCTGCACCAAGTGACACAGTTTGTGGAAGGCCAGTTACTCTTAGTGAGGGTATCCTTGTACTTGATGAATTCCGTGACGGTACCGGTACTCCATTTTCACCAAACGCAGAAATGCAGAGAGCTTTTGTGGATTCAGTTCTTTCGGCAGCAGGTATTGATTCTTTCAATGTTCTCGACATAAGCCAGGTTTCATCTGTTTCTCTTTCTGATATCGGAGTTTACAGTCTTATCTGGGTTATGAGTGATGATGCGACGGAGCTTCTTGGGTCACGTTACAGGTCGAGTTTACTGGATTATATGCATTTTGGAGGAAAGATTCTTTTTGAGGGGTTTAAGAATGCGCTGAACCTTGGATTAGTTAGTTCCTATCCCGCCGTCATAGTTTCTAATGCCTTTAATTTACCGATGGATTCTGTGTTTCTCAATACCCAGATAGATTTCAGAGGCGCTACATCAAACCTTGGATTCGAGATGGAACCTGATGCTTCAAAATTGCTCCCTTCATGGAATGGGAAACTATCTAATGTTGAAGCTTACCACATCTTCGGAGGCCAACCGCTGTTTTACTTCGATTCTCAGAGCGATAACTCAACTTTTGAAGGAAGAGTATGTGGCTTTTCTTCCGGTGACAGCGTAATCTTTCTTGGCTTTCCTCTTTACTATATGCGAACCCAGGATGTGATCTCCTTTATGAACTGGCTTTGCGAGACAGGGTTCATTGGAATTAAGGAGAAACCGTCCAGGAAGTCTCTTGATTTGATAACTAAGGGGAATTACATTGAGCTTTTAGGAGTAGAAAGAGCTCAAGTTATCATATATAGCATTTCAGGTCGTGCTGTGAAAAGAGGAGAGTATATATCGGGAAGGTTTTCGATCCAGGACCTTAAACCTGGAATTTACATATACGAGATCAAAGCTGGAAACAGTATTTACAAGGGCAGGATTATAAAGGTGAGATAACATGGAAAGAGCAGTAATTATTGTCAATCCGGAAGCAAGAAATTCCAGGAGGTTCAAAGATCACAGGGTTGAAATTTTGAAAACCCTGAGCGAATTCTATGACCTTTATATCTGGGAAACGATCAGGGCTGGTGATGCAATAAGACTGTCTAAGGAGGCACTTAACTTTGGGGCGACCCTGGTAATAAGTGCTGGAGGAGATGGTACACTTAATGAGGTTGCGAATGGTTGTGCAGGGAGTGGTGTAAAGGTTGGAATACTACCCCTTGGTGTGACCAATGTGTTCGCTATTTCTCAGAAGATTCCAATGAACGTTGTAAAGGCTGCTGCAGTTATTACAAAGGGCACGATCAAAGAGGTAGATCTCGGTCTTGTAAACGGGAAAAGGTACTTTCATATGATGCTTGGAGCAGGGATCGATGGGTTTACCATCAAGGAGATGCCCCATGAGTTCAAGAAGGCCTTAGGTGCTCCAGCTCACGTAGTAATAGCACTTATGAAATATCCCGAATATTTTCCTGAGCCGATCTATGTGGAAATTGATGACCAGGACTTCGGGATTGGGTATGAAGTGGTTGTTGCGAATATTCCGAATTATGGCGGAAAGATGAAAATGGCTCCCGAAGCAAAGCCAGATGATGGACTTCTTGATGTGGTAATCTTCAGAGAAGCGGGTTTTTTGAGTGATATAAGCCACTGGTTTGGGTTCCTCGTGGGGTTCCACCATAAAATGGGTAGCATCGACATCCATAGGGGGCGGAAGGTGAAACTGTTTGGAAAAGGTGTTTTGTATCACATAGATTCAGAATTTGGTGGGGAATTGCCGCTCGAAGTCACTTGTTCAAGTAAGGCACTAAAGCTTATTGTCCCTTGAGTATACATGAAGTGATGCGCTAACGGCGAGGATAGAATACAGTTTTCGGTCCGAAAATTAAGAATATCTTAAACCAGCAAGAAGCTGATTATTTCAAAATACTACTTTAAATTTTGATTCATTGAATGAATTTTCTATAAACTCTGTAGACTTTGTAAACTTTTCCTTTCATAAACTCAGTTGCCCTGATTATCAGATAGTTATCCTCAAGGAGCCATGAGACCTCACAATATTTGAATCTGTTAAACTTAAGCGCATCTTTCATCAAGTGGTAGTACAGCAGAGAATCTGCCCCTTTTCTTCTGAAACCCTTTTTGATACCCAGGGCCAGGAGTCTCAATCCCGTTACTTTCTTTAGTCCCGTCAGGAATTTGATAAATCCAAAGGGGAAAAGCCTTCCGTTTAGATTTTTCAATACCTGGTTAATATCGGGGATCACTATTCCGAAAGCTGCTGGTTCTCCGTTATACTCCACTACTTTAGTAAGTTGAGGAATCACAATCTGCTTGAGACTATTGGCCAGGTGTTTAATCTCTTCGTGTTCAAAGGGAAGGGATCCCCAGTTTTGTTCCCACGCATCATTGTAAATTTCGAAAATAGTTCTTACTTCCTCATCGAAATTCTTAAGATTTATATTTCGAATGGAAAATCCATAATTTTGCGCCTTTTCAGAAAGGGGTTTCAGCCTCGACTCAAGTCGTCCGACGAAATTGATGAACTCTTCGTCGAGGGTTATGATATGGGCAAGGAGGTCTTTGGCTTTCTGAAACCCGTAACTCTCAATCAGGTCAATGTAATAAGGAGGATTATAACTCATTCCAACGACAGGGGGTGAGTCAAATCCTTCTATTAATAGGCCACACTCATCGTCGTTGGTATTAAAGTTCATTGGGCCGTAGACTGTCTCTGCACCTCTGGCTTTCAGCCATTCGATGGCGTGATCGAATAGTTTGTGTGCGACCTCTTTGTCGTTTATGCATTCGAAAAAGCCAAAGAATCCTGCATTTTCATCGTGAAGTTCGTTGTATTTGGGGTCAAAGTGTGCATCGATCCTTCCCGCGGGCCTTCCATCTTTGTAAGCCATGAAATACTTTACATCCTGATGTCGAAACAATGGATTCTTTTTGGGGCTTAGACGTTTAATATCTTCGTCAATGAGGGGGGGAACCCAATTGGAATCCCCTTTATATATTTGCCATTCGAGCATCACAAATTTCTTCAGGCCGTTTACATCGTTAGGGTCTATTTCCTTTATGACTGTTGACATCTTTCTATCCCCCTATTTATAATTTCCTTATAAAGTTCCTTCCAATTTTTGCAATCTACTCCAAAATGTATTGCCTCTATTCCTGCCTCTCTTGCTCCCTGGACATCGTTGATCAGGGAGTCGCCAACATAAATTGTATCGTTGGGCAAAACATTCAATCTTCTTAAGGTCGTTTCGAAGATCTTCCTGTTTGGTTTTCCGTATCCAAGTTCCTCAGATGTTACGATTAGCTCAAATATATCAAAAATACCAAGTCTTCTTAGCACTGGCTCAATGATCTCGTTATCAATATTTGAAATGATTGCAAGTCTGAATCCCGCTGATTTTAACTTAATAAGGGTTTCTATGGCATGGGGGAAAGGTTCGGTATAGGCTTCATGATATTCTAAATACAGTTTTTTGAAGATTGACAGGTATTCCTCTTTTGCCTCTAATCTCTTTGCTTCCAGAAGTTTTTTAATGCCTTGCGTATACGCTTCAGAGAGGTTTTCCCACTTTTCATGCCCCCTTTTCAAAACTTCTTTAATTTCAGCCTTCAGGTAATCATACATCTCTTCTGCACTAACAGGTAGATTGAATTTTCTAATGAATTCATTATAAAACATTAAGTGTAATCGGTCATCAGAGTCGTCAGTAACAATTGTACCACCAAAATCAAATATCAGGACTTTCTTCATCATTACCCTCCTTTCTTTCTCTGAAACCGCATTTTGGGCACTCCAGAAATGTGTTTTTACCCTTCTTTTTTTCCACCATGACTGGATAGTTACACTTTGGGCACTGATGTGCAATTGGTATGTAGGCAGAAGTGAACTTGCATTCAGGATAATTTGAACAGCCGTAGAAGACTTTTCCCTTCCTTCCTTTTCTTTCAATAATTTCTCCTGCACATTCAGGGCATTTAACCCCGATGGTGTAAGGCAGAGTGCCTTTACAGGCGGGATAGTCCGAGCATCTATAATATCTACCCGTTTTACCTTCCACGAGAATCATTGATTTTCCACATAATGGGCATTTTACATTCTCAACTAATGTAGATTCCGAAGGTCTTGTGTATTTACAATCGGGATATCGGGAGCACGCATAGAACTTGCCATATCTGCTCCACTTAAGTAAAAGTGGGGCGCCACAGAGAGGACAGGTTTCGGTGGTTTTCTGCAAATCCTGACGAATTCCTTTGATATTCTCTTTGAAATTCTGAAGTTCCTTCTGGAATTCTTCATAAAATTCTTTTAATACTTCGATTGCACTCTTTTGACCACTTTCTATTTGGTCAAGCAGTTCTTCCATGCGGGCCGTAAACTTTATCTCGAAGATTTCCTTAAATCTCGGAACTAGGACATCATTTACCTGAATGCCAAGTTCTGTCGGAGCAATGAATACTTTCTCACGAGTTATGTATTTTCGTTCATAAAGGGTTTCAAGGGTTGGGGCATAGGTTGAGGGCCTTCCAATTCCAAGTTGCTCCATTGTCCTGATGAGGGAAGCTTCGGTATATCTTGGAGGAGGTTCTGTCTCCTTAATTTCATAAATTACATCAACAATATCCAGTGTCTGTCCCGGAGCAAGATCTGGAATGTCTTCATATTGTGGGATTTCTCCTAATATCCTATAGAAACCATCAAAAAGGAGTTTCTTTCCTCTGGCAATTAAGGTATAACCGGCGACCCGAATGACTGCTTCCTTAAGCTGTTCCTCTGCATAGTTTGCCTGGCATGCCAAGGCCCTTTTCCATATAAGCCCATATATTCGAAGTAAGTCTGAATCAATTTTTCCTTCCAGATTCCGAGGATCCAGTTCGGGTTTCGTTGGACGTATGGCTTCGTGGGCGCCCTGAACCAGTTTGGCCGCTGTATCATGTTTTATGGGAGACGGTGGAAGGTAATTTTCTCCAAAGTTTTTCTTTATAAGAGTTCGTATCTGGGCTATGGCCTTATCTGAGAGTCTCAGCGAATCAGTTCTCATATACGTAATAAGACCAGTGTTTTTGCCTTCTACGATAACCCCTTCATATAACCTTTGTGCGACTTGCATTGTTTTTCCAGGGCTGAACCTGAATCTTCGGGATGCCTCCTGTTGCAATGTGGAAGTTTTCAGAGGAGGGTAGGGCTTAATTTTCAGAATCTTCTTCTCGAATTTTTCCACTAATCCACTTCTGTTTCTGAGTTCCTGCAATATTGCATCTGCTTGCTTTTTGCTACTTATGGGCTCATCCACCTTAAGCGTTGCCCAGAAACGAACTCCATCAAGGGATAGCATTACCTTTATGATGTAAAACTTTTCCTTCTTGAATGAAAGTCTTTCTCTTTCTCGTTCGCAAATGAGTCTCAGAGCAACACTCTGGACTCTACCTGCTGAAAGCCCCTTCTTTATGGTTCTCCACAGGAGGGGGCTTACCATATAGCCTACAAGTCTGTCTAGAATCCTTCTGGCTTTCTGAGCTTCTACTTTCTTTTCATCAATATCTCCTGCGTTTTGTAATGCTTTAAGTATTTCTTCCTTTGTTATTTCAAAAAATAACGCCCTCTTTACCGGTTTATTTTTTGCTTTCTTAAGAATCTCTTCTTTTATATGCTGCGCGATGGCTTCACCTTCTCTATCCGGGTCACTTCCGATATAGATTTCCTTTGCAGTTAGAGCTTTTTGCTGTATTTCGCGTACGGTGGGTCCTTTCCCCGGGAGAATTATGATTTCAGGTCGGAAGTTATTTTTTACATCGACACCCAGACGATTTTCAGGGAGATCCTTTATATGTCCTTTTGAAGCCAGTACTTCAAAGTCCTGTCCCAGGTAATTTTTTATAGTCCTTGCCTTGGTAGGTGACTCTACGATAAGCAGGTTTCGGAGAGGCTTTGTTTTCTTCTGGTTTAACGTTGAATCCTCTGTTGTTGTCTTTTTTGTTCCAGCCTCAATCGTAGATTCTGACTTTCTTGACGGAGTTCTTTTGGGCATACTGTTATTTTAAAACATTAGTGGTGTTTATAAAACACCTCACTCAAATTTAATTCGAAGGCTGAAGTCTGCAGTCTGGATTGTTACTGTTCTTGGTATTCTTTTCTTGTATTCAACGGAGATTACAGAATCCTCAGACCTTATCACCTGTGGTAGGGAGTTAATGATTTTGACTTCAGCCATATTGTGGGGAGTTTCAATGATGATATTGCTCCCAACTATTTTGGTGGAAAATGGAGACGCACTGTCCTTCAAGAAATTTAGCAGAGGTATGGTGTCTTCGTTTATTCTGTACGAGATAGAATTCAAGGGATTTCGTAGCAAAATATTCCATTCTGAATCATTCTTTATGATAGTAATTTTCCCGGTAATTTGCATCTCGCCAGAAGTGTACACAAACTGGCCCGTTCTGGGAGCTGTTGCAAAATAATTGTATACTTCGTGCATATTCTTTCGCAGCTCATCAACATTTAACGTCTTAACAGCGGTCCGGCGCACCGCACAGGAAAAGGAGATTATAAAGAGAAAAAATATAATGATTTGTTTCATTCAGCAAATTTTATAGGCAACGGTTAAGAGATGCAATACACAGTACAAACACTTTCAACAGCTCGAAAATACTGAAGATGCTATTTTAGTTCGACGGACATCTTGTAAAGTTCCGTTGTTACGAGCATGGCGATGAGTAAAAAAATTCCTGGATGCTCGACTGGCCATTTCTATACTGTTTTAGATGAACGGACTTATACCTTTAGAATATTAACAAAAGGAGGATTGAAATGCTCGCAAAGAATCCGGGGGATGTAAAGGATTTGGACCCGAAACAGAAAGATGCAGAAATATTGAGGCTGGCCATTATTGCAGAGCTTGACGCAATAAATCTTTATGAACAACTTGCAGGTGCAACAGAAAACGGCGACCTAAAAAAGGTTATACTTGACGTTGCCCACGAGGAAAAGATACACGTTGGTGAGTTTCTTGAGATGCTCCTGAGGATTGATGATGAGCAAGTTAAGGACCTCGAAAAGGGGAAACAAGAAATCAAAGATATGTTTCGGTAGACTGCTTGCAAGTCTGAGGCAGCCTTTGTGTAAAGTCTTGGTACGTTGAATATTCGAGGGAATGTTAATATAATTCTACACACGGCGACGTAGCCAAGCGGTCCAAGGCGGCGGTTTGCAAAACCGCTATTCCCCGGTTCGAATCCGGGCGTCGCCTCCANNGGCGTGCGGGTTCGAGTCCCGCCCTTCGCACCACCTGGTCCGGTGGGGATTCGCCCGTATAATCGAAGGGTCAAGCGGGAATAGCTCAGTTGGTAGAGCGCCACCTTGCCAAGGTGGAGGTCGCGGGATCGAATCCCGTTTCCCGCTCCAAGCAGTGCCGGGGTGGCGAAACTGGCAGACGCAGGGGACTTAAAATCCCCTGGGACAAAATCCCGTGCGGGTTCAAGTCCCGCCCCCGGCAAAAAACAGGTTAAAATGCTACTACAAAGAAATACTAAGAATGTTCTACTTGCATTGATTGCGGGGCTTATCTTTGGTAGTATTGTTGGGAAAGTTCTTTCCTACGCATTTCCTGACAGTCCCGCGAAGATGGTAGTTTTTAATGAAGTGAAAATTGGGATTCCTCAAATAAGTCTAAACCTTCTGATTTTTGGTATAACCTTTTCCTTTTACTTTTCGATTAACATTTTTTCGGTGATTTTTGCCTTGTTTGTAATTTACCTTCTAATTAAACTTTAAGGCCTCTTTCTTTCTGTAGTTTATCTATGCTTTCTGCAATTCTAGTAGCTGCTTCAATAAGATTCTCAAGGGAATTTGCAAAAGAAATTCTTACATGTCCTGACCCATTGTCACCGAAGGCTTCACCCGGAAGGAGAGCAACTCTATAGTGATTCAAGAGATACTCTGCGTATTCTGCAGATTCGATATTTACTTTGATCTCCGGGAAAAAGTAGAAGGCTGCATTTGGTTTTGGTACTTTTATCCCCTTAACCTGCTGGAGGATTTCATACATCCTGTTTCGTCTTTCGGCAAATGCTTCTACCATCTGAGCAATGAACTGTTCGCCTTCCCGGAGTGCAGTAATGCCGGCTCTCTGGATAAATTCAGGTACGCAGGAGAAGGAGTTTTGAATAAGTTTAACCACTGCTCCAACAAGCTCTTTTGGAAGTACACCGTAGCCAAGCCTGAAGCCAGTCATGGCATAAGTCTTTGAAAATGCATCAATTAGGATAATGTTGCTGTGATCTTCAGTTAAATTCATTATGCTGAGATGTTTTTGGCCATCAAAATAGATTCTTGAATATACTTCATCTGAGATTATAAGCATATTGTGTTCCCGAGCTATACGAAGGATTTCTTGGAGTTCCTCTCGCGAATGAATCATCCCGGTGGGATTGGAGGGAGAATTAATGATTATGCAAGTGGTTTTTCTGTCAATTTTAGACTTCAGGTCATCAAGATCAATGGCAAAGTTTCTGTTTTTATCCAGTCTGTATGGAACCGGCATAGCACCCATAAAGCTTATGAGACTCTTATAGGATAGGTATCCTGGATCAGGGTAGAGGACTGTTTCACCCTGATTAACCGCTGCCAGGAGGGCAAAGAGAATCATAGGTTTCGCACCCGGGGTTATAACAACCTGTTCGGGTGTTATCTCAATTCCACGGAACCATTTTTCATATTTTACAATTTCCTTTCTTAATTCGATGATACCCTGTGCTGTTGTGTAGTGGGTTTCACCTCTCTTGAGGGATTCCAAAAGAGAGTTTATCGCCGTTTCAGGTGGAGCAAAATCAGGTTCTCCAATTTCAAGGTGAATTACCTTTTCGCCTTTCTTTTCTAGTTCCTTCGCCTTTCCCAGTACTGTGAAAGATGCGGATTCTTCGATTCTATCAATAATTCTAGCCGTTAGGAGTTTATTATCTTTTATCATCTCTTACTCCTCGATGATTTCAACATTTGCCCTTGGAACGATTGCCCTGGTTCCGTCTTCGAATTCAATTTCCAAAACTCTCACTTTCGCTTCAGTTTCAATGACTTTTAGTTCTGGAGGCAAGTTTGTAACTTTGCCGATTCTTCCGAAATATGGTTCACGAATGACTCTGATCATCGTACCTATTACAAGCCCCTGGCTAAGTTCGCCCTCTTTACTTTCCTCTGGTCCTGAGGTTCCGTCAGTAAGGGCAACTATAACTTCTGGCCTGATGACTCCTGCCCTGATCTGTGTAGCACCATTCATTGACGCTTTTTTGCCATTGAGCTCTTTAAATAGCTCAAAGGTTCTCTTTGCCATGGAGATCTTACCAAATCCTTCTGTAACCATTAGAGTTATGCCCTTTTGCTCGTTTCCAGTTATTGCTACTCCGATATCGTAACCGAGAAAATCCTTGAGGTTCTTGTCGTCGATGGCACCTACTACTATTCCAACAACTCCACACTTCACTGCTTCTCTTAAAGCTTCGGATGTGACATAGCTTCCCCCGACCAGAATCTTTCCTCTCATCTCCGGTTTTATTTTTTCTTTCGAAAGTTCTTCTTCCGGTGAATCTGCAACGACCAGGATTTCACCAATGGTTTCGCCTCCGATTCCAAATNNAAAAATACCCTGAATGAAACTGGCTGTAGTTTCGACAACTACGCCTTCGTTTGGAATTACTTCTACAACCTGTCCATCAATGTAAGCATTGACAGTAATTGGAATTGGTGGCTCTCTGAGTATGACCTGTCCTGTTATGTTTGAGACGCTTTCAATGATCCCGTCTACAGGTGCAGTTACGCTGTTTTTGAACAATCCAAAGAAGCTCTTGGATTCTGCAATGGGCTCACCTTTTCGTACTGAGTCATTTGGTTTCTTTAGCATTACGCCTTCAACTTCCTGAGGGGGAATGGAAAGGAGTCCAGCGACGTTCACAGGCTGGACATTCCCGGGAAGTTCAGTGCGGGCGACTATGGTTTCGGCGGTTACTCTCTCTCCAGCTTTAGCTACCACCTCGCCTGGTAAGGGTAAGCGCCTCTCTTTTCTAAGAATTGTTTTTTTGGTTACTTTCAAACCCGGCGTATATGCGTGTGCCATCGTTACCTCCTAAAAAATCTTTTTATAAATTTCGTTTGCCCAGCGGTTTGTGGAATCAATCCTGAGTATTTCACTGATTGCTTTCTTTGCTTTCTCAGTTTGCCCTGTTTTCAAATAAAGCTCAGCCAGCCCCTGATACGCGTCAGTATCCTGTGGGTTCAGTTGAACGGCCACCTCGAAATTTGAGATGGCTTCGTCAATTTTGCCTAACCCTTGAAGTGCTTTTGCTTTCAGAGTGTAGAACGCGCTAATTTGAACCATTTCGTTTATTTCGTCTGCAATTTCAACGGTTTTTTCGTATTCTCCTATTTTTAGTGAAAGGTCAGCGATCTTGTAATATATGTATGGAATTTCTCTCGTGAGGGCATACTGATCTAGTTTCAGTTGCTTCATGAAAAGCCTCGCGAAATCCCACTCGTCTCTTGCCTCTTTGTACATACCCCTGGATTCATAATAAAGGGCTGTTCTAAAGGTGACACTTGCATAGTTCCGAATCATTCTTTCCTGATTGTCATCCTTATACACTTTTTGATTGAAGACACCGCGGTATCTGAAGGACTCAGTGGGAGGTATTCTTTCCCCATATAGATTAACGTATTCAGCATAAGGCATATTTCCGCGGAGGAGGAATATAGTCCTTTCAATGTTCATCCCTTCTTTTATTTCCTGTGGCGTTTCCAACTGGCGATTCATAACACGCATTGCCATCCCCTCTAATCTGAGATACTTGTTCCACCCTTCGTAGTGTTCAGGCGAGACCGTCATGGAGAAGAATATGGGCATTTTAAAGGTATCTGCTTTTTCGATGACCTCCTTCGCGAAAGCTTCTTTGCTTGCAAGGTAAATTCTTGGAATTTTTATGTCCACATTTTCAAAATTATACCCCTGAAAGACTTTTGCAGGGTTAAAATTAATGTAATCTGTCGTCTTATAGCCGGCTGAGGTGGCAATGAGGTCCCTAATCATAAGATCCACGAGATACATTGCCTTCCCATCAAGGGAGAAAAATACTGGCGGGAGCTTCCAGATGACTGAGTCAGAGAAACTAATAGGTGCTCCCTGATGTTTGATCTGGTAGATGTGCCAGTTAGTATTCAAAAGGCTCATATTTGCGATGATCACATTCGTACCGATTCCGAGTACCGTTTGATCAGCCCAGAGAGGGAAGGTGTCGTTGTCTCCATTTGTGAAAAGGATACACTTTTCCTTTGAACCTGGAGAAACCAGAAGATTATATGCATAATCCTCTGCAAGGTAGTTCCCATGACGGTCAAGGACAGGGTAAAAGGCATAAATTTGACCAAAAATAGCTCCCGAGGTGACAAGGATTCCGAGGGCAGAAGGAATTAAAATTTTCTTTCGAAGATTCTCGTATATTAACCTCAGAATTTCAAATAATCCAAATCCTGCATAGAGCGCAAAGAAAATGTAAGCACCTGAGTAGAAATAGTCTCTATCCCTCACTTCCGTTGGATTCAGCGCGTTTACAGGTTGCGAAGGCGAATCTTTAAGATTCAGGTAAAACAGAAATCCAAGACTTAATATTAGAAAAGTAAATCCCACGAGGGAGAGGGTTTTTCTGTCAGAGGAAATATGTGAAATTATTCCAAAGATTCCAAGGACTGTGAGAGGGATCAAGAGATGCTGATATTGCCAGCTGAAGTAGACCCAGTAGTTGCGTAATTGGTCGAAGAATGGGATTTTTCTTGGAAGCATATTCATTGGTCCGTATTGTTTTCTCGTTAAAACGTCCATAAATGCTCTGAACGTTGAGGGGTCTGCCTCGTTTATGTAGGGATTATGAATTGCGCGTAGAACCATTGTAATTTCCAGAAGAAATCCAAGAAACATAAACAGAATAGCAATTCCCTTCCAGTCTTTATAAAGTTTTGTTTCTACAAAAAATACAACTCCTATAGCTGCTGCTGTTCCAATGAGAAGGTAAGGACTTCTTGCAATAAGCCCTGCAATGTATGCAATCCCTACAACAATCCAGATGATTTCATATGGTACCTCAGATGTCTTAAATTTCTTGAAGGATGTTGTGTATAGATAGTAAATTACCAGTGCTGCTCCAATAATGAGTAATGCAAATCCTAATTTACTTGGTTCATAGGCTAATTGCAGTGAAGAAAGAAGGAAAAAGGTGATTCCAAGGAGTCCAATGGTTCCTTTGTCTAAATAGAGTTCTTTTTTAACAATGAAGGTGAATAAGAGCATTGCAGGGAAGAAAGCAAAGGAGGTGAGGTGAAAGCCAATTCCAAGGGTTAATATATATCCAGAAAAAATCAGGTACCTTACTGATGCTGGGTCGTCCTTTTCACGATACCACTTTAAGGCCAGCCAGCAAAGCATCACAATTATAAAGTTCGAGGGTGTATATGTTTCTGCCTCAATGGAGTTTTCCCAGTTAACTTTCGCCAGGGCTGCCATAAAACCAGCAAAAATTCCAGCGATGTGTGCAAGTACTGGTGGAGTTTCCTTAAATATAAATTTAATCAAGTCATACAGAGTAAGATATACAAATCCTGCAGTAAGTGCCCCCGTTGCCATTGCAATGAAAGTAATTTTCAGAACGGTGTTGACTGGATAACTTGACGGATGAATTAACTTATAGAGAACATCAAGAGGAAGGGGAAGGACGGTCATAAATCTTCCAAGTAGGACGTAGAGGGGAGTGCCAGGGGGGTGAGGTACACCGAATATTGCAGAGCACGCAAGAAACTCACCCACATCCCAGAATACGATAGTCGGGGATGTCGTAATAAAGAATATGAAAAAAGCAATAATACTAACAAGTGAAAATATTATCCACTTAAGCCTTCCCTCATTTGACATAACTAACCTCCAAGTTGTTTAAAATTATAGTTTTAATGGCTTATTCAGTCAATTTATTGACAGCAGTCTTGATAAATCATTATTCAGTTATTATAATTTCTTTATGTTCGAGAGAGACCTTTACAAATCCGCGTTTGGAGCAAATCCCCTTCCCATGGTCTTAACGGACTTTAATGGGAATATTCTTGACGCTTCAATTGGTTTTGCACTTCTGTATGAAGTTCAAAGGGAAGATCTGATGGGATTGAATTTGAAAGAGATTATGCAGGTGGAGATAGCTGAGGATCTTGACGTAGAGGCAAACGTTAAAGGAGAGTTTTACAGAGTTCGATCTCAGAAGTACGATGTGGATGGATTCGAGTTTTTTGTTTTTTCCTTTGATAAAATCGAGCAACTCAGGCAGAGTTCAATATCTTCGGTTCTGGTGCACATTAGAGATCTGCTGGAAATTTCAATAAAAGTTGCATCATTTCCGGAGTTTATTGCGTCTTCGTTTCCTGTTTTGCAGGAGATGTTTGGTGCTTCCTGTATAATGCTACTTAGAAGGAGTAAGAGTAATCTTTCCAGGTTCTACATAGTCTACGGCACCGGGGACAGTTATAAAGAATTCCGTGACAAACTTCAGATACTTGTACAGTCTGAATCAATGATAAATGTAGGGATGCCTATAATTACGTCTGGGAATGTTGAGAGGTGGGGGAGTCTTGATGATTTCATAAGATTAACGGGTTTTTCTTCGGGTTGGATTGTGCCCTTTGGATTTGAAGAGGACCTGGTGGATTCACTCGGGATTATATTGTTTGAAACCGAAAAAGAGCCTGACCCTGAAGAATATAATCTTCTTGTGTTCCTTTCTTATTATTACTCTCTTGTTTATCAGAAGACCGAATTCAAAAAAGAATTCGAAGCATTGTCGTATAAGGATCTTGTCAGCCAGACCTATAGTGAAGCATTAGTGAAGGAACTTATTACAATGGAATGCGAACAGGCAAAAAGGTATGAGTTTCCGTTTTCAGTTATGATGATAAGGGTTGAAAACTACGATAAGCTTGCGAATATCTATGGAACCTCTTCTGCGGAGAATTCTATGCAAAATATTGCAAAGACACTGCAGCAGAATTTGCGGAGATCAGACATTGTGGGTCGATATTCGAAAAATGCTTTTGTTGTGCTACTGCCTTTTACGAACTCATCAGGCACAGAAATTGTTTTATCGAGAACTGTGGAGGTTCTGAAAAGCAGTGCCTTCCCTCCGTGCAGAAATATCAGATTTTCTTTCAGTATAACAAGTTATACAAAGGGGGACCAGGGCTTTCAGGACATTATCGATCGTCTGATCGAACTATTAAAACCCCTTATTTAACGCAACTCGTTTGTTAATTTGAAGTCCCTGATATAAAATAATTTTATGAATATCGAATATCTTAATTCTTTGATGGAAAAGTATGACGTTGATTGGATTGTGGTTGAAGGTGGAAAGTCCTCCACATCCCTCTTTTACCTGACTCGCGGTGCCCAGATAGGATCCGGAACTTTCATCAAGTCCAGGGAAGGTAATCCAATTATTGTGCACGCTGATATGGAGCGCGACAACGTACAGCATCTTATTGAGTACCAAAAAATACCATACTCGTCTTTGAATCTGAAGGAAATTAATTCAATTAAAGACCCGGTGGAGAGGGGCTTTGCTTTTTATAAGAAGCTCATTGAGACTTTCGGAATTAAAGGAAGGGTTTACTTTTCTGCCTCCAGATTCAGTAATGTGTTGCTAGAAGTTTTTAGGAGGATTTCTCAAGAGATTAAGGGACTGGAATTTCCTCCGCTAAAGGATGATATTGTCTATATGGCAAGGAGAAGAAAGACCGCAGAAGAAATTCAGAGGCTAAAGTCTGTGGCAGATAGGACCCAGGAAGCGTTTCTCCTTCTCATAGACCATTTGAAGGCTTTAAAAAGGGCTGATGGCATTTTGAAGGACGGCGAAAAACCTTTTACTATAGGGATGGCAAGATCTTTTCTAAGACGCGAATTTATAAGTAAGGGCCTTCTGGACTTCGATGGTATGATTATTGCACAGGGAAGAGATGGAGGTGTTCCGCATAATCAGGGGAATGATAATGAGCCAATCAGGGTAGGAGTTCCAATTGTTTTCGATATTTTCCCTTGTGAATATGGAGGAGGTTTCTTTTTCGATATGACGAGAACTTACACCTTTGGTGAGCCTGTGCGCGAAGTTTATGAAGCGTATGAACAGGTCAGATACATTCAGGAAAAAGCAGTATCGGAAGCTAAGGAAGGCAAAGTATGTAAAGATCTTGAAGAACTAGTACTTGACTACTATGAGAAAAATGGTCATCAGACTCTCAGGGTAAATCCGCAAACACAAGAAGGGTATGTCCACAGTCTTGGTCACGGTGTGGGTCTTGATGTCCACGAGCTCCCTGTTATTAATTTAAACTCTGAACATGTACTTGAACGGGGAGACGTTTTCACAATAGAGCCTGGTCTCTATTACCCTTCTAAGGGTTTTGGAATTAGAATTGAAGACACTCTCTATATAGACGAAAATGGTAAGACCAAGAACCTTACCTTCGTCCCCAAGGATCTTGTGTTATAAAGGAGGCAAAGATGTTGCTGCGCACAACAATTGCGAAGCAGACAAAACCATACAATGTTGAGTACAAAGTAAACCCAACACAGAAGGAGCTGAGGGAGCTCGCTTTGCAGAGCATAAAAACGTGCGTTGTTTCTGCATATGGAAATATAAATAGAATCACACTACGAAAAGCCAGAATGGAGAAGTACACATACATTATTGCGGAAAAAGGAGAAGAGGATAAATACTCCTCAAAAATAATGACTCCTGATGAGGCAGAAAAGTATCTGAAGATTCAAAAAGATTTTATTGAAAAGAAAGGGACTCTGATTGAAATTCAGGGATATTACGGAATTGGGAATGCTGCAGTGCCAATTCAGGCGTTCTACACCCTCGATGCTGCTAACGTTGCAGGGATGCAGCAAATAATGATGTTTTCGAGAGAGGAAGTTGAAGGTCCGGACTGGAACAAAAGGGACTTCAAGCCTTTATTCAAGATTGTATTTTCACCAGGTCTGGTGCTGGATGATCTTCCTGGAAAGATGGCGATAATTGTTGATCTTGAAAACTATGTAACTTACGTTATGAATTCCGACTACTTTGGGGAGACGAAGAAAGGTATCCTGCGTATGCTTAATCACTATTTCTATTTTAGGGGCGGTCTTGTATTACATGCTGGAGCAAAGTCAGTAAGGGTTCAAGGTGTGGATTACGCTGTTGCGATTCTTGGCCTTTCTGGTACAGGAAAGACGACGACAACCTTCGCAAAGCACGGGGAGCTTTCAAAGCCAATTCAAGACGATATGATTACTTTGTGGCCCGATGGAACTTACACTGTTACTGAAAATGGGTGCTTTGCCAAGACTTTTGGACTAACGGAGAAGACTGAGCCGGTTATTTATCGAGGTACTCTGGATCCATCTGCATGGGTTGAGAATGTATATATGAATCCTGACGGAACTTATGATTTTTCAAAAGAGGCTTTGACTCCTGATGAGGTCAAACGTTACAGAGAGATCTTCCTCCTCACCGGAAGCGATCAAGCTCATGTAGATGATTATATCAGTGGGAAAGTAAGGCTTGAAGATGTGGTTGATGAGTATGGGACTCCGAAGGATGGATGGGATTTTGTTGTATGGACACAAAATGGAAGATCGATAATTCCTCTGAAAGCTATAGAAAATGTGGCTGATCTGCATAATCTGCCGCCTCTTAAGTACATTGGTATCCTTAACCGTGATGAGGGGTTTGATGCTGCGACTCCAGGCATTGTTTTGTTTGCAAGTGCTGCGCAGGCCGCGGGATATTTTATGCTCGGTGAAACCTCAAAGACCTCTGCTGCGGGCAAGGAACGCGGTAAGACCCGTTCGCCCTTTACGCAGCCCTTTTTCCCATTGAATCACCGACTTCAGGCAGAAAGATTTCAGGAACTTATGAAAGGGAACCAGGGAATTATTACGTGGATGATGAATACAGGTTTTGTAGGAGGAGACCAGCTTGACGAGAGAAAGGGTAGGGCACTGAAGGTAAAGATATCACACTCGACAGCGATGCTGGAAGCGCTCTTCCGTAATGAGGTTAAGTGGACTGTAGATCCTGATTTTGGGTATCTTGTTGTTGACGTACAAGCTTCCGAAAATAAGCCGCTCCTTGAGAAGGTTCCACCAGAGATTTTACAACCGCGGATTCTTTACGAAAGACAGGGCAGACTTGCAGAATATCGTGAATGGGTCTCAAGGATTAAAAAGGAAAGAGAAGAATTTCTGAGGAAGTATAACGTTAGGGAGGAAATCGTAAAGGCTATATTGAACGTCCAGTAAGTGATTTTTCTAATACTAACAATAATTTCTGATACGTTTCGTTTCAGCAACCCAAAAGTAATCGAAATAAGGGATTCCATTTATTCTACTGAAGTCGAAAATTCTCAGAACGATTCTCTAAATTTTGAAGGATCGAAGGGTTTTTATGCATCTATTGACGGCCTTTCTCTCAGTTTTTCCCAGTCGCTTGATCTTATGGTTTCGGGAAAATTATCTGATAAATACACTCTTGGTGCAAGACTACGAGACAGCGACGTTGCTTATGGTGACGATTATTACAGCAAAGCCCTCAAAGATGTTGATGAGATTTGCTTCACGTTAAGAGGAACCGATGGTCTGGAAGTGGACATGGGGAAAATAGTTGCAAATTTAAGAAAGATAACGGGATTTAGCTTTGGATGTAAAGGCTTTCGAGGATCTTACGGCACTACTGACCAGAAATTCAGGAGAAAGGAGTTGCAGGTTCAAACCCTGTACAAAGGTCCATATTTTGTGGATTCCGGTTATGATCTTGTTCCCGGGTCTGTTAGGTTGTTCGTAAATGGCCAGCCTGTGAGTAAGGATTTTTACTATGTAGATTACAGCACAGGAGCGCTGTACTTTGATGACAGCTATTTACCTGATCCCGGGGATGCAGTTTATGTAGAGTACAGTTTGTATTCAGTTATGCCAGCTATATATTCTGACGCACACTATAAGGCGACATATTTCAATGTTGATTTTGAGAGGTACACGCTGAGAAGGGAGCTTTTCAACGGTTTTCCATCCGAGCTTCTTGAGCTTCTTGCCATCAGGGGTGATTCTGCTGGAACTCATCCTTATTACGGTGGATTTGAGAGTGCCGAAGGAGACTATATTTTTCAAGATTCCTTCTTTGTTTATGCAGGCCCCGGACTTGGTAGTCACAAGGTTTACTTTAAGTATATTGGAAGTGGGCAGGGAAGCTATATCTTTGATAATACAATTGGCGGGTACAGATATGTCGGCCAAGGAAATGGCTACTATGAGCCTCTGATTGATATCAACCCTCCTGTTGACATTATTGTTTCAGGTTTTAGGTATCAGGGGCTTATTGATGGGGGGATTCAGCTTAGCTTTCGAGATTTGAATACGCTGAGTACCAGGGATGACAACGATAACTTCGGATATCAACTAGAGGTTGGAAGAAAGATGGGCCTTAATTTATTTAGTTTAGCCTTAAAAGCAAAATACAGGTCCAATAACTTCGGGATGATTGAACCTGAAATTGATGCCGATTGGGGTACGGAAAGGAGTTCCAAATACGGGCAACTTGATGCAGAAGTCGGAACGCAGAAAATACCAGCTACATTTAAATTTTCATACAGGAATTATTCAGGTAAAAATTCATTTTTAGTAAAAGGTTGCAGCAGACCCGGGCCATTTATGATAGGGTTTAATCTTCAACGTGAAGATACTCTGAGTTTTGAAGGTGTTGCAGGCTGGAATTCACTAAAATTGCCAGATGCCAGGATAGTTATTTTACGGACAGATAAACCTGCAAGAGTAATGCTGTATGACGATCTCCCGTACCTCGAGTACCGGACGGGGATCGTCTGGTCAAAGAGTCGTGCAAGATTGTATCCCTTCTTGACTATAAATTTGAAGGGTGAATTCAAGGATAGTTATGCTAGGGCTTCTGTGTCCTATTTCCCGGAGTACTGGAATTTTCTCATCTACAATTTGAGTGCTTCCTTCAACGTTTTCCAGGGGATCACTTTTAAGGGAAATTCAAGTCTGGGACCTGTCTATAAGTCATTGAGAGAGGAGAGATACTATTCGTCGCCCTTTGGCGACTATTCATACGACGAAAGGACTGGATTATTTGTCCCTTCTGAGAACGGCAATTTTGTAAGAGATATTTTCTCCCTTGGGGTTATAGATACTGCAGCACAAAAGGAATACAGTGTGGGTTTTGATCTTGACCTTTACATTAAGGGTTCGCTGGTTGCTTACGGAATTTCCTCAAGGGTAGAAAATGTGTCTGGATTTGAGATCTATCTGTATAGAAGTAGATTTCAGCTGCAGGCTTCTGGAAGAAGCGTAACAGACAGGCTGGTGATTAATGCCAGGATAAAGAGAGACCACAAGTACTTTGTGATGGTACCTTTTTCTGCATTTCTTTCTTCACGTTTAGGGGTGGAGAACTACTTTGAGGAACCATTTTCATACTCAGTCCGAAAGCTCACTTTGGTCTTTGAGAAGATGAAATTGAATTTGGAGGGAGGGTTCAGCTACACATACTTTGAAGAACTAAAAATTCCCGGCTTGTTTCTTAATATTCTGGGTAGAACATACAAGGGAAATCTAGAAAGCTCCTGGAATATTTTTGCATCTTATCCGATTTCTGATTCTAGATCGCTACCCTATCTTGTTCCTACCTCGAGGAGGGTAGGAGCAAACCTCATCGTAAAAAGGAAAACAGGGAACGGTGCATACTTTGCCGAACTGCATTACCTTAAAAGCGACGTCACTGTTCAGAAGGCAAAGGTTGGGTATCAGTTCTTATTTTAGTTCCCGTTCGCTGAAAACAAGGGCCTCAAAGGCGTAAATCTCGGTCTTATCATCTTTCCAGCATCCAGGATAAAGACCTGCTTTTAAGCAAGTGTGATCGAGGAACGTATGAAGGTCCCAGTTTTCTTCCCTTGCTACCTGAGGAAGAAGCAGTCCCTGCAAGAAACCCCTCTTAATCAATAAGCCGTGTCTTCCCACTTCTATCTCACTTATATCGTGTATTTGCTCCAGGGGAGTCAGTACTGAGATTTCAACTTCGAGGTCGTTAATTTCTTCAGATCTAACCGGATGAAACCTCGGGTCGTGAAAGGCAGATTCTTTCGCAAGATCAATTACAGCTTTCCATAGCGGTTTGATTCCCTTAATGTATCCTATACATCCCCTCAACTCACCACGTTTCTTTAAGGTTACAAAGGCTCCTGTTTCCTCCTTCAGATTCTCCGTTGGATTCTGCAACTCAGGGTCCTTTTGTCCCATTAGTTTGTTTTCTATAGATTTCCTGGCGAGTTCAAGGAGAGTTTTTTTCTCTTCATCAGTGAGGGTAAATTTTTTCATTGTTTTTCTCCAAAAATAATACCAGCATAACCAACGACGTAGCCTCCGCGTGAACCCGTTACCTCCGCAGAGTTAGTGTAGTGGAGGAGGTACCCTTCCGTCTTTTTCATGAGGTTCTTCAGGATATTCAAAAGGATTGCTATTCCAATTTCACCACATGCCATTACTTCGCCTTTTGCAGCTTTGTCGCAAAATGTTTTTACGTCCAGGTCCAGGATGGTAGAAATAGTTCTATTGTCTGTTTCAACGCATTCCCTGTGAGAGTAGCCGTGATAGAGGTCCGAACTTGCAATTACGAGTGCACCATATTCCTGGCTTAGTTCTGCCAGGGTCTGTGCTGCATTCTCAATCATTGGGAGATCCATGTCTCCTACGAGGAGAGGGACGATCTTACAGTCGGGATTCAAGAATTGAAGGAAGGGGATCTGTACTTCAATAGAATGTTCATCCCTGTGAAGCTCCGGCGAGTTTACGAAAGGTTCCTTCAATTTCAAGGGTTCTGTAATTTCCGTGCTTATATCGATTTCTCCTAGCGGTGTGACCCATTTGCCCTCTGGCCAGAGGGCTACGCCTTTTAGAAAAGCATAGTGAGATGGCCCGAGTACAATTACGTTCTGGAATTTTCTTCTTGAAAAAATTTCTGAATATGTGCTGTATGCTGTAAGTCCTGAAAAAACGTACCCCGCGTGGGGGACAATACCACCAATCGGATCTGCTGAAATCTCCTTTTTTACCTTCTCCTTCTCAAAATTTTCGAAAAGTCTGCAAAGCTCTGCTCTGGTTCCTGGATAAAATGTTCCTGAATGTCTTGGATATCGTATCATTTGATTGTAATTGCAATGTACATAGGCATGCCGTTTCTAAGTATTTTAAATCTAAGAGGACTTTTTGCATCCTTGTAAGTTCTGGAAGCCTTCGTAAAATCTTTCATATTCTTGATTTCAATATTTCCTATCTTCTGGATCAGGTCGCCTTTCATCAGTCCAGCAAAATCAGCCACTGAACCAGCCTCTACGTCTTTGACAACTACTCCTGGTTCAGTTCCTGAGTACAGCCGCATTCTCTTTGCAGATTCCAAATCCATCACGGTCATACCTATCCATTTAGATTCGGAAATCTGCTCTTCATCAGCGCTTGGCTCTTCCTCAGTTTGTGACCGGGCTGCTTCCTCAGGATATTCTTCAATTTTTACTTTAAGAGCCTTTTTTTCACCGTTTTCCGTCACTACTTCAAGGGTGACGGTCTTTCCAGGGGGAGTTTGAGCCACCATTAGTCTGAACGATTCAACACCTGGTACCTCTTTCCCGTCAAATTTCAGGATTACATCGCCCTCTTTTACGCCCGCTTTCTCAGCTGGACTGTCCTTAAGGACTTTTGAAACGAGTACCCCCGAAACCTTATCGAGATTGTAAGTTTTTGCAAGATCAGGTGTAAGTTCCTGAGGATATATCCCGACATATCCCCTTACAACCTTTCCTTTTTTGAGGATCTGCTCAATGGCAAATTTCGCTGTATTTACAGGTATTGCAAAGCCAATTCCTGCAAAGGCACCCGAGGGTGAAGTGATGGCTGTATTGATTCCAATTACTTCCCCCTTTATGTTCAGAAGAGGTCCACCTGAATTTCCCGGGTTTATAGCTGCGTCCGTTTGAATAAAGTTTTCATAAACTGGACCATCAGGAAGGGGAATTCCCGAACGTCCCTTTGCACTTATTACGCCAACTGTAACGGTTCTCTCCAGTCCAAAGGGGTTTCCGACAGCTATCGCCCAGTCTCCTACTCTAATTCTGTCAGAGTCTCCAAGCTTGAGTACAGGCAGATCTTTTTTTACCTTTACTGAAATCACAGCAAGATCTGTATTCTTATCCGCGCCTTTCACTTCCACGTTATTTCCTGAGATGGTTGTGCCGTCATAAAGTTTTACAATAATTTTACTTGCATTTGAAATTACGTGATTGTTTGTAAGAATATAGTAGGTGTCTCCATCCTTATTAAAAATGAATCCGGACCCAAGGCTTGTTGATTTATATTCCCTTGGAATAGACGGAATGGGAATGTCGAAATACTTCCGGAAGAGTTCGTCAAAAGGATCTTGCTGATCAAAGAAGGGGCTACCCTTAAATTTCACGACTTTTTCGGTAGAAATGTTAACGACAGCTGGGGTAACCATTTCAGCTACTTTAATAAATGGACTTTCAACCTCCCCTGAATCACCCTCGACAAAGTATACTTTTGCGTCCTTTCCCTCAAGGTTTGAAATTTTGAGCTGTGCTGTAATGATAAAACCACTTATGGTTCCAAGGAGGAATACCACAAGAATTCCGATGATTAGTTTTGCTTTTTTACCCATGGTTCTACCTCCTGTTTGGTTTTAGAAAGAAGTGCCGACTTGTATGTGGGGTACCCATTTCTTTGAGTCAATACCATAAGCAAAATCAAAACCTATTATCCCCATTAATGGGATCTCCATTCGGATTCCTATCCCCACACCCTTTTTGACGATAAATGGCCTTAAAGTGTTCGCATTTTTGAAAGCATTACCTGCATCGAAGAAAGCAAGAAGGAACATATTGTCATTAAGTCTGTACCGCTGCTCCAGAGAAAAGATAAAATAAAGCCTTCCACCTATGTTCACATTGTTTTCAATGGGGCCCACACTGTTGAGTTCATATCCCCTTAAGCCATAAGTGCCCACATCCCCAAGGAAAAATCTTTCGTAAAAAGGAACAGAGTCCGGGTGATATATTCCTCTAATGTAGCCAGTTTTAAGGGAGAACGCAGAAATAAAGGTTTTTGTCTCAGGAATGAGCTTTGAGAGTTCGAATTCTTGCTTAACAAAGTGAATGTCACCTCTAAGGGGGCCTCCAGAAACTTCTCCTTTATACGAAAAGATGTTTCCTTTTGTGGCGTTAAAAATCCTGTCCCTGTTATCGAAAGATAAGTTATATGTAAATGCTGAAGACCATTGCCATCCTTTGTCAGACCAGTAGCGGTAGTATGGGTGGGAAAGGAGTGAAGAATCTATGTCGTGAACATTTGTCTTTTCCAGGCTATACTGGGCGTAGATTTTCCAGTAGTCGTTAAAAATGCGCTTACCGTAACTGAGGTTTCCACCGTTTCGATCCACCGTGTACTGTGGATAATATGTTGTGAGAGAGTAAAGGCTGAACCCAGCCTGCTGTTTCTTTCCAAATAGCCAGGGTTCTGTAAAACTGATCTGAAAATTTCGTTTCCGAAAGCCATACTCAACAAGGAAATTAATAATTTCCCCTTTTCCTCTGAAGTTTGGTTGCTGAATCTGGAAGTATAGCGATAGCCCATCCAGTTGAGAATACGTAGCACCCAACCCTACGTTCCCAGTATATTTTTCCGAAACTTTGAAGATTAGGTCCACGTATCCAGAATCCTCTGTGGGTTTGAAATTCACTTCAACATTATCAAAAAAATTCATATAGTAAAGGTCTCTCTGGCTTTTGATAAGTTTTTCCCGCGAGAAATACTCTCCTGGCAGTACGTCAAGTTCCCTTCTTATTACTTCATCGTAAGTTTTTGTATTACCTGTTATGTCAATTTTGCGTACCCTTATTCTTGGGCCCTCAAATATGTATAATTTCAAATCAATAAAGGAATCCCTCACAGCTTCCTGAAACGGGGTTATATTAACATAAAGAAACCCGGAGTCGCCGTAAAGAGATGAAAGCCCTTCAATAGTTTTGTTTAGATTCTTTTGAGAGTATACTGCGCCTTCTTTGATTTTTGACACTTTGAGAAGGTCTTCTTCTTTGAAGAATTCATTGCCCTGAACTGTTACATTTCCGAAGTAATGTTTCCGGCCTTCCTTAAGGTACACGTGAACGTACAGTTTGTTTCCGGAAGTTTCTGTTCGGAAGGAGTCAATTTTGACATCGGGATAACCGTTGTTCTGGTAAAATTCCTTCAGTCGGTTAATATCTTCTTGAAATTTCTCTTCGTCAAATTTGCCGGAGAAAATTATGAATTTCTTTTCTTTGGTTTTCATTACCCTTTTAAGACGTGTCGCGGGAAAGCTATTGTTGCCGTGAAAAAGAATTTCTGCTATTCGCGCTTTGTTACCTTCGTTAACCTTCACCAAGACTGAGACAGAACCGTCCTTTTCAGGGGGCGAGATGTCGAAATTCACAGTAGTTCCGTAGTATCCTTTGCTTTTGTATTGGTCCATTATAAAATTTTTGACTTTGAAGAGGGCAGCATTACTTACAGGAATGTTTTGTTTTATTCCAAGGGTATCTTTGACTTTTGAGGGTTTGACAACTCTCATTCCTTCGAAAGTCATTTCCTTCAGTTTTGGGTTTTCTTTCACTTCCAGAATTATGTCAACCTTTTGAGACTCAATCCAGGCTTGTAACGACAGGTCTTTGAAGTAATCCTTAAGATACGCATTTTTCAACGCGTTCCTTAGCGATAGCTGATTAATACTTTGCCCCTTTCTTAGATTCAGTGCACCGAGAATTGTTTGCTGGTCCCACCAATTCATTCCTTCAATTTTAACGTCTCTAATAGAGTACGATACTTGCCCTTCTAATAGAAGCAAAACAAGTGCAAAAAGCAAGGTTTAGCCTCCCTTTTTCGCTGGTTCAGGCTTTATGACTTCAAAATTGAGATGATCATCTCTTCTTGATACCCTAACAAAAGAGCCTTCCTTGAGTTCTTTTCCAAGGATATACTCCGAAAGAGGCTCTTCCACATATTTTCTAATAGTTCTTCGCAGAGGTCTTGCACCAAAGTCCGGTTCATATCCCTTTTCGATCAGGAACTCCTTTGCATCTTCTGACAGCTCAATCTTTATATTCATATCCTTTATTCTGGTTTCCAGGTCTTCGAGAAGAAGGTCAACAATGGTAAGGAGGTCTTCTTTCGTAAGTGGTTTGAATATAATGGCCTCATCAACACGGTTATAAAGTTCTGGAGGTATGGTGTTTTTGAGTTCCTGCAATAAGAAATCTTTCATTTCATCAAAGGTTTTAGAAAAATCATCGGATTTGAATCCGAGCATCTTGTTTTTGCTTAGAGTCTTCGTGCCAATGTTTGAAGTTAGAATGATTATGGAATTTCTGAAACTGACCCGTCGTCCAAAACTGTCATTTAAAACGCCCTCCTCCATAATCTGGAGCAGAATATGGAAGACTTCAGGATCAGCCTTTTCAAATTCATCAAAAAGAATTACAGAATAAGGTTTTCTTCGAACTTTTTCAGTTAACTGCCCACCTTCCTCATACCCCACATAGCCTGGAGGTGCGCCTATTAGTTTACTTATGTTAAATTTTTCCATGTATTCTGACATATTGATTTCTATTACCGCGTCTCTGTCATTAAAGAGGAATTCTGCTAGCACCTTTGCTGTTTCGGTCTTTCCAACCCCTGTTGGTCCCAGGAATATGAACGAACCAATTGGTCTCCGAGGATCTTTGATTCCTGCTCGAGATCTTCTAATTGCCTTCGCAAGGGCTGATATGGCTTCGTCTTGCCCGACAATTCTTTTCTTCATTTCCTCTTCCATTTTCAGGAGTTTCTCCATTTCGCTCTCGGCAAGTCTTGTAAGAGGAATCCCTGTCCATAGGGAGATGATTTCGGTAACGTGATTCTTCGTGACCTGTAGCGGCTCGCCCATATTTCTCAGCTTTCTTTTCCGTTCTGCGATCTGCTCCTTCAGCATATCTTCTCTTTCCTTAAGAAGGGATGCAGTCTCAAAATCCTGTCTTTCCTTCGCAATCTCCTTTGCGCGTTTAAGGTTATCTAAATCTTTCTTAAGTTCCTCAAGCATTTCGTCATTCTCAGGCGTTCTAAGTTTCACTTTTGCTCCAGCTTCATCGAGCACATCAATGGCTTTGTCTGGAAGATAACGGTCGGTAATGTATCTGTCAGAAAGCCTTGCAGCTGCCTCAATGGCTTCGTCAGTATATTTCACTCCATGGAAGGATTCATACTTTTCTCTTAGGCCATAAAGTATGTCTATTGTCTCTTCAACGGTAGGCGGGTCAACGAAGATTGGTTGAAATCTTCTTTCCAGAGCCCCATCTTTCTCAATATACTTTCTGTAGTCCTCAAGGGTTGTGGCGCCGATGATTTGTATCTGGGCGCGGGCGAGTGGCGGCTTTAATATATTAGATGCATCCAGAGACCCTTCGGCCGCACCAGCGCCCACAACGGTGTGTAATTCATCGATGAAGAGAATTACATCTGGAGAGTCCTTTGCTTCATCAACTATAGCTTTCAACCTTTGTTCAAATTGCCCACGGTACTTTGTGCCTGCAACAATAGCTGTAAGGTCAAGTTGCAAAATTCTTTTGTCTAAAAGGGAATCAGGAACCTGATCCTGTGCAATCCGCTGTGCAATGCCCTCAACGATTGCAGTTTTTCCAACACCAGGTTCGCCTATCAGTACCGGATTGTTCTTTTTTCTTCTGGCGAGGATCTGAAGTACTCTTTCAATTTCTCTTTCTCTTCCAATTACAGGGTCCAGTTTACCTTCTTTTGCAAGCTTTGTAAGGTCTGTTGAGAAGGTTTCCAGGTTTTTCAGTTTGTTGTTTTTGAATCCTGTCCTATCCTGATCCCTGGAACCTTTTAAGATTTTCTCAAGGATCAGTTCATAAGTAATATTAAAGTCGCTAAATAAAATGCGGTAAGTCACATCTTCTTCGATTCTGAGTATTCCAAGAAGCAGGTGTTCAGTGCCAATGTATTGTTTGTGCAGCTTTAGTGCTTCATCTTTGGCCAGCTCAAAGGCCTTGATAGTTTTTGCGCTGAACCTAATATCTTTCGCGCTTATCGGATGTTCGATCAGAAGCCTTGGCGGCCTCAACCTGTCCAGACTCCTTTTGAATCGGTCATAAGAGACTCCTTCTTCCTCAAGAAAAGCAAAAGCACTTCCATCCTGAGTACTGAGTATTCCAAGCACGAGGTGTTCCAGGTTTACGGTAGTGCTTATCCCTTCTTTGGATGCTTCTTCTTTTGCCCGCTCTACCACCTTTCGGAGGCTTGCGGTATAATCATTATAGTAGGGTAAATTCATGGGAGTTAATTCACCTCCCCCAGCATTCCTTTGAGGAACTGAAGTTCCTCATTTACTATTGAAGACAGGGAAGATTTTTGAAATTTTTTCGGGTATTCTGCCAGCATATCTCTGGCCTTTTTTAGGTCTCCTTTAAGGTAATATATTCTGGCATTTTTATAGTAGTAGTAAGCCTTTAAGGACTCGTTTGGAGCCATTTTTTGGGCCTTTCGAATGCAAGTTAACGCTTTGTCAAACTTCTTCATATCTGCATATATATCTGACAGATTTGCATAAGTAAATGTTCTTAATAGAGCATCTTTTATGGGTGTGTTCAGGAATTTTCTATAATAGTTAAGAGCTTTTGCATTGTCTCCAGTTTTCTGATAGTATACTCCAGCATAATAGAAAGCCTTCATCCCTGCACTGCTGCTTCTGTATTTTGTTGTAAGTTCCTGGAGTAGCTGTGGGGTGTACGCAGTATCCTGTTGTGAAATTGAAACAATGGTCTGCAGAAGTGCAAAATCAGCTTCTGAGGAAATCCGCGGTTTGTTAGCGTTTCTATATATAACCACCGCAAGGATGACTGCGATAATTCCTGCAAGTCCGTATATTCCATACCAGAAATACTTTGTTTTTGAAACCTTCTTAAAAAAGTTCACTAAAGAAACAAAGGCTTCTCTAATTGGGTCGTGCCTGAGTTCTTCTTTATGTGGTCTCTTAATTGCTTTTGCCATTTTTTAAAACCTCCCCATTGTATAAATTATAGTAGCATTTATCGGAAAAATCAAGGATTTTACTCAACAGCTTCGAGTATTAATGGAATTTCGTTTGGAGGTACTGAGTCCAATTCGTAGCTTTTTTTCAGTATCTTCAATGCTTTTTCGAACTTTTCCTCATCGTTATATCGTATTTCCATTATTGTATCGCCTTTATTTACTCTATTACCAATTTTTTTGTATAAGACCAATCCCACTTTTGGATCAATGGTATCTTCCTTTGTGCTTCTTCCAGCGCCGAGGACTGAAACGGCCACTCCTATATCGTACGTCTTGAAAGATTTCAAAAAGCCCTCTCTTTCGGCTTTTAGGGAATATGTGAATTTAGTTTTTGTGAATTCCTCAGAGTACATATGTTCAATCTGTCCTTCTTGATATTGAACAAGTTGATGCCATTTTTCCAGTGCCTTCCCGGATCTAACAACCCCCTCGATCAACTCGTAGGCTTCTTCAAGGGTATGAGTCTTTGCTGCAATGATGAGCATTTCAGCTGCGAGTCTATAGGTAAGCTGTCTTACATCGTCAGGCCCACCGCCCTTCAAGATTTCGATCGTTTCTTCAACCTCAAGAGCGTTCCCTACCTTGTAACCCAAGGGTTGATCCATACTGGTGATAAGGGCTTTCACCTTCTTCCCGAGGCCTTTTCCGATTTCTACCATTGTATGCGCAAGCTTCTTTGCATCTTCATAACTTGACATAAAGGCGCCGTTACCTGTTTTTACATCAAGCACAAGTCCATCAATGTCTTCAGCGAGTTTTTTGGACATAATACTCGCAGAAATCAGGGGAATACTCTCAACAGTGGCCGTGACATCTCTTAAGGCGTACATTTTCCTGTCCGCAGGGCAAAGGTTTTCTGTCTGACCGGCCATTACCACACCAATTTCCAGAAGTTGTCTTCTGAACTTGTCTAATGGAACTGTTGTTTTGAAGCCTTTTATTGATTCAAGTTTATCAAGGGTTCCTCCTGTGTGACCCAGGGCTCTTCCGGAAATCATAGGAACTATTACACCGAGGGATGCTACAATGGGAGCCAGAGGCAGTGATATCTTATCACCTACACCACCCGTCGAGTGCTTATCAACTTTTGGCCCGGCTATATCAGATAGATCCAGGACTTCTCCCGACCGCATCATTGCATCGGTCAGGGCAGCAGTTTCATCAGGCGACATACCCTGGAAATAAATTGCCATTAGTAAAGCTGATGCCTGGTAATCAGGTATTTCCCCCCTGGTATAACCGTTTACAAAGAAGTATATCTCTTCTCTTGTTAATTGTTTTCCATCTCTTTTTTTCTTTATGATGTCAACTGTTCTCATTTTTTGACTCTCCGATTTATTCCGAAAGTAAAGATTAAAGCAGCCGTAATAAAAAGTGAAATCAAATACAAATAGTTTCCCTGGGCGGGTATCATTGAGAACACCAGTTTCCTTGTTTGAGTACTTCCTTTTGTGTTCTCTGAAGGCTGCTCCCGTTGAAAAACGAACTCAATTTCTTGCACCTGCTTCCCGTTGAAAAATGTGTGGATTTTCACGTTGTTCACAGAGTCAATGGGCTCGAGCTTAAAAAAACCTTTAGCTAAAAGACTTGCCGCTGGTAGTTCCGTCCCATTAACAAAAATCTTCCAGCTAAAATCTTTTGGGAATACCCTTGGTTCTGTGAAAATGAAATTTGCACCGTTCACGTTGATCACCCCGAGGCGGGGGACTGTAATGTAGTTCAATGCAATACCAATTATCGAATCCATTAATTCAGGGTATTTAAAATAAAATGTATGAGGCTCAGAAAGGAGTAAGTAGAATTCGCTTTTGATACTTCTCCCAAGAATTGGATGCTTTTGCGGCTCAGTCCAGAGAAAGGTGTCGTTGATTGCGAAGACGGATGAAATAAGCTTAATTGCTTCTAATCTGCTTGTCAGCCCGGTACCGCGAATATATGTGTTTTTGATTTTAATTTCATCGTACGAGTCAACGGGCCATAAAAGAACTGGCCCTAGGAAGTTTCGTAAGTCCTCTGTAAGTTTTGCTCCCTGTATAATGACTGCATTGAAAAGATTGAAATGCGGGGCATTTGTTTTGTAAATTCCTTTCTCTTTTATCTCATACCACTCCCCACCTGGGGATTTGACAAAGACAGAAAAAACCGTCTCCGGGTGTTTTTTCGCATAGAATTTCAGAATCTTTGGTAATGGCGTGATTCGGTCCATAATCACAAGCACTTGGCCAAAATCTTTTGCACGGTAAACTTCTGTGTGATGGGTGTACTCTTCATCACCCGAGAAGGTTGTGAGGCGTATCTGGTTGAGTCCATATTCCAGTGGTACCAGAACGCTGTCGTTATGGGTTACAGTTCCTATTTCCGGTTTTACTATGATGAGAGAGTCCCATAATGCGCACTTTATGTTTACAAATCTATCACATAGAATTGGTTCCAGAGAGAACCCATCAAAATTGGACTTCTCAACCTTTGTTTTCACAAGCCGAAAGCCAGGAAGTGGAAGATTTAAGAATAGTACAATTAAAAGCAGCAGAAGAACACCACGATATATCAAGAAGTTTCTCAATCTATGTCACCTTCAGTGTGGAATATATGAAGCATCCTGTGTGCAATGGGGGCAAGAACAATTCCAATAAGTGCAATGAAGACCAGTCCACTGAATAGAGCGTACAATGAGGCAAAAATTTTTGCTGCATTAGAATCAAGCCGGTTAAATGGACCCATCCCGCCAAGAATCATTGAGGCCTCGTAAAGGGAATCCACCCAGCTGAGTCCCGCCAGCCAGTGATATCCCGAGACTCCAATGGCTAACGCACATACAACAAGCAGGAAGGCAACCAGAATATGATTTACCATTCTTCTTAAAAATACGGCTTTCGATGCGACTGTTTCGTGTCTTCTTTCGTACATATCCCACCTCCGCAATTTAATATTTTACGAGACTTGCAGGAACCATTCAAAGAGTGAACGCTTCTAGTTGCTACCGAATTTTTACTATCCTGGAAAAGTGTCTTGAACTTTCATACTCGATTACAAGGAAATAAATTCCAATCTTGCCCGGAATCTTGATTTCAAGTTTCTCTGTGCCATCTGATGAACCTCTGGAAATCAATGTTCCATTAGCGGAATAGAGAGTTGCAGTGTAGGGGAGTCCTGGTAAAATCAGGTCAAGTGTAATTGCGTTAGCCCCTGAAACAATTATGTTCTTTGTTTGTTTTCTGAAGACTTCAGATAGGTTCGATTCGCAAAGTTCAAAGATCCCAAGACCAGGGGCACCATCAGCAACATAAATGTAGCCGCTCTCTTCATGTACGGAGTACGCGTAGCCGGGGGTGTCATAGTATCCAATTTCTACTATATTTGGTAAGTATTGTGCGTTCAGAACCCTGAACCCACCATTGTAATCAGCAACATAAATGATTGAATCTGCAGCATAAATCTCATATGTACAGCCACTGGATGGGTATTCACCGACGAGTGCCGGGCTTGATGGATTTGAAACATTCAGGAGAAGCAGGCCGTTCTCTCTGTCTGCTACGTGTAAAAGTGTGTCTTCGAGGAATAAACTTATTGCGAAACCAGGTGTATCATAGAACGCTAAAAGTGATGGAGAGTAAGGATTTGAGATGTTAAGTATATATACCCCTCCTGTTCCGCACGCCAGATATGCCAGGTTTTCAGAGGTCAGCACACCCACGCAAGGAGAAGACGTCGAGTAATGGCCAATTTCCAGTATATTTCCGATGTCAAAGAGGTCGAGGATTCTCATGCCACGAGAGCCATTGGCAATACACGCCAAATTTCCGCTGATAGAAAGGTCATAGGCATGTCCATAAAGGATATATTCTCCCAGGACCCCTGGATTTGAAGGGTCCTGTATTGTAATTGCGTAGAATTTACCGTAATAGTCTACAATGTAAGAATTGCTATCTCTGACTCTTACTTTCTGTGCCACCCCGCCGAAAGAAAGGTACCCAAGTTGCTGCGGTTGATACGGATTAGCAACATTCAAAATGTAATAATCCCCGTTAACTATATGGGCAAGGGTGTCTGAAACCACAACATGCCTTGTTGTTTCTGGTAACGTGTAGTAGATCACATTGCGCACGTTCAGAGAATCCTGACCATACAATGCTGTGCAGCATAGTAAAACCAATAGTAAACAGTAAGATCGCTTCATAAACGTCCCCTGAAGAAATTTTAACAAAGGATTTGAAGTAAATCAAGGATGATTTGGACTGCAAAAATTACCACAAAGAACTCTTTAGAAGACCGTTTAAGAGTCTGAAGTGAGCCAAATAAGGTTTAAGATATAGTGAATTATTGGCCTTCTTCTGCAAGAATAATTGTTTCCAGTTTCCAATATAGAGAGGTGAAGCATACCGGTTGGCAAAGAAAGATGTATTCTAAAAGGAGCATCTTAAACTTAATTTTGGAGTTAAAATTAACTCAGGAGGTAAAATGCGAGGTGTTTTTTTGAAAGTTCTCTATGTGATAGTTTTTTTGGGTTTATGTAATGCCCAACTGTCTGATTTTATAAGGAATGCGAATCTCGAATTTGAAAGGGGAGACTACACCGCGGCAGTTTTAATTCTGAAGGACGCATTAAAGCTTTATCCTGACGAACCAAACCTCTACTTCCTTCTGGGGTATTATACCCATTATATGTGCTATGACTCGCGACCAGTTTCAGGGTTTAACGAAGGGAAGTCAAGGGAAATACTGGAATATCTTGAGAAGGCAGTTGAGCTCAACCCCAGCCTTGGGGATGCTTTCTATTTCATGGGGTCAGAACACGGAGTTCGTTTCTGGAATGCAATGCAGCGGAGAGATAAGAAAAAGATGCTTGCAGAGATTCGAAAGGGATTTGAAAAGGGTGGGTATCCTGAGTGGATGCTTGAATATGCAAGGAATATGCTAATGAGTTGCGATTCCAATGCAATCCTTTTCGTTGGAGGGGATGCAGAAGTAAATTCAATCTATTATCTGCAGCTTGTCCGAAGCTACAGGAAGGATGTGTCCGTTATTCCGGCAGCTTTATTAAATAGACCGTGGTTCGCAGCCTGTATTAAGAATGGTATCAAAGAAATATTAAAGCCCGTTCCCGTTAGCTGGACTGATGAGCAGATAATGAATATGACCCCTTACAAGTGGAAGCCAAACAAAATAAAAATTCCTGTTCATCAGGATGCCCTTCAGATATTGAAGGTAAGTTCAGGTGAAACCATGTTTGAATGGCAGCTGGAACCAGACCTTAATTCTCCTTCTATGACTTACTTAAGTGCAGGGAAGGCTCTCCTTGTGGATATTATTGAATCGAATCAGTGGAAGCGCCCGGTTCATTTTTCCATCAGTTTAAGAGGTTCCTTTGTTGCGGATCTTGAAAGTAATTTACAGTTGTGTGGACTGACATACAAACTCTTGCCTCTTAACGTAAAGGAAAGGGGAGTTGCACTAGATGTGCATAAGATTGAGCACATTTTGTTGGACCCTGATCGCTACATCTACTTAGCAGATGTGAAAAGGCACAATATGCCCAGGGTGTCGTCTATGCTGAATAACTATCGTGGAGTCCTGTTAAATCTTGCAATGTATTATGCAAATGAAGGGAATGTGTCCAAAGGATTGGATATTCTGGACAGTCTTGCAGTGCTGGTGCCCGATTCAATTTATCCGATGCCTGTTACAATAAAAATGGCAATTGAAAACTTGCGTCTTAGACTGGGCCCCGGAACTAAAACCGAAAATTAAATGTAACGATTTGAGACTATTCTCTTTCACACGGGATTACCTTATTTTTAGAAGATTTGTTTTCAATCTTAGCGGTTTTTCAAGAATTTACGCCATTGGCTTCTAAATCTTTCAGAACGAATTTCAGGATCGATAAAATCAATTCCCAGGAGTTCGAATATCTCTTTTTCCGTTGTGGACACCAATCTATTAGATTCCCTCTCATAGAGACCGTATTGATTGAGAAGATAACCTCTTGCTCTTGCAATACTTCTCATCCAGATATTAAAAGCGCCTGATCCCGTGAGGTATAGAGCGAAAGTTTCCCAGGAGTTCTGGTATTCGTCTGGAATACAATAAAGTTCGATTCTATCATAATAAGATTTCTCCGCCAGTGCGTTTCTTATCTTCTCACAATCCTTTTCATAGGCAAGCATATCCAGGTCACCGATATCGGGTTCTTTTCGAATAAATGAGCCGTAGATTTCAAAGGGAATGGATAAAGGAAACAGTATTTTCTTGATTTCTTGTACAATCTTACTGGCTTCTTCGTATTTAATGCGGGATTGCGTCTTAGCCATATTTATAATTATACTGACTTTCGAAGGTTAACTCGCAGAGGTCAGACACGTTTTTCATTTTAGTGAGCTTTTGGGAGCTTTTTGCTTCACCATTTTTTCTTTAAAATATCACTGTGAATGCAAAAAGAACGTTGCTCCTTGTAGGTTTAGTTCTTCTTTATGTTTTCTTCTTTGACCTGAGTCATTATGCCTTTAAGATGTCAGTGAGCAGGGCTGGTGTAAAGAACTTGCTTTACTATCAGTTTGTTGGCAACTTTGCAGGATTTCTGGCAGTAATATGTTATACCATCATGTTGAAGTTCCTGCCGTTGTATCTGGCCTTTGCCATAGCTACGGGTCTGGGACAGCTATTTCTGTACACTCTTGTCTCCAGAGTGGTATTAAAGGAAGTCTTTGGGATATATCAGGTAATTGGAATTGTTTTGATCCTTGCAGGGATTCTGCTCGTTTCAAGGTCTTCCCTTCGCTGATGTTGCTTCCGGAACTTATCAAGGGTATAGTGATTCGCCGTGAGAAGCGGTTTAAACTCTACTTTAGTTATGAAGGCAAAACCCACCTTGCGTACCTTCCGAATCCGGGCAGGCTACAGGAGATTATTTATGAAGGCGCTACAGCTTATTTCAAAGAGACTATATCAAGTCGGAGAAAAACAAGTTTTGAAGCTGTTTTAGGTACTCAAGGAGAAAACCTCGTAAACCTCAATGCCAGTGCGGCAAACTCAATATTTCTTGAGAATATCTATAGAATGCCTTTTAAAGTGGGATCTGTCAAAAAGGAGTATACTTTTAAAGACTCGAGATTCGATTTCTTGGTCAATGACGAGATATTGCTGGAAGTGAAATCCTGCACCCTCGTGAAAGAAGGATTAGGACTCTTCCCCGATGCTCCAACGGTTCGTGGTACAAAACATCTAAGGACTTTACTCGAATGGCCTGGAAAAAAAGCCATTATATTCGTAGTTCAGCGGTGTGATGCGAGGTTGATAACGGCAAACTATGACACAGACCCCGAATTTGGTAATGCATTCAATGAGCTTTTCACAAAGGCCGATTATCTTCTTGGTTTCACCTGCAATGTGGATTTGTCTCAAATAAAATTCAAAGAATTCATTCCTGTGGTGAGAAAACCAGAATAGATTAGGTAGTTTGCAGAGATTAGGGCATCAATTCGCGATAAATAAACCACCTATTGTCGATTTTGTGAAGTTCCACTATGCTTGTATCCATAACAACCTGATCTCTCCAATTTCTTTGAGTATACACAATCTTTACTATCGCTTCTCTGGATGAGATTTTCTTTTCATCAAGGATTCTAAGGTTCATTCCAGCAAATTCTCTGCTGATATTTTCTCGAACTCTTTTTGCATCTTCCTCGCCAAGGTTGTTAATATATACAATCGCGGTTTTTAGCAGTTCTCTGAATTCATATTCCGAATCCTCGGCAAGATAAGAATATGCCTTTTCCAGCTCGCCCTTTTCCAATGAATTGAAGAATCCCTGTACAGTTCTTCTTGGAGAAGGAGAACAGGAGACCAGAACCCAGAAAATCATCATAAACGTAAGAACCGCCTTTTTCATACTCCCCCTTTGATTTAAAGTGTAAAGTTTGTTTTGCATTCTTCAAATTTGTAATTTTTAGCGGGTAAGTTATTCTGATAATGATATCCGTAACCCGGTACAGGATATCTTCCTTGTTCTTATAACTAATGGTAAAATTCAAAGCATGAAAGTTCTTAATGTAAATTTCGAAAAGTGCACAGGATGCCGTTTGTGTGAAATGGCCTGTAGCTTCGGCCGATTTGGATACTTCTCAGCCTTTGATTCAGCAATAAGAATTGTTAGAGGAGCTATGTTCTTCGAGTACTTTCCACAGGTATGCACGCAGTGTGTTGATGCGTTTTGTGCAAGGGCGTGTCCAACCGGAGCTTTCCAGAGGAAGGGTAATATTGTGGATTATAATAAACTGCGATGTATTCTTTGCAGGCAATGTCTTTTGGCTTGCCCGTGGGGTTTTATTTATCCGGACATTGATCTTCAGTATATGATAAAATGTGACCTTTGTGGTGGAGACCCTGAATGTGTGAGGGTGTGTTTTAATGATGCCATTGAATATGTTGAGGTGGCGGATGTTTCGAATACCAAGTATCGAGGAAACGTTGCACGAGCAAAAGGAGAGAGAAAATGATTGGGAAGATTTTGAGAGTAAATCTGTCAGATAGAACAACAAAAGTTGAAGAGATCGATGAAGTGGCCTTCAAGAATTTTCTTCTGGGAAGGGGAATCGGAGATTATATCTTGTACAACGAAGTGAAGCCGGAAATAGATCCATTTGCTCCAGAAAACAAGGTAGTAGTGGCTCTCGGTCCCTTTGCTGGTACAGCTATTCCTGGTGGCGCACGAGTTGCAATGGTATCGAAAAGCCCCCTTACGGGTTCCATTACTTCCACCAATGCAGGAGGGCATTTTGGTATGGAACTGGCCCTGGCGGGGTATCACGTAATTGTAATCGAAGGTGAGTCCAAAGAGCCTTTGGCATTGTTTGTAAGAAATGAGGGTGCGGTATTTCTTGATGCCTCTGAACTATGGGGTAAGAGCACTTCTGAGAGTGACGAGTTATTAAGGAATATGACGGATTCGAGGTGCAGAACCCTTGTAATAGGTCCTGCGGGTGAGTTCAGGTCAAGAATTGCAGGTGTTTTTGCAGATGGTCACAGAGCAGCAGGTAGGGGCGGCGTAGGTGGTGTACTCGGTAAAAAGGGACTAAAAGGTATTGCCGCACTGGGTAAGACGCATATAGTTCCAGAGAATAAGGATGTCAAGGAATCAATTTCGAAAGTTTATGAATGTCTGAGAAAATCAGAAGGCGTAAAGCGTTTCAGGAATTTTGGGACCACGGGCAATGTAAGAACCATTAACAATGCAGGCTCTTTTCCCACAAGAAATTGCAGAGATTCATATATGGATGGATTTGAAAGCATCAATGGGACGGAAGTTAATAGGCAGTACCTTTTCCGAGTCGGGTCCTGTGCGCAGTGCCCTGTTAGTTGCAACAGAGTATGTAAGGTTGAATACGAAGGGAAGACTTACATTGTGAGTGGTCCGGAGTACGAGACACTCTGGGCTTTTGGCGGAGCAACGGGCGTTTCGGATCTCAGATATGTGATACTTGCCCATCATCTGGCTAACGAGTATGGCTTTGATGGCATTTCCCTGGGTGCAACCGTGGCCTGCGTTATGGACCTCTTTGAGGACGGGATACTCCGCAACCTTCCTTTCGAGTCACCATTCGGTGACGGAGAAGCAATGCTCAAACTCATTCATCTTGCTGGACGCAACGAAGGTATAGGATCACTGATCAAAGAAGGTTCATATAGACTTGCGGAATTCTATGGTCACCCTGAGTATTCTATGAGTGTCAAGAAACAGGAATTTCCTGCATATGATCCTCGTGGGATCAAAGGAATGGGGATTGGATACGCGACGTCCACGCGTGGTGCGTGCCACCTCAGGGGGTTCAACACCTCTCAGGAGGTTTACTCTGCCACAGACCCGGCTTATAGACTTAAATACTCTGATGAAAAGATGGATTTTCTTATTACCAATCAGAATATGCGGGCTGTGGAAGACTCTCTTGGCATATGCGCCTTTGTTGGGGGGTATTACGGACTTGATTTATTTTCTGAGATAATCTACAACCTTTGGGGGATTTTTGTTCCTTCTGAGGAGCTTTACAAATGTGGGGAACGGGTATGGAATCTTGAGACTCTTTATAATAGAAAAGCTGGATTTGGAAGAAAGGATGATACACTTCCAAATCGAATTTTTGAATTACCAGCATCCACAGGCCCTTCAAGGGGTGAGGCTTATGACAGAAATGAGTTTGAAAGGCTCCTTTCAGTTTATTACAGGAAGCGTGGCTGGGATGAAGAGGGAAATATTTTACCCTCCACTTTGGAAAGACTCGGGCTGCAATGAAAGAATTCGTTATAGTTGGATCTGGCCCTGCGTCAATAAACTGTGCGTGGAGTATATACAGATCAGAGCCGCGGCGGCCCATAAGAATTGTAACTAGGGACCCATTTGTCTTCAGCAAAATGGTTGTGCCTTCAGTTTTAAAAACTTTGAAAAATATTTCTCAGTTTTCTCCTTCACTGCCACCATCCGCATTGGTAGAGTATGGTCAGGAAATCGCTGGGATCGATGTGGATAGAATGATAATATTCTCGCGGTGTAGAGAGTGGAATTATGAGAAGTTGTTTATAGGAATAGGGTCACGTCAGAAGCTCATTCCCTTTTCTGGACGGAGAATTTTCTACCCCTCAAGGGTAGGCGACATGATAGAATTGAGGAATTTGATTCAGGAAGGCATTAAGAGGGTTGTCATATATGGTTTCGGAATGGTAACTCTGGAGTTGGTTGACATTCTTGTGGGTCTAAATATTGTACCAGTAATAATTTTTTCATCTCCATATCCTTTATCCCGAATTGTTAACCGAGATATAGGTGATTATCTTGCAAGTAACTTTAGTGGGTTCATAGAGTTATATGCGAGTAGCGAAATATCTGAGCTTTCTGATAGACATATTGTTACAACTGCAGGGGTTCGAATTCCTTATGAAGCTTTAATAGTTGCCAAGGGTTCACAGGAGAATGAGATCCAGGGTTTTGAACTGGGGGTGAATGAGTTTTTCGAGACTGCATACCCCGGGATCTTTGCAGGAGGTGATGCAGTCAAGGTCTTTGATATTGTTGATGGAGTCGAAAAATATATGCACCTGCATTCCGTTGCTTGGGAGTGCGGCTACTATGCGGGCTTAAATATGCTTGGGGCTCGCTTACCTTTCAGGGGCACTCTTTTCAGGGCAATTACAAAAACAAAAAGATTTTCTATCACAATTGTAGGAAATTTGAAAGAGTTTGATGATATGGAAGTAAAGTGTAAAGATGGGGAGAAGATGTTCTATTGTATGAAGAAAGGTAAACTATCAGGTTTCTTTGGATACGGCTTTAATGTCGGGATTAAGAATATTCTGAGAGAATTTCTTCGCGTGTATTGCTAAGGCACTCCTGGAGGAGCAATGGCGAATCCATGATGTAGCCTATATAATTGTTAGCGTTTCGAACAATCAGGGAGGGATTTATGCTGTGGCTAATTCTTATCGCCCAGATTCACTTTCGACTACCGATGGTTGATTCACCCATTAATGTTGATGGCGTTCTCGAATCGGTTTGGCAAAATGCAGTCTGTCTCACAGATTTCAAAGTCTTTGAACCTTCAAATGTTGATATTCCTGCCTATAAAACCAGGCTTTTACTTCTTCAGTCTGAAGACGCCCTTTATGTTGCCTTTGATTGCGAGTTTGGAGAAGATGTAAGAAAGGTTATCACTATTAGAGATAATCAGGATGGTGATTATGTTGGAATTTTCCTTGACTCCTTCAATAACAGGAGAACTGCATACTACTTTTCAGTTTCTGCAGCTGGTGTGCAAGTGGACAGGATAGTTCTTGCTAATGGCAAAATTAGTGATGGTTCCTGGGATGGAGTATGGTATTCTGGTGCGAAAATTGAAGGCGGACAATATATTGTAGAAATGAAAATACCCTTTAAAACGATTCAGTATGATAGAATTAAGCCTGTTTTTGGGTTTGAGGCTGTTAGATTTATCTCCGATAAGAATCAGAAACTCTATCTTGGTTCTTACGCTCGTGAAAGAGGGGTGAGAGTTGAGGACTTTCCCATTCAACTTGAAGTTTTTCCACCTATACCTTCCATCGGAATTGAAGCGTTGCCCGTTTTCCTGATTGATAGAAATGATACCTCTGTGGTTCCAAAAGCGGGGATGGACATAAAGTGGACTCCTAACAACAGCGTGTCTTTCAACGCAACGTTCCTTCCAGATTTTGCTCAGATTGAAGCAGATCCTTACAGCGTTAATCTTGGGAAGTATGAAGAGTACATTGAAGAAAGAAGACCCTTTTTCATTGAAGGTAACGATGTATTCAAGTTTAATTCCAATGCATATCTGATAAACATAGGTCCTGCAGTGGATTTGTTTTATACCAGAAGAATTGGAAGAGCTGTCACTTCAGGAGTTTTCGTGCCCATACTCTTTGGGGTTAAGGGATATTTTAAAACGAGAAATTTCGAGTCGGGAGTTCTGTCGAGTTACACGGGCCGCGTAGCATGGATTTCGGAAGATGGAGACACCATTCAAGAATCCCGCGCGTTTTACAACGTCTTTTCTATAAGAAATCAATTTTTAGAGAATTCCACAATTTGTTTCCTTTATTCTGGGAAGATTGAGGAAGGGAGCTCGCACCAGAATCACGCAGGAGGAATAGATTTTCACCTGCTGCAAAACAATACGGAATTAGCAGGAAGTATTTCAAGGTCTTTTTCTCGAGGAATTTGCGGTAATGCAATTACTCTTAATCTTGCTTCCGTGAAAGAGAGATACCACATTCTACTCTCATACTACAACGTAGATAGCAGATTTGATGTAAGTGAAGTTGGTTTTACCCCGTGGACGGGGCTTAAGAGGTACTTCGGCCTTGCAGGTCCAAATTTTCCATTAAGTGTAGGTTTTTTTGATTATGTTACCATAAGCGGAGGGTTTTTGAAGACCTTCGAAGAAACTGATGGTTTCAAAGCACAGAATTTTTTCTTAGCTCATACTTCTTTTAATTTTAAAGATGGGTCTGGTGCTGAGTTCTTCGCTGCAATGGGCAATGAATATGAGAGTGGGTATTTTAGAAGTACTCAGGTCTCTCTGGAGGGCTGGACTTCCGAGGGTAAGTCCACAAGATATTCTTTGAAGATATATTATGAGCGTGGGTTCAATTATTTTCGCGAATACATAGGGAGAGTTTTCTCCCATGGATTTACCATTGTAAATGTATCCAATCCACGGGTTGGCTTG